>JABYQB010000006.1 GCA_024648785.1 Candidatus Westeberhardia cardiocondylae | reverse complement strand
ATATAAATTATTTTTGTATATTTAATATAAATATTTAAAAATTTTTAATTATTTAAAGTAAAATATACAATTTTTAGTAATTATTTAATATTTCAATATTTGAAATTTTTTTTATTACATTTTTATGATAAATATTTAAATTTTGTAAATTATTTATATATATTTATTATTTTATTAAATAATTTATATTTATATTATTGTATGTTTTATTTGTTTTTTTAAATTTATTGTAATTATTTTAATAAATTTTAATATTTACTGTTATTAAAATTTTTAAAAATAATTAATATTTATTTGTTAATATATATTAGTTAAAATTACATGTTTTTTTAAATTTTTATAGTTTTTATTGTACTTGCAAATTAATAATTAATATGTAAGATAATATTTATTAATTTTTACATTTTATATTATAATTAATATTAATATAATATTTAATTTATTATGGATAAATTTTAATGAAACGAACTTTTCAACCTTCTGTATTAAAACGTAATCGTACTCATGGATTTCGTTTGAGAATGTCAACAAAAAATGGTAGAAATATTTTGTCTAAAAGACGTCGAAAAGGTAGGTATTATTTAACTGTATCTTTTAAATAAACGGTTCGTAATATGAAATTTTCTTTTTCTAAAAAATATAGATTATTGAAGAATCATCAGTTTTTGTTTGTTTTTAGAAATGCAAAAAAATTTAATAGTAAGTATTTTACTATATTTAGCTGTTTTAATAACATGAAATATTCTAGATTAGGTATAATAGTATCAAAAAAAAATGTTAAAAAATCTTACTTACGTAATCATATAAAAAGACTGATCAGAGAAAGTTTTAGGTATAAAAAAAAATCATTTATTTTTGTTGATTTTGTAGTTTTTGTTAAAATAATAAAAGATTTTGATAAAAATGTCTTTATTAAAGATTTAAGAAATATTTGGATAAATTATTAATATCTATGATAATTTCATTAAATTTTATGCTAATAATGTTATATGAATTTATTAAAAAAAAATTTAATAAAATATTATTATGTTAACAATTTTATATTTTTTCATTTTTGGAAATGATAAATAAATTTTATTAAATATTTGTGAATTATAAGAAATTTTAAAATTTAACTTAAGATAATATTAGTTATGGATTTACAGAAAAATGTTCTTATTATTTTATTGTTAGTTGTTTCCTTTATTCTTTGGCAAGAATGGCAAAAAGATAATTGTATTTTAGATTTTTCTACGAAAAAAAATATTGAATTACAAAATAATGTTATGAAAGATATGAATGATAGAAGTAATTTTACAAAAAATATGATTAGTAAATTTGTTACAGTAAAGACTGATGTTTTATCGATAAATATTAATATGTTGGGTGGTGATATTGAAGATGCTTATTTATTAACTTATAAAGAAAAATTAGATTCACATAAACCGATTCATTTTTTAAAGAATTCTTCTAATTTTGTATATAAAGTACAAAGTGGATTAATTGGAAAACATGGTCCAGATAATATTTTTAATAAAACTAGGCCATTATATTTTAGTGAAAAAACGTATTATATGTTAAAAAATTGTGATAATGAAATTCATGTTCCGTTGATTTATATTAATTATGATGGTGTGGTATATACAAAAATGTTTATTTTATATCGTAATAGTTTTTTAATTAAAATATGTTATTTTATTAATAATATTAATGATTATCCATTAAAATTAATATTTTTTGGTCAAATAAAACAATCTATTTCTTTGCCAGAATATTATAATGATGTATATAAGAATTCTTTTTCTTTTAATACATATAGAGGAATTGCTTATTCAGCTTATAGTAATAAATATCAAAAATATACTTTTGATGATATAAAACATGATAATTTACGTATTTTAACACATGATGGGTGGATTGCGATGTTAGAAAAATATTTTTTAACAGCTTTGATACCTCATACATTCAGTGAAAATATTTTTTATACTAAATATTTAAGTAATAGTAATCAAGCTATAGCTGGGTTTAAATCTTCTGAAATTAATGTATTACCGAAAAGTACGTATATATTTGAATCAATTTTATGGATAGGTCCTGAAGTTCAAGAAGTTATGAAAAATGTTGCTCCATATTTGGATTTAACTATTGATTATGGATGGTTATGGTTTATATCCCAACCGTTATTTAAATTGTTAAAATTTATTTATGGATATGTAGGAAATTGGGGTTTTTCAATTATAATTATTACTTTTATTTTGCGTGGAGTTATGTATCCATTTACTAAAATGCAATATGTTTCAATGGCAAAAATGCGTATTTTACAACCAAAACTTTCAAAAATAAGAGAAAGATTTGATGACAGACAACGTCAAAGTCAAGAAATCATTTCTTTATATAAAAAGGAAAAAATTAACCCGTTAAGTAGTTTTTTACCATTATTAATACAAATGCCAATTTTTTTAGGTTTATATTACATGCTTTCTAGTTCTATTGAATTAAGACATGCAAATTTTATTTTTTGGATACATGATTTATCAGATAAAGATTCTTATTATATTTTACCAATTTTGATGGGATTTACTATGTTTTTAATTCAAAAATTATTTCCTTCTACATCTTATGTAGATCCTATACAAAAAAAAATAATATCTTTTTTTCCACTTGTATTTACTTTATTTTTTTTGTGGTTTCCTTCAGGTTTAGTTTTATATTATACAGTAAGTAACTTTGTCACAATTATACAACAAAAATTTATTTATAAAGAATTGAAAAAAAGAGGTTTATATATTAATAGATAAATTTTTAAAAAAATTTTTTTGGTTTTTTATTTTATATTGATAACATTTTTAATTTTATTATATGTGTATTTATGAAAGATATAATGGATACTATTGCAGCTATTTCTACACCACCAGGATATGGTGGTATAGGTGTAATACGTGTCTCCGGTCCATTGGTTATTTCTATTGTTATTCCAGTAATATTAGGGAAAATACTTGAACCAAGAAAAGCAGAATATTTATTATTTAAAGATAAACATGGAGAAATTTTAGATAAAGGTATTGCTTTATTTTTTCCTTCCCCCAATTCTTTTACCGGAGAAGATGTTTTAGAATTACAAGGTCATGGTAGTCCAGTTGTTTTAGATGAAATATTAAAAAATATTATTTCATTTTCTGGTATTCGTATTGCTAAACCTGGAGAATTTTCTGAGCGTGCTTTTTTAAACAAAAAATTAGATTTGGTACAAGCAGAATCTATTATTGATCTTATTTATTCTGAATCCATTCAATTTGCTCGTTTAGCTATTCGTTCTGTTCAAGGAGTATTTTCTTCTAATATTTGTGATTTAGTTCAAGAATTGTTAGAAATTAGAACATGTTTAGAAGGGAAAATTAATTTTCCTAGTGAAAATATTACTGAATGTTTTAAAAATGATATTAAATTTCGTTTAGAAAATATATTAGATAATTTTAATAAATTATTTATTAAAGCAAAAAAAGGTAATGTCTTCCAAGAAGGTATTAAGATTGTTATTTCTGGAGAACCAAATGTTGGTAAATCCAGTTTATTAAATTTATTAACTAATAATGAAACTGCTATTGTAACTTCAATTGCAGGAACAACCCGTGATGTACTACGTAGTAGAATTGATATTAATGGAATTCCTTGTAGTCTTATTGATACAGCAGGTTTATGTGATGATATTGATAATGAAATTGATCGTATTAGTATACAACGTTCTTTTTATGAAATTTTAAATTCTGATATTATATTATTTGTTGTAGATTCTAGAGTAATTAAATTATCAGAATTAGACATATCAAAGATTAAATTTTTTTTTCATATTCCTAAAAATATTCCTGTAATCATTGTTAGAAACAAATCAGATTTAACTGGAGAATTACCAGAAATACATAATAAATTTAATAATTTTTTTGTTACCGTTTCTGCAAAATTAAATCATGGAATTTCTTTGATAGAAAAATTATTAAAAAATATAGTATTAGATCATTTTGGTAATTTTGTTTCAGGAAAATTTTTAGTTAGAAGAAGACATTTGGATGCTTTACATTCTTCAAAAAAGCATATAATTCGATGTAAAAAATATTTAAAAAATGGTTATTTTGATGAAGTAATTTCTGAAGAATTATATTTAGCTCAAAAATCATTGTCTGAAATAACAGGACAATATAGTTCAGATGATTTAATTAGAAAAATATTTTCAAATTTTTGTATTGGTAAATAAGTAGTATTTCTTTAATAAGAAAATTTGTTTAGTTTTATTGATTTTAATTTTATTGTTTTTATTTTATAAAATTATTTTTATCAAAATTTTATAAAAATTAAATTTTAATATATATTTATAATATTTATATATATCTGACTGAAAAATATCAGTGTTTTAATATATAAAACATGAAATAATATTAAAAATTTAATTTAACAATTAATATTTAAAAATATAAAATGAACATAAAATTTTAGTAAATTTTTAAATATTTTAAAATAGTAAAAGTAATATAATGCATCTTATTTTAAGATAAATTGAATTTTTTATTTTTTTTATTTAATTTATTCATAATTATTTCAATATTATTTTTTATAATTAAAGTTTTTGTGTATTTTACTGCTGTTTTAATAGAAAAATCAATGAGTTTTTTTTCTTGTATTGGTGGTCTATTTAAAACAAAATTTATTATTTCTTCTTTTTTTTTTGGTCTACCAATTCCTATTTTAAGTTGATAAAAATTTGTTTTATTTTCAAAGGAATGAATTATATTTTTAACTCCATTATGGCCATGATGTTTACTTCCAAATTTTAATTTAATATTTCCAGGGTATAAATCCATATCATCGTGTACAATCAAAATTTCATTTGGCAAAATTTTGTATAATAAAGAAATTTTCTTTATTATTTTTCCACATAAATTTATAAAAATATTTGGTATTACAAAATAAATTATATTTTCATTTTTCGATTTAAATTTAGATATATAACTACAAAAATTTCTATCAATTTTTAATTTTATTTTTAATTCTTTTAATAAGGATATAATATACCATGTTCCAATATTATGTCTTGTATATTTATATTTTATTCCAGGATTACCTAACCCAACTATTAATTTTATCATATATTAAATATTATAATAATTTTTTAAATGTATTTATATGATAATATTTATTATTTTTAATTAAATTAAATGTAATAAAATTATCGTATTTTATTATTCAATATTTTTTGTTATTTTAATAACATAATATAATTAATATTTAATTATTAATTAAAATTTATATTATTTTAATAATACAATGATTATTTATAATTTTTTATTTGTTTATTTATATTGTATATTTTATTTTGTTTAAGTTTTTTATTTAAAATAAAATTACTTAATTTTTATTTGAACTAGTATAATATAAATTTCATATTTTTATAAAAAATTTTTCTATAGATATCCATGTCCAAACATAGATGAAATTGATTCTTCGTTGTTAATTCTTCTTATTGATTCTGCTAACATTCCAGATAATGTTAAAGTTCTAACTTTAGAAAGTGATTTTATTTTTTTGTTAAGAGGTATAGTGTCGCAAATTATTACTTCATCAATGAATGAATGTTTTATATTTTCGTAAGCATTTCCTGAAAAAATAGGATGAATTGCATATGCAAAAACTCTTTTAGCTCCTTGTTCTTTTAAGGCTTTTGCGGCTTTACATAAAGTATTTCCTGTGTCTATCATATCATCTATTAATATGCAATCTCTTTTCATAACATCACCAATTATGTGCATAATTTGAGATATACCAGCATGAGGTCTTCTTTTATCAATAATAGCCATATCAATATCATTAAATAGTTTTGCAATAGCTCTTGCTCTTACAACACCCCCGATATCTGGGGAGACAATAATTGGGTTTTCAAATTTTTTTTGCAACATATCTTCTAATAAGATTGGACTTCCGAATACATTGTCTACTGGTACATCAAAAAATCCTTGTATTTGTTCTGCGTGTAAATCTACAGTTAAAACTCTATCAACTCCAACACCTGATAAAAAATCTGCTACAACTTTTGCTGTAATAGGTACACGGGCTGAACGTACTCTTCTATCCTGTCTGGCATAACCAAAATATGGTATAACAGCTGTTATTCTACCAGCCGACGCCCTTCTTAATGCATCAATCATTACTATTAATTCCATAATATTATTATTTGTTGGAAAACAAGTAGATTGAATGATAAAAATATCACCCCCTCTAACATTTTCGTTTATTTGCACATTTACTTCACCATCACTAAAACAACCTACTATGGCATTACTTAGTTTTGTATATAAACGTTTTGCAATATCTTTAGCTAGATCAGGAGTAGCATTTCCTGAAAACAATTTTATATCTGGCATAAATATGTAAATCCAAATTTATCATTTATATTTTATATATAAATATTTTATATAAATATTTTTTTAGTATTTGTATTTTTGATTAAATTATGAATTTATTATTTTAAAATTTGTAAATTATAATATAAATTATATTAAAAGTTATGTAATATTTTATATTATTTATGTTTTATTTATTTAATTTGTACTTAATATTTATATAAATTATAATAATTTTATATTTTAATCTTAAGATTATAAAATTTTATTAATATTGTATGAAAATATTCTATGTAATAAAAGTGAAATATTAAATTTTTTATTAAATTTTATATTATTTGATATTATGAAAATATTTTATTTAAATATAAATATATTTTTAAATATATTAAATTTTTTTATTTTAATAATTTAATAATATATTTATATATAATAAATAAATATACTTTGTTTTATTGTTTTAATTTTATTATTTTTATTTTTTATAATTTTGTTTTATAATTTTGTGTTTATTATATCTAATGTTGTTAAAATGGTTTTTGTATTTTATTGTTATTCATTTAAGTTTAATGAATTAATATTTAATTATTTTAAATTATTTTAAAAAAGTATTTCATTAATTATAGACAATTAATCATTGTAATATAATTTAAATTATATATGTACATTAAATATGGTATTTTATGATAAAAAAATCGATATTTTCTAAATTAGAAATTTTACAAAAACATTATAAAAAAATAGAAACTGATCTTAGTAAGACATATACTGATTTTGATGAAAAGAAATTTCGAGTATTGTCAAAAGAATATTCAAAGCTTAATAACATATTTTGGTATTTTCGTGAATGGTCTAGGTATAAAGAAGACATTTATACTGCAAAAAATATGTTATCAAATTTGGAATTGTATGAAATGGCTAAGGAGATTCTTACAGAATCTATTAATAATAAGAAAAAGATGGAAAAAAAGTTATATTATTTATTATCTTCAAATGTTGATAAAAAAAAATGTGGTTGTTTTGTTGAAATTAGAGCTGCTTCTGGTGGGAAAGAAGCATCTTTGTTTTCTGGAGTTTTATTTAGAATGTATAATCGTTTTTCTGATGTTAAAAAGTGGAAAGTTGAAATAATAAGCAAAACTATTGGAGAATATGGAGGTTATAAAGAAATTATTATTCGTATACCAAATAAAGAATCTTATGATCAATTAAAATTTGAATCTGGTGGTCATCGTGTTCAAAGAATTCCAGAAACTGAATCTCAAGGTCGTATTCATAGTTCTTCGTGTACAGTTGTAGTTCTTCCGGAAGTTGAAAAGAAAGCAATTAATAAAATTAATATCAATGATATAAGAATTGATACGTTTAGATCATCTGGGGCAGGTGGACAACATGTTAATACTACTGATTCTGCAATTCGTATTATTCATTTTCCTACAGGTATCGTAGTTTCATGTCAAGATGAAAGATCACAACATAAAAATAAGTCTAAAGCTTTATCTTTATTATCATCAAAATTGTTGTATATGAAAAATACACGTATTAAACAAGAGGAGTCTTTAAAAAAACGTCATTTGTTGGGTACTGGTGATCGTTCAGATCGTATTCGAACATATAATTTTCCTAAAAATAGAGTTACAGATCATAGAGTTAACTTAACTTTATATTGTCTTGAAGAAATATTGGAAGGTAATTTACAAAATTTAATTACACCTATAATACAAGAAAAACAAATTGAAAAATTTTTTAGAATTTTTTCTATATGAGTTGGTATCAGTGGGTACATAATGCTTACATAAGATTATCTAAATTATTTAATAATTCTTATATAAGAAATGAAATAGAAATTTTATTTTGTAGGGTTATGGGAGTAAGTTTATCTGAATTTATCTTATATTCTGATACATTATTAACAAATATTCAATTAATTAAATTAGAATCTTTTCTTATTAGAAGGGAAAATTTTGAACCTATAGCTTATATTTTTGGTGAACAAGAATTTTGGTCTTTAAAGTTATTTGTATCTTATGATACTTTTATTCCAAGATTTGATACTGAATGTTTAATAGAACAATCACTAAAATTAGTGACATTAAATGATGCTAAAGTATTAGATTTAGGTACTGGTTCTGGTGCAATTGCATTATCATTAGCTTCAGAAAAGCCAAATTGGCAAATATTTGCAGCAGATTGTTCTTTAGATGCATTAGTTATAGCAAAAAAAAATGCATTAAATCTTGGTATAAAAAATGTTGTTTTTTTTCATAGTAATTGGTTTGAATCATTGGATATTAAATTATATGATTTAATTGTTAGTAATCCTCCATACATTTCTTTTAAAGAATTTAATTTTTTGAATAAAGAAATATTTTATGAGCCACGTTGTTCTTTATTATCTTTAAATAATGGTTTGTTAGATTTAGAAGTAATATGTTTAAATGCTAATAATTATCTTGTACCTGGGGGGTGGTTAATATTAGAGCATGGATGTAATCAAGGGGTGGCAGTCCGTTCTTTTTTTAATCGTGGGGTGTTTAGTAATATTTCTACTATTAAAGATTATTGTAATAATGATAGAGTTACTCAAGGTCAAAAAGTTATTTTTAACAAGACTTAAATATTTCTTAAAAAGAATATATCAAAATATTGTAAAAAAATACTTTTAATCTCGGCGAGAGAGGATTTGAACCTCTGACTTACTGGTCCCAAACCAGTCGCGCTACCAAGCTACGCCACTCGCCGATTTTATTTTAAAAAAAAGATTTTTATTTTAATAAAATTTTAAATTATCTTATTTAAATTAATTTTTAATTAATTAAAATTTTTATTTTAAAAAATATTTTTAAAAAATTCTGTGGGTGATTGATGGGATTTGAACCCATAACAACTGGAACCACAATCCAGGGCTCTACCAATTGAGCTACAATCACCATTTAAGTATTTGAATATAAAATTTAAATAATTTTAAATATTGAAAAATTTTACATTTAGGATGTTAAATTTTTTTTTAAAATAATAAATATAAACAAATTTGTTTTTTATATTTTTTTATAAAAATAAAACACGCCTGCTAGGTTTCGAACCTAGAATTCGCTATCTTCGGAAGATAGTGCTGTATCCATTTTAGCTACAGGCGTTTTAAATAAAATATTTAAAAAATTAATATAAATTTTCTATTTATTTTTAATATTTTTACATTGTTTAATTTAAATTTAAATAAAATTAAATCATGTAAGAAATAAAATATTAAATATTTTATAAAAAATTAATAATTACTAAACTTATAAATTATAATAATATTTTTAAATATTAACAATCAGTATTTAATTTTTATATAAATAAAAATAAATATAAAGACAAAATTTATATTATATTTTTAATAAATTATATTTAAATGTAAATATAATTTATTGTTTTTACTTTTATTTAAATATTTTATTATCAATTTTATTCGTTTTTAAAAAAATTTATTTTATACATTAAGTAAATTATTTATGATCTTTTCATCATGTTAAAAAATTCATCGTTTGTTTTTGTCATAGATAGTTTATTCATTAAAAATTCCATAGCATCAATTTCGTTCATTGGATGAATTATTTTTCTTAATATCCACATTTTTTGTAGTTCTTCTTGCGAAGTAAGTAATTCTTCTTTTCTTGTACCAGATCTATTGTAATCAATTGCTGGAAATACTCTTTTTTCTGCAATCTTTCTGGATAGATGTAATTCCATATTTCCTGTTCCTTTAAATTCTTCAAAAATTACTTCATCCATTTTAGATCCAGTATCAATTAACGCAGTTGCAATAATTGTTAAACTACCACCTTCTTCCATATTACGTGCTGCTCCAAAAAACCGTTTAGGTCTATGTAAGGCATGTGCGTCAACCCCTCCTGTTAATACTTTTCCGGAGGAAGGGATTATTGCGTTATAAGCTCTAGCTAATCTTGTAACAGAATCTAAAAGAATGATGACATCTTTTTTGTGCTCTACTAATCTTTTTGCTTTTTCTATTACCATTTCAGCAATTTGAATATGTCTTGAAGCTAATTCATCAAAAGTTGATGCAATTACTTCACCTTTTACTAATCTTTTCATTTCTGTGACTTCTTCGGGTCTTTCATCAATTAAAAGCACTATTAATATGCAATCATGATGATTATGTGATATATTTTGAGCAATATTTTGTAATAACATTGTTTTTCCAGCTTTTGGTGGAGCTACAATTAAACCTCTTTGACCTCTACCAATTGGGGAAGCAAGATCTAAAACTCGTGCTGTTAAATCTTCAGTTGACCCATTACCTCGCTCCATTCGTAATCTGGAATTTGCGTATAAGGGAGTAAGATTTTCAAATAAGATTTTATTTTTTGCATTTTCTGGTCTTTCATAATTAACTTCGTTAACTTTTAAAAGAGCAAAATATCTTTCTCCTTCTTTTGGAGGTCTAATTTTTCCTGATATAGTATCCCCAGTTCTTAAATTGAATCTACGAATTTGACTTGGAGATACATATATATCATCAGGACCTGCCAAATAATAACTATCACTAAATCGTAAAAACCCGAACCCATCCTGTAATATTTCTAGTACACCATCTCCAAAAATATCTTCTCCACTTTTTGCATGTTGTTTTAAAATAGAGAAGATAATATCTTGTTTTCTCATTCTTGCTAGATTTTCCAAACCCATATTTTCTCCTAAAATTACTAATTTGGAAACGGTTGTATTTTTCAATTTGCTAAGATTCATAATAGTGAATATTTAAGATTAGTAAATTTTAATTATTATGTTTTTAATTTTTGTTAAAATACTATTTTTATATTTTTATTTTTATAAATATTAAAACTAAAATAGTTAATGATTAATAAATTTATTGTTAAAAATTTTATTTTATAAAGTTTTATTAATTATATATTGAACCATTATTAATATTATTTTGAATAAAAAATTTTAATTTATCTTTAGATAAATATCCAATTTTTTTTTCAATTATTTTTCCATTGTTAAATAGTAATAAAGTTGGTACACTACGTATGTTGTACTTTGATGTTGTTTTTGGATTTTCATCAACATTTACTTGGGCAATTGTTATTTTTTTATAAAATTCATTAGAAATTTCTTCTAAAATTGGCATCATCATTTTACATGGATTACACCATGTTGCCCAAAAATCTATTAAAAATAATCCTTTGTAATGAAATTTTTTTAAAAAATTTTCATCATTTACAATAATAATATTGTTTTTCATATATTTATTTTCCTTTATTTAATAAATATTTAATAATTTTATTGAATTAAATATTTCAATTTTATTAATCAAAAAAATAATTAAATTTTTATTATTAAACAAAATTTTAAGTATGTTTTGTTCAATATGAAGTTTAATTTTATAAAAACATTAAATAAATAATTTTTAATTTTTTATTATTTAAAGTTTATAAAAATTAAAAATTAAGTATTAACACCTAATAAATATTATTTTATTTTTATTAAAAATTTTTAATTTTTAAATTTTAATCTAATATCATAATTTATATATAAGTATAATTCTTTAATCAAAATATATATTGAGTTTTATTTAGATAAATATAGTATTTTTAATTGTATTATTTTATATTTTTAAAATTTCTTATTTATTTTATGATGTGAGTTGTAAAAAAATTTTGACGTTGATTAGGTATAATTGTTAATTATTTCATATTTTGACATAATCTCATATTATATTGTCTATTGTCAAATTAATAATGTTATTTTTTTATTTTGTATTTATATTTTGTCATGTTGTATTTTGATGAATATTTAAAATTTAAAATTACTATTTTTTTATTTATGTTATTTTTCTATTATATTTTTTAAATTTATAAATATGGTTTATTTTATATTTTTAATGTTGTGAATCTTATATATATATATATATATTATTGTATTGCATTTTAATAATATTGATTAATTTTTACACAATAATTGTTCGTTTGTATGTTAAATAAATATATATTAATTTTTAATTTTTATATTTTAATATTGTTTGTTGTTTTATAATTGTGTTGATATTATATTATTTTTGTGCAACAATATGTATTTTGTTATTTTATTGAATAAAATTTATATATTTCATATACCTTTTATTAAATAATTAATTTAATATTAAAATATATTATATATTAATATTAATTTGTTTAATGAATGTTATTGTATTTAATAATGAAATTTATTCTATAAATTTTGTGTAGTTTTATTTTTATAAGAAAATAATTTCTGTTATTTTAGATAATTTTGGTAATTTGATTTGGAGAGGAAATATGAATATTTCTATGGATAATTTTAATAAATTTAATAAATTTCATACCCGTTTTTCTTTTTTTGTTTGTTTTATGACTGCTTTAGCAGGTTTACTTTTTGGTTTAGATATTGGAGTTATTGCAGGAGCGTTACCTTTTTTATCCATGGATTTAATGATTACACATCATCAACAAGAATGGGTTGTTAGTTCTATGATGTTTGGTGCTGCAATTGGTGCATTTTGTGCTGGTTGGATATCTGCAAAATTTGGAAGAAGATCTAGTTTACTTTTTGGTGCAATATTGTTTATTGTTGGATCTTTGTGGTCTGCATTTTCATTAAATGTGGAATCTTTAATTATTGCAAGAATTTTGTTAGGTTTAGCTGTTGGTATTACATCTTACACTGCTCCATTATATTTGTCAGAAATTGCTCCAGAAAAAATTAGAGGATCAATGATTTCTATGTATCAACTTATGATTACTATTGGAATATTAGTTGCATATTTATCTGATACAGTTTTTAGTTACAGTGGTTCTTGGCGTTGGATGTTAGGTATTATTACTATTCCTGCTGTTTTGTTATTTATTGGTGTTTTGTTTTTACCTGGTAGTCCACGTTGGTTAGCTTTTCATGGAAGATATAAGGAAGCAAAAAAAGTTTTAAATATGTTACGTGATTCTAAAGAACAAGTAAAAAAAGAGTTAAATGAAATTCAGGATAGTCTTAAAATTGAACAGAGTGGTTGGCAGTTATTTAAAGAAAATAATAATTTTCGTCGTGCTGTTTTTCTTGGTATTTTATTACAAATTATGCAACAATTTACTGGTATGAATGTTATTATGTATTATGCTCCAAAAATTTTTTGTTTAGCTGGTTTTAATGATACTATTAATCAAATGTGGGGTACTGTTTTTGTTGGTTTAATAAATGTATTATCAACATTTATAGCTATTAGTTTAGTTGATAATTGGGGTAGAAAACCCACATTGAAGTTAGGTTTTGGTGTAATGTCTGTTAGTATGATTATATTAAGTTTTTTACTATTAATTGGTGTTAATAATAGTTTTCAAAAATATTTTTCTGTTATTATGTTAATGTTTTTTATTATTGGTTTCGCTATGAGTGCTGGTCCTTTAGTTTGGGTTTTATGTTCTGAAATTCAACCATTGAAAGGAAGAGATTTTGGTATAACTATTTCTACATCTACAAATTGGATTGCAAATATGATTGTTGGAGCTACATTTTTAACAATGTTGGAAAAATTTGGGAATTCTAATACTTTTTTGTTTTATGGTTTATTAAATTTCATTTTTATTTTAATAACTATAAAATTTGTTCCAGAAACAAAAAATGTTTCATTAGAACATATTGAGAAAAATTTGATGAAAGGTAAGTCATTACGTAATATTGGGATATAAGTTTGATATATTTTGATATATTTAATTTATAATTAATTATTTAATTTTTTTACTATTTTCACATTAGATATTTTAACTTTTATTTTTCATAATTTCTTGAAATTATGTCTTTTATAAATAGTTTTTATAAAAATATATTATTTTTATTATTTTTATAATTATATGAATATATTTAATGTAGAATATATATATTTTTTATTTAAATTTAATTTAATTTTTAAGTTAAGTAATTTTTTTAATTTTTCAGTTTTTTTATTTTAAATATGAAAAAATTATTTAAAAATAAATATTTATGTATTAAGTTTTAATTTTTTATAAATATAATTAATTCTACAGATTTTTATGGAAAAATATTCTTCTTTTGTTGCATTTGATGTTGGTACAAAAAATATTGGTATAGCTATTTCTCATAATATAACTAATATAGTTCATCCAATAGGTACATTTAAAATAATAAATGGAAACCCTGATTGGGCAAAAATTAAGGATTTTCTTAATGAATTTAAATATCTTAAAAGTATCATAGTAGGTTTTCCTTTAAATATGGATGGTACAGAACAATTATTTACTTTTAAAGTTAGAAAATTTTCTAATCAACTTCAAAATAGATTTAATTACAATATTATTTTTCATGATGAAAGATTAAGTACATTTGAAGCAAAATTATTTTTAATAAACAGTGGTAAATCTTTTAAAAAATTGAAAAAGGATGAAATTGATGCACAATCCGCTGCAATTATATTGGAAAGCTGGATGTATCAACAAAAAAATAAAAATAATATTTAATACATGAAAAGCATTATATGTTTTTATATATAATATTTTTGAAATTCATTTCATGAAATTCAAAGTTTTTACATGGTAATAATTAGAAATTTATTTTTACTTTTTAATAAAATTTATTGACAATACTTCATAAAATAAATAATTAAATTTAATTTAATAAAATTATTGAAATTTTATAAAATTTATAATCAAATATAAATGATTAATTTTTCACATTTTAATTAAATTTTTATTTGTATATATTTTAATTTATTATTTACAAAATTTTTATAAAAATAGTAAATTTTTATATCATCTCCCCTGACTGGATTCGAACCAGTGACATACGGATTAACAGTCCGCCGTTCTACCAACTGAACTACAGAGGAATGAAAAATTTTGCAAAAATTAAAATTATTAGTAAGTAAAAACTTTTTTAATAATTTAAAAATCGCATTCTTAAAATATTAAAAAATCTCAATAAGATCAACATAATATTTAATATTTTAAAATTTGTCAAATAAATTTTACATAATTGTTTACAAGATAGTGAATTTAAATAATAACTAAAAATTAAAAATTTTTTAATATTAATTAATTTAATAATTTCATTATATTTTTGTATATATTTTTAATATTTCTAATTAAATGAAATTTGACAATTTTAGTTTATATTAAATAATATAATAATTTGTTTTTAAAATTTCAAAATATTAAATTTAATTTAAATTAAAGTGATATAATATTTGTAAAATGTTTTATATTAATTTTATTAAGTAATTTTTAATAATATGTGTGATTCTATATGATTATTATTACTTTACCTGATGGTAGTAATCGTGTATTTGATAGTTACGTTTCTACATTAGATGTTTCCAAAGATATTAGCTCGAAATTAACGGATTTTTGTCTTGCTGGTTTATCTAACGGAAAATTAATTCATGCATTTGATTTAATAAAAAAAAATACTAATCTATATATTATAACATCTAAAGATGAAATTGGTTTAAATATTATTAGCCAAACTTGTGTTTATATATTAGGTTTTGTTATTAAAAAAATTTTTCCAAATGCAAAAATGGCAGATAGTTTTGTAATAAAAAAAAATTTTTATTATGATATAGATATTTCTCATCTTCTTAAAGAAGAGGAATTAAATATTTTAGAAAAATTGATGCGTAAATATATTTGTAATAATTACACAGTTTTTAGAAAATATGTTACTTGGGAACAAGCTTATTCTATTTTTGAAAAACGAAAAGAATATTACAAAATGTCTATTTTAAATAAATTTAGTAAAAATCGTTATTTTTCATTATATTATCAAAATGAATATGTAGATATATCTTTGATTCCTCAAACACCAAATGTAAAGTTTTGTCGTTATTTTACATTAAATAAAAATACTTCTGGAGTATTTTGGTATGAAAAAGATGGTAAAAAAAAAATATTACAACGTATATCTGGGATAGTTTTAGAAAATAAAAAAGAATTTAATTCTCATTTTAATATTAAATATAAACATATTGGTAATAGGGATCATAGAAAAATTGGAAAACAAATTGATTTGTATCATATTAGTAAAGAAACACCAGGAATGATATATTGGCATAATAATGGATTAATTATTTTTAAAGAATTAGAAAATTTTATTAGAGAGAAATTAAAAATATTTTCTTATAAAGAAGTCAAAACTCCATTTTTGTTAAATAGTGTATTATGGAAAAAAACTGGACATTGGAAATATTATTCTGACAATATATATCATATATCTTTAGATAATAAAAAATATTGCATTAAACCAATGAATTGTCCTGCTCATATACAGATTTTTAATCAAAATTTAAGATCTTATAAAGATCTTCCTTTTCGTATAGCAGAATTTGGATGTTGTCATCGTAATGAACCATCTGGATCTTTATATGGATTAATGAGGGTACGTAATTTTACTCAGGATGATGCACATATATTCTGTAAAAAAAATCAAGTAAAAAATGAAGTAATTCATTGTATAAATATGATATTGCATGTTTATGCAGTTTTTGGTTTTAAAAATATTATTGTAAAATTATCTACTAGACCTGATAATAGAATAGGAGATGATAATGTTTGGGATAATATGGAAAAAGATTTAGTTACTGTTCTTTTAGAAAATAAAATTAATTTTGTATACCAACCAGAACAAGGAGCATTTTATGGTCCAAAGATTGAATTTTCTTTTTTAGATTGTTTTAATCGGGAATGGCAATGTGGTACAATACAATTGGACTTTTTACTACCATCTCGTTTAGAAGCGTTTTATATAAATGAAAATAATATAAAAATTGTTCCTGTTATGATTCATAGAGCTATTTTTGGTTCTATAGAACGTTTTATTGCTATTTTAACAGAAGAATTTTCCGGCTGTTATCCAACTTGGTTATCTCCAATACAAGTTGTTGTTATGAATGTTTCAAAACATCATTTAAATTATGTATTGGAAATTAAAAGAATTTTTTCTTTTACAGATATTAGAATAGAAAAAGATATAAGAAATAAAAAAATTAACTTTAAAATACGAGAACATACTTTACGAAAAGTTCCTTATATGTTAATTTGTGGTTCTGAAGAAATAAAAAATAACACAATTTCTATTCGTACTCGTTGTGGAAAACATGTAAATAATGTAGATATTTATAAGTTTATTAAATATTTAAAAAATGAAATTAAGAATAGACATTTAAATATAGGAGGGTTAGAAATATTAAAGTAGGAAGAAAAGTAATACATTTTAATCGTATTAATAAAGAAATTTCTGCTAAAAAAATTCGATTAATAGATTTTAATGGAAAATTATTTGGAATTGTTTCTTTAGATATAGGTTTGAAAAGAGCTGAAGAAATTGGTGTTGATTTAGTTGAAATTAGTTCTAATTCAATACCACCAGTTTGCCGTATAATGAATTATGGGAAGTTTCTTTATAAGAAAAACAAAATTTTAAAAATACAAAAGAAAAAACAAAAAATAATTCAAATTAAAGAAGTAAAATTTAGGCCTAATACTGATGAGAGTGATTATCAAATTAAATTAAAAAATATAATTCGTTTTTTAGAAAATGGTGATAAAGTAAAGATTACAGTTAGATTTCGTGGTCGTGAAATTATGCATTATAAAATAGGTATTAAAATTATGTATAGAATTCGTGATAAATTAATTAATTTTGCAAATATTGAATCAATGTCAAAAAAAATTGAAGGACGTCAAATAGTTATGACAATTTTCAAAAAAAATAAAAAAATAAAATAATATTTTTTTATTGTTTTGAATTTATTAAATAATATTGTTAAAAGGAAATATAGATGTTAAAGATTAAAACAGTTCGTGCTGTAAAAAAAAGATTTAAAAAAACTTCTTTGGGTAAATTTAAAAGAAAAAGATCTAATATTCGTCATATTTTAACTAAAAAATCTTCAAAAAGAAAAAGACAATTACATCTTGGTTGTATTGTTTCTAAAGATAAAAAAAGATTAATTTCTAGTTGTTTACCATATTCATAATATTTCATATTTCATAATTTTTGATGATACACTCTATTATTATAGAATTTTATATTATTAAACAAGGATAAATTTTATGGTTCGTATAAAACGTGGAGTATCTGCACACCTCCGTCATAAAAAAATATTAAAAAAGACAAAAGGTTATCGTGGTGCTCGTTCTAGATCTTATCGTGTTGCTTATCAGTCAGTAATAAAATCTAATCAATATTCATATAGAGATCGTCGTCAAAGAAAAAGAAAATTTCGCCAAATATGGATTATTCGTATTAATGCTGCTGTTAGAAAATATAATATTACATATAACAAATTTATTTTTTGTTTGAAGAATTCTTCAGTTAAAATTAATAGAAAAATTTTAGCAAATGTTATATTGTTTGATAAATTTGTTTTTGATAATTTAATTAAATCAATTATACCTAAAGATTAGCATTTTATTTGTTTTAATATATTAAATTTATTCATTTTAAAATTATTTATTTAACAAAAATTAACTTTATTTATTTAATATATTTGATTTTTTTAAAAATTTAAGTTATTTTTGATTTATTTTATAAATAAATTATATTACACTAAATTTAGTTTCATATTATTGAGTTATATACTAAATATTGTGTTACATAATATTTTAAATTTAATATAATTTATTAGAGAAAATTACTAATGTATAATTACATTAAAAAAATTAAGAACATAAGATTATCCATTGAAAAATCTAATAGTCTTAATAAATTGGAATGTATTCGTATTAAATGTTTTGGTAAAAATGGTTTCTTTTCTAAAGAAATGAAATTAATTAAAAATTTTTCATTGAAAGATAAAAAAATAATTGGTTCTATTCTTAATAGAGCTAAAAAAAATATACAACAGGATTTGATTAATCGTAAAAAGTTTTTAGAAAATATAATTATTAATAGTAAATTAAATAATGTATTTTTTGATATTTCTTTACCAGGTAGATATAGAGATTATGGATCACTTCATCCTATAACGTGTGCAATATTGAAAATTGAAAGATTTTTTGAGAAATACGGTTTTTCGTTAGTTTCTGGGTCGGAGATTGAAGATGATTATTATAATTTTGATTCATTAAATATACCATTAAATCACCCAGCAAGATCTTATGATGATACATTTCGTTTTGATGATTTTAGATTACTTAGAACACAAACTTCAAGTATTCAAATTCGTATAATGAGTAAAAAAATACCACCTATGAGAATTTTTTCATTCGGTAAAGTATATAGAAAAGATCATGATAAAATTCATAGTCCAATGTTTCACCAAATTGAAGGATTTGTTATTGATGTAAATATTAAATTCGGTCATTTAAAAAAAATGTGTTATGATTTTCTTTTAAATTTTTTTAATAAAGAAATAAAAATTAGATTTCGTCATTCTTATTTTCCATTTACAGAACCATCTGCTGAAATAGATATAATGAATGATAATGGTAATTGGTTAGAAGTATTGGGTTGTGGTATGATACACCCAAATGTTTTAAAAAATTCAGGAATAGATCCAGATATTTATTCAGGTTTTGCATTTGGAATAGGTATAGAAAGATTAATTATGTTACGTTATAAAATTCCAGATTTAAGAATGTTTTTTGAAAATGATTTAAGGTTTCTTAAACAATTTAGATTATAATTTTATTCTTAGGGTACATGATGTATGAAGTTTAGTGAATATTGGTTATGTAAATGGTTTAAGATAAAAAATGTTGATAGTAATTTTTTACTTGAAAATTTTTCTTCGGCTGGATTAGAGATAGTAAATGTAGAAAAAGTTTCTAATTATTTTAGTAAAATTATTATAGGAAAAATAATTAAATGCTTTAAACATCCATCGATAAAAGATATATTTATTACTAAAGTTGAAGTTGGTTTATCAAATTTGTTGAGTATTTTATGTTCTTCTATCAATTGTCGTGTTAATTTAAAAGTAGCTGTAGCCATGGTTGGGTCTATGTTACCAAATGGTAAAAAAATTAAAAATGTAAAATTTGATAATCAGATTTCAGAGGGTTTATTATGTTCTTTTTTTATGTTAGGCATGTCATTATATGATTCAAAAAATATTATTGAATTACCTGAAGACGCACCTATTGGCTGTGATGTGTATTATTATTTGAAACTTAATGATAACATTATTAATGTAAATATTTCTTCTAATCGTTCTGACTGTTTTAGTATATTTGGTATAGCAAGAGATTTATCCATAGTTAGTGGTTTAAAATTAAAACAACCTAAAATTAGAAAAGTGTTTCCTGTAGTTAATGATAGTATATTAGTTTCAATTGAAGTTCCTAAATATTGTCCTTGTTATATTGGAAGAATAATAAAAAATATTAATGTTAATGTTGTTACTCCATTATGGATTAAAGAAAAATTACGTCGTTCTGGATTTTATTCTGTAGATATTATAACTGATATTTCTTACTATATTTTTTTAGAATTTGGATACCCAATATTTATTTTGGATTATCAGAAAATAGAACAATGTGTTACTGTTAGATTATCAAAATTGCATGAAATATTTTTTTTATCTAAATTTAATAAAATTAATTTATTTCCTGGAACTTTAGTAATATCTGATAAAAAAAAAATTTTATCTATTGCAGGAATAACATACAGTGATTTATTGAAAGTTAATACTGAAACTAAAGATATATTTTTAGAATGTTCTTATTTTAATTCTGAATTAATTTATAATGCTTCTAATAAATATAATATTCACACTGAATTTTCTAAACAATATGAACGTGGTATTGATCCATATTTTTCTTCATATGTAATTGAAAGAATTACTTTTTTATTGATCAGTATTTGTGGTGGAAAACCTGGTCCAATAATTGAAAAAATTTTCAAAAATTTTTTTCCTAATTCTAATAAAATTATTTTACGTAAATATAAAATTAATCAATTAGTTGGTAAATTTATTTCAAATAATAAAATTGAAAATATTTTATTTCGTATTGGTTGTAAAACAACCAATATAAAAATTGGTTGGAAAGTTTTTGTTCCAGTGTGGAGATTTGATTTACTTATTGAAGAAGATTTAATTGAAGAAATATTAAGAATATATGGATATAGTAATATTCCAGATATTTCAATTTGCCCTTCTGTAGACCCGCCAGTTGCACAGCAAGATGTTTCTTTACATCGTACAAAAATTTTATTATCAGATCGTGGTTATAATGAGATTATAACTTATAGTTTTGTAAATCCCAAAATTCAAGAGTTAATTCATCCTGGTAACGAAGTATTACATATTTCAAATCCTATTTCAAAAGATATGTCTGTAATGCGTATATCTTTATTAACTGGATTAGTTAATTCTGTTTTATATAA
Organism: Candidatus Westeberhardia cardiocondylae; assembly: GCA_024648785.1. GTDB lineage: Bacteria > Pseudomonadota > Gammaproteobacteria > Enterobacterales > Enterobacteriaceae > Westeberhardia > Westeberhardia cardiocondylae_C. The sequence goes on along the minus strand of JABYQB010000006.1, from coordinate 3,697 downwards.
TCAAAATAGACAACAGAATCGTATTAGATTTTTTGAAAGTGGTTTTTGTTTTATACCGGATAAAAATTCTTACCTTGGTATTAGGCAGGATTTTATGTTATCTGGTATTGTTTCCGGGTCTAGATTTAATGAACATTGGGGTATAGAATATAAAGAAACAGATTTTTATGATGTTAAAGGAGATTTAGAATCTATTTTTAATTTACATTATATATTACAAGATGTTGTTTTTAAAAAGTTAGTTCATAAGTATCATTACATATTTCATCCTAATGAAAGTTCTGAAATTTATTTTAATGATATATTTATTGGAGTGATTGGAGTAATTCACCCGATATTGAAAAAAAAATTAGATTTTAATAATAATATTATTATATTTGAATTATTTTATGAAAAGATTTTAAAATATAATATTCCTATTTTTAATGAATTTACAAAGTTTCCTGTAAATAAAAGAGATATTTCTTTAATAGTTAAAAATGAAGTAAATGCCGGAGATATTATTTCTGTATGTAAAAAAATATTGTTTAATAATTTTGTTGATATTGATGTATTTGATGTATATAAAGATGAACATATAAAACATGGATATAAAAGTTTATCTATTAGAATATTTTTTAATTCCCACAGTAAAACTTTTAAAGAAAAAGAAATTTCTTATATGATAGAATTGTGTTTAATGGAATTAAAAAATAAATTTGATATATTTTTAAGATATAAAAATTAAAATATTATATATTTTGTAAAAAATATTCAATGTAATAACAATATTTATTATTTGTTTAATAATTTGTATTATATATTTTAATTTATTAAATTTGTATTGAAATAATATAAATATATTTAATGTTAATTTTCAATATTTTTTTAAGTGTAATATTTGTTATTTTCAATTAAATTTTTTATATTTTTACAATATTTATTTGTAAAGATTTAATATTGTTTGTATAATCAAATATTTATTATTCTAATTTAGAATATAAAATTTTTTAAATTGATTATTTAAATATAAATAATTTTAGTATTTTAAATTAAATTATTCCATATTCTTTTATCTTTTGTTAACATCTTTATAGATGCTGTTGGACCTTCTGAACCAGCTTTATATAGTTTAGGCATATCATTAATGTCGTTTTCCCAGGCCTTAATAATTGAATCTATCCATTTCCATGCTTCTTCTATTTCATCACGTCTAACAAATAATGTTTGTACTCCCCTCATTGTTTCTAACAATAATCTTTCATAAGCATCTAATAAAAAATGTTTTTTATTTAATTTTTCAGTGAAATTTAAATTTAATTTATTAAATTGTAAGTTATTGTTGGAATTTAAAGTTGGTATTTTGTTTAAAATATGTAAATCTATTCCTGCATTAGGTTGAATTCTTATAGTTAATTTATTTTTTGGTAATTCTTTATAAGAATTTTTGAATAAATTTATTATTGGATCTTTAAAATATATAACAATTTCTGAATATTTAGTAGATAATCTTTTTCCTGTACGTAAATAAAAAGGAACACCGGACCATTGCCAATTATCAATATCAACTCTAATAGATACGAAAGTTTCTGTTCTGCTATTTTTTTTAATTCCTTCTTCATCTAAATAACTACAAATTTTTTTACCTTTTATAAATCCATTAGTATACTGACCTCTTACTGTATAATTTTTAACATTCGTGTGATTAATAGGTCGAAGTGCTCTTAATATTTTTATTTTTTCATCTCGTACATTATCAATCATTAAATCTAGTGGTGGTGACATTGCAACAATTGTTAATATTTGTAACAGATGACTTTGTACCATATCCCTTAATTGACCTATTTCATCAAAGTATTTCCAACGGCCTTCAATTCCTATTTCTTCTGAAACTGTAATTTGTACATGGTCAATACTTCTGTTATCCCAATTTGTAGTAAATATTGGATTAGCAAAACGTAATGTTAAGAGATTTAAAATGGTTTCTTTTCCTAAATAATGATCTATTCTATAAATTTGTTTTTCATTAAAATATTTAGAAACTTGGTTATTGATAATTTGAGAAGATATAAGGTTATTACCTATGGGTTTTTCCATAACTATTCTATTTGGTTCATTATTTAATCCAATTTTACTTAATCCTTTACAAATTATTCCAAATGTTGTAGGCGGCATTGCTAAATAACTTACAGTAACTTTGTTTTTAAAGTTTATTTTTTTTTCTAATTTATTAAAATATTTTGTTTCATTTACATCAAGATTACAAAAATCTAATCTTTTTTTTAAAATGTTCCAAAATTTTATATCTATTGGTTCTTGCATAAATGTTTCTAAAGCTTCATGTACAATTTTTATATAATATTTTATATTCCATTCTGCTCTACCAACTCCTATAATACGAGTTTTCGGATGCATTAAACCTATTTTTTCTAGTTGATATAATGAAGGTAACAACTTTCTTCTTGCTAAGTCTCCTTTTGTGCCAAAAATAATCAGATTACAGGCTTGAGGAATTTTGGATTTTGTTACCATATGTTTTATTTGAAAATATTTTGAAATTAATTATTAAATTTTTATATTCTTTGTTGATATCAACATAAAAAATATTTTTTATTTTATTAACTTTTGTTATTTAATATTTTAATTTAAAAAGAATTTTAAAAGATATTATAAATATTAAGAATTTAATTAAATATTTAGTTTTTAATAAAATTAAATATTATTATATATTTTAAATAAGTTACTTTAAAATATATAAATTTTCATTTTTTAGAAAAATTAATTAAACGTATGTTTATTAATTTTATATTTTAAAATTTTTGTATTTAAATTTCAGATTAATGTTTACATTTTAAAAATTTTAACTTCAATAAAAATTACATATTATTATTTTTTATATTACTAAAAATAATGTTATTCATAATTGAAAAACTATTTAATATTTAACATATTTTTTTATTTAAAGATATTTTTAATTATTTTAATAATAGTTATAAATTTTAATTTATTAAATTGTATAGAAAAAATATATTTGATTATTAACATTTTTTAAAAAATAATGTAGAAAAAAAATATTAATTATTAATTTTATGGTTTTTTAAAGTTTTTTTAATTAATATTTGCAATTCATTACAATTATACATTTCTGTGATAATATCACATCCCCCGATCAGTTTTTTATTTATCCATAATTGTGGAAATGTAGGCCAATTTCCAAATTTTGGTAAAGCTTTTCTAATTTCATTGTCTTCTAAAACATTAATATAAGAGAAGTTTTTTGTACATTTATACATAATTTGTAATGCTTTATTAGAAAACCCGCATACTGGTAATTCAGGTGTTCCTTTTATGTATAAAAGTATAATATTTTTATTGATTTGTTTTTCAATTTTTTTAAATATTTTATTTATTAACATTGTATTAAAGTAAATAATTAAAATTTAAAAAATATATTTAAGTTTATTCTATAATTATATAAAATGCAAAATATTTTCATAATTTATATTAAATATTGTAAATAAATAAATTATTTTTATATATTTTTGTTGATATTTTATTAAATAGTTAATATATATTTTTTAAAATATTATGTATTAAAATATATAATAATATTCAATATTTTTATTAATATTTTTAAATATTTTATTTCGATAAAATTTTTTCTATACAAATTTTTAATAAAAATTTATTTACATGAAAATATGCTTAGTATAAAGTT
>JABYQB010000005.1 GCA_024648785.1 Candidatus Westeberhardia cardiocondylae | reverse complement strand
ATCTAATAGTTTTTTAATATATGTTTTGTTTTAATAATATTTAATTAAATATATATTAAATTTTTATTTATATAAAATATTTTCATAATTTATATAATAAATTTTATATAATAATTTTTTTTATTTAAAAATTTTGAATTAAATAATATAAAATTACATGTTTTAGTATTTTTACTAAATTATCTATTTAAATAAAATAAATTTAAAGTTTTAAATTTTAGAAAATATTAAGGATATAAAATATTGAAAAAATATATAAAAGAAGCACGTGTTTTGCTAATTTTAGCTATTCCAGTTGTTTTTGCACAAATTTCACAAACAGCCATGGGTATCGTTGATACAATTATGTCTGGCTCTGTTAGCGCTATTGATATGGCAGCTGTTGCTGTAGGTACATCTATTTGGTTACCAATAATTTTATTTGGACATGGTTTATTGTTATCTTTAACACCTATTATTGCACAATTTAATGGTTCTGGTAAAAGAAATTGTATTTCATATCAAGTATGTCAGGGATTATGGTTAGCTGTTGTAATATCTTTTATTATTATGATAATAATGTATCATAGTAATCAATTTGTTAATTGTGTTTTAATTTTAGAAACGCCATTAAATGAAAAAACAATAAATTTTTTATTTTATTTATTGTGGGGTACACCTGGTTATTTATTTTTTCAAGTTTTTCGTTGTCAATGTGAAGGTTTATCATATACAAAACCTGGTATGATTGTTAGTTTTATAGGTTTATTAAGTAATATTCCTATTAATTATATTTTTATTTATGGTAAATTTGGAATGCCTGTTATGGGTGGAGCAGGTTGTGGTATTGCAACAGCTTCAGTGTATTGGATTATGTTTGTTTTATTGTATATATATATGAACTATACAAATGCATTTCATGATATTAATTTGTTAAAGACAATAAAAAAACCAGATTTAATTATATTAAAAAAATTATTTATGTTAGGATTACCTATAGCTTTATCGTTGTTTTTTGAAGTTACTTTATTTGCATTGGTAACAATATTAGTTGCACCTTTAGGAATTGTTGCTGTAGCTGGTCATCAAATTGCTTTAAATTTTAGTTCGTTAATGTTTGTTCTTCCATTGTCAATAGGTGTTGCAGTTACTATTAGAGTAGGATTTTGTATAGGAAAAAAAAATTTAGAACAAGCTAAAATTAGTTCTTGGACAAGTTTATTTATAGGTGTAATATTATCTTGTTGTACAGCTATATTAACAAGTATTTTTAGAGAAAATATTGCATTATTATATAATGATACACCTTCTGTAGTATCTATAGCTTCACATCTTATGTTATTAGCATCAATTTATCAAATATCAGATTCAATTCAGGTTATTGGTAATAGTATTTTACGTGGATATAAAGATACACGTTCTATATTTTATATAACTTTTTTTGCTTATTGGTTATTGGGATTACCTTTTGGTTATATTTTAGCTTTAACTGATATAATTTACCCTGCTATGGGTCCTAGTGGGTTTTGGATAGGTTTTATAATTGGTTTAACTTCTTCAGCTATATTAATGATATTTAGAATGAGTATTTTACAAAAAAATATATCAAAAAATATTAAATATGATTTTGAAATTTAATAATATTATTTGTTAGTTTAACATTATTTATATAAATTAAATTTTATAAGTTTTTAATTTGGTAGTTAATATTTAATTTTAATATTTGAAATTTCAATATTATTTAAAATTTTAATTTTATTTTTTATATTATGTTATAATTTTTTAATATTGATTAAAGATTTAAATTAAATTTTTATTTTTAAATTTTGTAAAATATATTATACATTATAATTGGATATAACAATATTTTGATTTTGTGCGTCCATAACTCAGTCTGGTTAGAGTATTACTATGACATGGTAAAAGTCAGTGGTTCAAATCCACTTGGACGCATTTTAATTTTATATTTAATTATAAATATATTTTTATTAATTGAATAAATATGATAACATTTCTTATTGGTAACTATTTATATATATTTATTAGTTTTTGTAAAAATCATTTTTTAAATTTTAGTATTTAAAATTTAGTATTCATAAAAAAATATTTTATTTTATTTATTAAAAATTATTGTGTAATAATTTTTATGTTTTATTTTTTTTAAATTAATAATTTATTAAATATTTAAATAATATTGAGAATAGTGTTATGAAAAAAACAAAGATAATTTGTACTATTGGTCCAAAAACTGAATCTAAAAAAATGTTATTTTCTTTGTTAAAATCTGGAATGGATGTAATGCGATTAAATTTTTCTCATGGAAGTCATGAAGAACATAATAAAAGAATTGAAAATTTACGATCAGTTTTAAAGGATACAAATAAACAAGCAGCTATTCTTTTAGATACAAAGGGTCCAGAAATTAGAACTATGAAATTAAAATATGGAAATGATGTATCATTATATGCTGGTCAAATTTTTACTTTTACTACTGATAAAAATGTTATTGGAGATAATAAACGTGTAGCAGTTACATATATTAATTTTGCTAAAGATTTAGTATTAGGGAATATTATTTTGGTTGATAATGGTTTATTAAGTATGGTTGTTATTGAAATTATAAATAATAATGTAATTTGTAAAGTATTAAATAGTGCAGAACTTGGAGAAAATAAAGGAATAAATTTACCTGGTGTTTCTATTTCTTTACCAACATTAGAAGAAAAAGATAAATATGATTTAATTTTTGCATGTAAAAAAAAAGTAGATTTTGTTGCTGCATCATTTGTTCGTAAAAAGTCTGATATTTTAGAAATTAGACAATATTTAAAAAAATATGGAGGAGAGAATATACAAGTAATTTCAAAAATTGAAAATCAAGAAGGGTTAAATAATTTTGATGAAATTCTTGATGTTTCCGACGGAATTATGATAGCAAGAGGAGATCTTGGAGTAGAGATTCCTGTTGAAGAAGTTATTTTTTCGCAAAAAGAAATTATTAAAAAATGTAATTTTTGTAAAAAAATTGTTATTACAGCTACACAAATGCTTGATTCCATGATTAGACAACCAAGACCCACTTGTGCAGAAGCAGGAGATGTAACTAATGCAATTTTTGATGGAACAGATGCTGTAATGTTATCTGGCGAAACTGCAAAAGGTAAATATCCATTAGAATCTATTAATATTATGTCAACTATTTGTAATCGTACAGATCAAGTTTTATTATCCAGAATAAATAATTTTGATGATAATTACCATAAGTTGACAATTACTGAAGCGGTATGTCGAGGAGCTGTTGAAACAGCAGAAAAATTAAAATCTCCATTAATTATTGTTGCAACTGAACGTGGTAGGTCTGCAAAATTTATACGTAAATATTTTCCACAAGCAAATATTTTAGCTATAACTACTAATGAATTAACTTCACGACAACTCTTATTAAGTAAAGGTGTTTATTGTTCTTTAGTTGATAAAATTGATTCAAACGATGATTTTTATAGAATTGGAAAAATTATTTCCATGGAAAGGTATTTAGCAAAAAAAAATGATATTGTTGTTATGGTTTCTGGAGGTTTAGTTCCGACATATGCAAGGAACATTGCTTCTGTACATATATTATAAATTTTTAATTTTAATAAAATAAATATTTATTAATGAATTTATTTATATAATTTTTATGTTTATTATTATTAAATATATATTTATATTTTACTTTGATCTAATTTTTTGTATTTGCTGTATAAATATAATGTGAAATGTTTCTTTAAAGTTTTATATATTAAGTGTATTATTTTAATATTTCATTAATTTAATATTTATGATATTTATAACAATTTTATTAGTATTTTAAATTAATTTTTTCTTAATAAAAATTTTATTTGTGTTTGAATTGTTCTAATAATAGAAACCAATCCTTGAGACCTGGATGGAGTTAAGTGTTTTGTTAAAGATAAAGTATTAAATAATTTAAAAATTTTATAATTTATTATATCTTTCAATTCTAAATCTTGATATATACTAAATATGATAGCAAGCAATCCTTTTATGATTAGTGTATCACTATCCCCGTATATTTTAACAAAATTACTATTTATTTTTTTTCTTATCATAATCCATACTCTACTTTGACAACCAATAATAAGATATTTTGACTGTCGTATATTTTTTGGTGCGGAAGGAAGTTGTTCACCTAATTCTATTATATATAAATATTTATCTTCCCAATTTTTGAAATATGTAAAATGTTTTAATATTTTTTCTTTATTAATTAAAATATTCATATTATTTTATTATTTTTTTCAAAAAGTTTTGAATTTTTAATAAACTATTTATAAATTTATCAATATCATGTTTATTATTATACATAGCTAATGATATTCTACACATACTGTTCACTTTAAAATATGATACTAATGGCATTGCACAATGATGTCCAGTTCTAATAGCAATACCTTTTTGATCTAATAGGCTACCAATATCGTAAGCATGATATTTATTTAAATTAAAAGGAATTATTCCAATTCTGTTATTTATACCATATAATTTGATATTAGGAATATTCTTCATGGATTTTATAGTATATTGCATTAGTTTTTTTTCATATTTTTCTATTTTATGTAATCCAATTTTACTAACATATTTTATTGCTTCTCCTAATCCTAGGATTCCAGAAATATTTGGGGAACCAGCTTCAAAACGCCATGGAATATCATTAAAAATTGGGTCTTTATTTAAGCTTACTTTATAAATCATAGAACCTCCTCCCTCCCACGGAGGCATGTTATTTAATATATTTTTTTTTGCATATAAAACTCCAATTCCAGATGGTCCATATAATTTATGTCCAGAAAATACATAAAAATCACAATCTAATTTTTGTACATCTATTTTTTTATGCATAATTGCTTGTGCGCCATCTACTAATATCACAGCATTACTAATTGATCTTATTTTTTTTATTATTTTACAAATTGGATTTATTGTTCCTAAGACATTGGAAATGTGAGTTATAGAAAATAAACGAGTTTTTTTATCTACAAGATTATATATTTTTTCAATATTTAGTGTTCCATTTGGTAATAAAGGGATATATCTTAATATTAAATTTTTTTCTTTTGCTAACATTTGCCATGGAACAATATTAGCATGATGTTCCATTTCCGTAATTAAAATATTGTCATTAGGTTGTAAAAATTTCCTGCCCCAACTATTTGCAACTAAATTTATACCTTCAGTTGCTCCTTTCACAAAAATAATTTCTTTTTTTGATGAAGCGTTAATGAATTTTGCAATTTTTAACCTTGTTTTTTCCATTCGCGTTGTTGAATTATTAGATAAATGATATTCACCTCTATGTACTGAAGAATATTCTTTTAGATAATAATTACTTTCACAATTAATAACACATTTTGGTTTTTGTGAACTTGCTGCATTATCTAGATATATAAGTGTATTATTATTAATTTTTTTTGATAAAATTGGAAAATCAGACCTAATATTGTTAATTGGATAATTCATTTTATTTTTTTATTTATTTTTTTAAATTTTTGTAAACATTTGATGAGATAATTTTCTGTAAATTTTTGCAATGTATTTGTTTTATAAAATCTGAAAAAAAAGAAAAAATTAACATTTTTTTTGCTTTTTTATAAGATATTCCTCGAGATTGTAAGTATAATATTTGTTGTTTATCAACATACCCCGTTGTAGAAGAATGAGTACATTTTATGTCATCTGCATAAATATTTAATTGTGGTTTTGTGTTAATTTTTGATGATTTATCAAGCAATAAATTTTTATTAATCATTTTACTATTTGTTTTTTGAGCACATTTTTTAACTTTAATTATACCATTAAATATTCCTATTCCATTTTTTTGAATAACTGTTTTATTTAATTGACTACTTTTACAATAACTTTTATTATGTTCTATATATGTACTGTAATCTCTAATAGAATCTTTTGCAGAAGTCATTAATAAACTGTTCATTGTTAAATTTGAATTTTTTCCATTTATTTTTACATTAGTTTGGTTTCTGTTAATTTTAGAACCTAACATTATATTATTACTATTAAATATAGAATTATATTTTATATAAATATCATTATATCCAAAATAATAACTAGTTTTATTTTCAAATCCTAACTTTACATATTTTAATGTGGCGTAATTATCTATAATAATAGATGTTCTTGAACTATTAAAATGTGAGTATAAATTATTTTTGCTAACAAAATGTTCAATAATTTCTCCATATGATTTTTCACTTAATTCAATTTGATGTCTATAATTAATTGTTGTAAGAGTTTTTTTTTGTTCACTTCCCTGATTAATATGTAAAAGATATAAAGGGGTAGTTTCTATTTTTTCTTTTGGAAGATATATTTTCACAATTTCTCTTCCTAAACTTTCTATTAAATATAAAAATGTATCAGTAATAATTGGTTTTTTTGTTAATAAATTATTTTTTTGATTTCTTATATGAATTTTCCAAAAACCAGTATGTTTGTCACTTAATAATGATGAAAATTTACCGTTAATAAATACTAATCTATATGCATGTAATTTTAAACTAAAAAAATTTCTCTCTTTTATTGAAAGATTATAATTTTTAACATCTACAAAATTATTATCTAAAAATTTTTCTAATGGTGTATATTGCCAATTTTTATTTCTTTTTGTAGGTATTCCTAAAATTTCAACATTTTTCCAATTTAAATTTGCTTGAATAGATGGAAATATCTTTTGTTTTTTTTTAAAAATTTTATTCCAATCATTTAATGTTTTAATAGTATTTTTTGATAAATTCTTCATAACCACGTTCCTCAAGGTGTTTTACTAAAGAAAAATTTCCTGATTGTATAATACGTCCATGATATAATATATGTATAAAATTTGGTTTAATGTAATTAAGTATTCTTTGATAATGTGTTATAATAATGAATGATCTTTTTTTATTTTTTAATGCATTAATACCTTTTGATATTATTTTTAATGAATCAATATCTAATCCAGAATCTGTCTCATCTAAAATACATAAATCCGGTTCTAACAATGACATTTGTAGTATATCATTTCTTTTTTTTTCACCTCCAGAAAATCCTAAATTTACTGATCTAGTTAATAAATCAGAAGGCATATTTAATAAATTTATTTTATTTTCAATTAATTGTTCTAATTCAAATTGATTTAATGGATTTTGTTTCCTATGTTTTCGTATATTATTAATAATGGTTTTTAAAAAAAGTTTATTACTTATTCCTGGAAGATCAATTGGATATTGAAAAGCTAAAAATATTCCTTCTTTTGATCGTTCTTCTGGATTTAAAGTTAGTAAATTTTTATTTTTGAAAATTATACTTCCAGAAGTAATTTTATATTCTTCATACCCAACTAATGTTGATGACAAAGTACTTTTTCCTGATCCATTAGGACCCATTATGGCATGTATTTCACCATGTTTTATTTGTAAATTTAATCCATTTAAAATGGATTTGTCTTTTACATTAACATGTAAATTTTTTATATTTAACATTTTATATTTTTTTTAAATTAATTTTTATCAAAATCATAGGATTTTATCCTATACTTTTTTCTAAATTAATACTTAATAATTTTTGTGCTTCTATTGAAAATTCTAATGGAAGTGTAGAAAAAATGTCTTTACAAAATCCGTTAACAATCATTGAAATAGCATTTTCCATATCAATACCTCTTTGTTGACAATAAAACAATTGATCTTTATTAATTTTAGATGTACTAGCTTCATGTTCAATTTGAGAAGTATTATTATTTATTTCTATATTCGGTATTGTATGAGCGCTACATTTATTTCCAATTAACATAGAATCGCACTGAGTAAAATTTCTTGAATATAATGAGTTTTTTGTTATTTTTACTAATCCCCTATATGTATTTGTACTTTTTCCGCAAGAAATGCTTTTTGCAATAATTGTTGATTTAGTATTTTTACCTATATGGATCATTTTTGTTCCAGTATCTGCTTGTTGTTTTCCAGTTGTTAATGTTACTGAAAAAAAGTTTCCAGTTGAATTATTACCCTGTAAAATAACACTTGGGTATTTCCATGTAATAGCAGAACCTGTTTCAGATTGTGTCCAAGACATTTTAGAATTTTCCCCTAAACATAATGCGCGTTTTGTAACAAAATTTAATATTCCATTTTGTTTTGTTTGTTTTCCAGAAAACCAATTTTGTACTGTTGAATATTTTACTTCTGCATTTTTTAAAACAATTACTTCTACAACTGCTGCATGTAATTGATATTGATGATTTAAAGGAGCTGAACATCCTTCAATATAACTTACATAACTTTCTTCGTCAGCAATAATTATAGTTCTTTCAAATTGTCCTGTTTTTTTTGAGTTAATACGAAAATATGTTGATAATTCCATAGGACAACGAACACCTTTTGGTATATAAACAAATGTTCCGTCTGATGCAACTGCTGAATTGAGTGAGGCAAAAAAATTATCGTTTGATGGAACAACACTTCCTAAATATTTTTTAACTAGTTTTGGATAATTATGTATAGCTTCATTAAAAGAACAGAATAATATTCCTATTTTCTTTAATGTCCTTTGATATGTTGTAGATACTGAAACAGAATCGAATATAGCATCAATTGCTATATTATTTCCTTCTTCTATTGGCACTCCTAATCTATCAAATGTTTCTTTTACTTCGTTAGTTAAGTAATTTTTTTTGTTTTTTTTTGTTAACGTATTATATTTATTATTATTTGATTTTTTTGAATAGGGAGCAGAAAAATAGCTATAATTGTTATAATTAATTTTATCAAAATTACCATTTAACCAATGTGGTTCTTCCATATTTAACCATGTATTGTATGCTTTTAAACGGAAATCTAACATCCACTTTGGTTCTTGTCTATTATGTGATATTTTTTTAATTATATTTACATTAATTCCACAATCTAATTCTTCTGTATTTAAATTAGTAAAGAAATTGTCATTATATTTTTTAGTTTTATTTTTTCTTTCTAAATATATTTTTTTTTTGATAATGTTAATTTTATTCTTATTCATATTTTTATCATATATTAAAACTTTTTCCACATCCACATTTTTTTGAAATATTTATATTGTAAAATACAAAATTATAATTAAGATCATTTTTTATGTAATCTATTTTTGTTCCATGAACATATGAATTTATTAAGTAATTTGGAGTACATAATTTAATTTTTGTATTTTTACTTGTATACATTATATCATTTATTGTAAAGCTTTTAACTTTTTCTATTTTATAAATATATCCTAAACATCCTGATTTTTTTATATTTAATCTTATACCAATTATTTGAAATTTTTTTATTATATTTTTAATTTGTATTAAAGCTGGATTTGTTACTATTATAGTAGATTGATAATTTATATTTAAAGAATGAAAAGTAATATCATAATTGTTTTCGATCATTAATAACACCCCGTTGTTATTAATAAAAAGTTTATCAAATGTTGATGATAATCTTTTTAAGATGTACTAATAAATTATATTAACGTAACATTAATATCATTAAATATATAATTAATATTATTTAATATTTATATATAACTATATAATTTATTTGTTATTTTTAATAATGTATATTAAAAATTTTTTTAATTTTAATTTTTAATATTTGAATAAAAAAATAAAAAAGTTTTAAAATATTATGGTATATAAAATGATATTTATGTAACTTTTTAAATATATATTTAAAATAATAAAATTTATAAATATTTTATATATGTTAAATTTATTTGCAAATTAGTAACAATTTAGATATATTAAAGATTTTTAATATAATTCATATAAAAAATAGTTTAAAATAAAAATTTTTTTAAAAATTTATATTATAAAATAAAGCCAAATTAGTTTTTTTTTCAGAAATTTTATTAAAATTTTCCAATAAATTTTTATTCCATTCAATTGCATGAATACATTTTAGAGTTAAATCGTCAGTAATATTTACTTCAAAAGCACTTTTAGATTTTAATATAGGTATATTTTTTGTTAAAAAAGAAATTTTTTGTATAAACTTTACATATTTATTTAATTGATAATTATAGGATGCAGATCCATATAATATAAGTTTTTTATTTATATTTTCATCTTGATATTTTTCAATATATATTCCAGGTCCAAATTCTGTATGAAAATTATGAATATTACTTGTAAGGTAATTTTTACCATTTCCTATTAAAATTGTATTTTGAGAATTTGTTTCATAATTTTTATTTGCTATCCATTCCTCTTGAATATAATAATAATTATTTGGATTTGTATTATGTTCTATACGAATTCCTATTTGATTTTTTGTATGATATTTCATATCTTCTTCAGAGAAATTCTTACTTGTTTCACCCCATATTTTATATTTATTAATTTTTTGAATACAATTTATTATTATATTATAAAAGAAATTTGATTTATTTTTAATGTTTTGTTCTATATTATAGTTTGCTTGAATATTAAAATTATTTTTTGCTAGTGATGTTTTATATGATAAATGATTATTTTGATCATTTGCTAAAACAACATTTGTAGTAGGTATAGCAACAGATACTATGAATAGTATCATTATCGTTATGTGATTAAATTTTATTTTCATTGTTTTATATTAATTTCATTTTAATAATTAAATAATTACAATTTATCATAAATAGATAATTTTTATTAAATATATAATAATATTATATCTCATTTTAAATTGAGTCAATAAAAATCGTTATTTTAATAAAAATATTTAATTAATATTACTAGTAATAATAGTTTTATGTAAAATTTTAAATATAATTTAAATTTTATTATTATTTAATTTATTTAATTATTTATTTTTGATGAAGTTATTTCCTATAAAAATATTAGGATAAACTTTTATTGATTCTTTCCATAATCTATTAAACTCATTTGTATATATTTTTGCAATTTTTATATTATTTTTTACATAAATTATATTTTCTGCATTTCTAGAGATTGCATTTTGTGTATAATTAAATGATCCAGTTTGTACAGAATTATTATCAAATATCATAAATTTATTATGCATAATACTATATTTATCATTTAATTTAACAGGAATTTTGTGATTTACTAAATATGTTACAGCAGTATATTTATTAGTATTTGATTTTTTATCTGCTACAATTCTTATTTTAATTCCTTTGTTTTGTGCATTAATAAGAGCCAATGTTATTGGTTTGCTAGTAAATGAGTACGCTGCTATATCTATAGATGATTTTGCATTTTCAATAGCATGTAATATTATATTTTTTGCTGAATTTCCTGGTGAAAATCCTATTGTAATTTCATTACAATTTTCATGTGCTAATGTAAATTTTGTTGTTATTAAATAAAATATAATAACAATTATGTAAATAATTTTTGATTTTTGCATAATATATTAAAACTTGTAATATTTATTATTGATGTTAATTTTTAATATTCTTTAATATTATTAAAATTATATATACGTTATCTAATTTAATTTTAATAATATACAAATAATTTTTTTTAATAACATTAATAGTTTATTTACCTTTATGATTTTATATGTACTGAAATTAGTTAATATTAAATATTAAAATCGGTATTTATAAAAATTTAGTATAAATATTTAAAAGATAATGTTTTTATTTTTTTATTTTTTACATTATGTTAAAATAATCTCAATAAAAATTTTGAATTAATATTTTATATATATTGTAAAATGTTATTATTTTTTGTATTATATAAACTGTTTGTTGATGTAAGTTTTATTGAAAATTTTATTATTGTGAATTATAGTTAATAAAATTTATTATTAAATTATTTTATATATTTATAATATGTAAAAAAATATTGTTTGTAAATATTTTTATTTTATATACAATATGAATAATATTTAAATATTTTTTTAGTTATTTTAAAATATATTAATTTGTAGTTTTTCAAAATATTTTATTTTAATGAATTATGAAGTAATTTTTATAATTTTGTACATTATTTATTTAATGTTTACAAAAGTAAATTTTTCGTTTTAATAAATTTTTAATTTTAATAAAATAGTTTAAACTTAAGGAAATTAGTACGATGGTAAAGATCAAAGGTCAAGTTAAGTGGTTTAATGAGTCTAAAGGTTTTGGTTTCATTACACCTGTAGATGGAAGTAAAGATGTATTTGTTCATTTTTCTGCAATTCAAGGAAATGGTTTTAAGACATTATCAGAAGGTCAACATGTAGAATTTGAAGTTCAAGATGGTCAAAAAGGTCCTTCGGCAATTAATGTTACCACATTATAATATAATCATAATGTTTTTATTTTATTTAATTAAATATGTAAATGAAAACTATAATTTATATTTGAATAAAGGGGGTTTTATTTTAAAATTAATTAATTTTTATAAGTCCCCTTTGTTATATTAAATATATTAATTTTTTAGTTTTATATTTTTATTTTTGAATTTTGATTAAAAATTATTATAATATTTAAATATATTAAAAATTATAAAATTAATTTTTGATGTTTTTTATTCTTATATTATTTTTAATGTATATGTGGGTGATCTGTTAATATTTATTAATTATATAAAACTTTTATTTATTAATTTTTTAAAAATATTTGTATATTTTGTTATTTTTTTTAATATGTTAGAATTTAGTATTCAAAATTATTTGAAGTTTTTATTATATTTTTTCACATAATTTAATAAGTTTCTTTGGTTCTAAGTATATAAAAATATCTATAGAAGGAAATATGCGTTTTATTTTTTTTTCTATACTTTTACAAATGTTATGTCCTGTAGTAATATCTATTGTTCCATCAACTTCTATATGAAAATCAATAAATATTTTATCTCCACTATTTCTTGTTCTTACATTATGTACTCCTTTAACACCATAACAATTTTGTATAATGTCAATAATTTTATCTCTTTCAAATTTGCTTAATTCATGATCTAAAAGTTGTAACAATGTTGATTGAATCATATTTCTTGCATTCCAAATCATATAACAAGAAATAATTAATGCACCAAATGAATCAGCTCTAATTAAACCAAATTTATTTTCTAATAATAAGGATATTAAAACTGTAATATTTATTGCAATATCAGCTATGTAATGAGATCTATCAGCTGAAATAGCAGTAGAATGTGTATGTTTTATTACTAAAGTTTGCATTATAACTAATATAACAGCACATAATGTACTACCAATAATAACACTAATTCCCAATCCTTGTGATGATAATGTTGAAGGATTAATAAATTTATTTATTGATTCTATACATAATGTTATTCCAGCCCCTATTAATAATAATGCTTGTACAAAAGCAGCTATTGCCTCAGCTTTTCCATGGCCATATCTATGTGTATCATCAGCAGGTCTTTGTGCGTAATATACACCTATTAATGTTATTATAGATTCTATTACATCTACAAACCCATCTGTTGCAGATGTTAATAATGCTATTGAACCAGTAGTAAAACAAGCCCAAATTTTTATAGATACTAAAATTATAGAAATACTTAATGAAGCAAATGAAGCAAAACGTGTGAGATTATTTTTTTTCAATTTTTCCATCATATTTTTTTATTTTTTAAATTGATATTTCAACATAAAATTCAATTCTTTATTAATTCTATTAAATTTGTAATCAAATAGTTTAAAAAATATAATGAATTGCATTTAATAAAATACAATATTTTTTTCATAAAAATTATTAAATTAGTATAAGTACATATTTTATGTAAAATTAATTTTTTTATCTTATATTTTATTAAATATTAAATTTTTATTTTCATAAAAATTTATCTTAATTAAGAAATTTATTATATTTATATTTTAAACGAATATTTTATGTTATAAGAAATTGTTAATTATTAACTTGTATTGAATAAAAATACAAAATAATTTTATTGATGTTTATAAAAAAATTAAATCTTTAAATTTTAAATTATTAATATATACTGCATTTTAATAATATTATCATTTACAATTTTAAATTTAATCAAGGAATATTAATTAAATTTTTATTTATATTTAGTAAGTTTAATATGAAAATTAAATTATATATTATTTTATAATATTTAAATATTTAATAATTCGTTAATTTTATTATATTTAATTTTTATTGAATATTATTCAAACATTATAATTTGAATAATTAAATTGTAAAATTTAAATTATTATTTTTTTTATTAAAATAAAACATTGTATTTATTAAATTTTAAAAAATTAATAAATAAAAATTATCAAATAACATTTACGATATAAAATTTCAAAATTACGGAAATTATTTTTATATATTTTATAATTATTAATATATAATGAAATATTTTATATTTTTATAAAATTTAACTTATTTATATAAATATTTAAAATATTTGTATAAATTACTTAACTGAAAAATAAAACTTTATTAAGTTAGATGTTTTTATATTTTACATATTTATGGTGAGGTGTCCGAGTGGTTTAAGGAGCATGATTGGAAATCATGTATACAAAATTTGTATCAAGGGTTCAAATCCCTTCCTCACCGTACATAAAAATATTTAATAAATTCTTATAAAATTTTATGTTTAAGTTTTTAGAAAAATTATAAAATAATAAAAAAATATTTATAAAAATATGTTGAGAATTTTTTATTTTTTTGTTAATTTAAAATATAATTTTTAATGTAAATTTTTGCGTATTTATAAAATAATATTTAATGATTAAATATTTTTAAAAAATATAACATATTTTAATTTTATAAATTATTTTTGCTATTTTTGAATTTATTATTTATTAAAAATTAAAATTTAAATTTAATTTTACAATTGGTGAAATATATGGTTATTAAAGTTGGTATTAATGGTTTTGGAAGAATTGGTCGTATTATATTTCGTGAATCTCAAAAAAGAAATGATATTGAAGTCATTGCAATAAATGATGTATTAAATACTGATTATATGGCTTATATGTTGAAATATGATTCAACTCATGGATTTTTTAATGGTTCTGTTGAAATAATAAATAATACATTGTTTGTTAATGGAAGGAATATTTTTTGTAGTTCAGAAAAAAATCCTAATTATTTAAATTGGGGCAAATTAGGTACAGATATTGTTGTAGAATCTACCGGGGTATTTTTGTCAGATAACGAAGTTCGTGGTCACATTTTTTCTGGTGCAAAAAAAGTAGTAGTTACAGCTCCAACACAAGATGATATTCCTATGTTTGTTATGGGTGTAAATCATAATACATATGATAATCAAGATATTGTATCTAATGCTTCTTGTACTACAAATTGTTTAGCTCCTTTAGCCATGGTTATAAATGATTATTTTGGTATTAAAGAGGGATTAATGACAACAATACATGCTGTAACTGCAACTCAAAAAGCTGTTGATGGAGTTTCAAGAAAAAATTGGAGAGAAGGTAGAGGTGCTTTTCAGAATATTATTCCATCCTCAACAGGTGCAGCTAAAGCTGTTGGGAAAGTTATTCCTGAATTATATGGAAAATTAACTGGTATGTCGTTTAGGGTTCCAATATCCAATGTATCAGTAGTAGATTTAACAGTTTGTTTAAAAAATGCAGCATCTTATGATGAAATTTGTTCTGCGATTAAACTATCGTCCGAAAAAAAATTAAAGGGAATCTTGGGTTATACAGAAGATGATGTTGTATCAAGTGATTTTAACGGAGAAAAATTAACCTCTGTCTTTGATGCTAAGGCTGGAATATCATTAAATAAATATTTTGTAAAATTAATTTCTTGGTATGATAATGAAGTTGGTTATTCAAATAAAGTATTAGATTTAATTTCTCACATATATTCTTAATTAAATAAATTTAATTTTAATTTTTATTTAAAACTTAATGATATTTTTTCTGTTTTAAAAGAAAGATGTTTTTATTATTTAATGTAAATATAAAATATTTTAATTAAATCAAGTAAATTGATTTTAATTTTATATATTTTGTCTATATCAAATTATAATGATATTTGTTTTATTTAAATATTTTTACAAAAATATTTTAGTCTAATTAAGGATTTTTGATATGTAATCATGTATATTTAATTGTAAATTATAATTTTATATAAATCTTAAATATTCATAGTATGAAAATTATAAAGTGTTTTGTTATTTATTTCAATAAATAAAATATTTTTAATAAAATTACTTAAATATTTAAAATTTAATAATGTTTTATTTGTAAATATTTAATATTTTAATATATTGCAATAAAATATAAATAAATTTATTTAATGTTATTTAAATGTAAATTTAAAAAATTATTTTACACACATAAATATGTTATATACTTATTAGTAATAGATATTTTGAAATTTTTTTAATTTCATAAAGTATTTTATTATTATTATGATAACAATGTTATATATTGAGTAATAATTATTAATTTATATTTGTAATTTAAAATTAAGTTTTATTAAATATATTAAAATATATAAAATATTAAATATTAATTAGATTTTTTATATATTTTATTAATAATAATTACATTGTTTCTATATTGTAGAATGTATTAAAATACAATAATTTATATTTTTTTAAAAGATAATTTTATTATTTTTAGCATTAAATATTTTATGTAAATATATTATAAGTTTTGCTGTTGGGGGTATAAAGATTGGAAAGCCATACTATCATAAATTTATTTATTATTGGCTCCATTTTAGTAGGAGGAAGTATTTTACTAAGTTCTTTATCTTCTCGTTTAGGTATTCCTATTTTAGTTATTTTTTTAGCAATTGGAATGTTAGCTGGTATTGATGGAATAGGAGGTATTGCTTTTGATAATTACCCCATGGCATATCTTATTAGTAATTTAGCACTTGCTGTAATATTATTAGATGGTGGTATGAGAACAAAGTATGTTGCTTTTCGTGTTGCTTTATGGCCGTCATTATCATTAGCAACAATTGGTGTGATAATTACTGCTAGTCTAACTGGGGTAGTGGCATCTTGGCTTTTTAATTTAGATTTAGTAGAAGGTATGTTAATAGGTTCTATTATTGGATCAACAGATGCTGCTGCAGTTTTTTCTCTTTTAGGAAATAAAGGTGTTAATCAAAGAGTGACATCAACATTAGAAGTAGAATCAGGAAGTAATGATCCAATGGCTGTATTTTTAACTATTACTTTAATTGATATTATTCAGAAAAATAAAATTTGTCCAAATTGGATATTTTTTGTACATTTTATTAGAGAATTTGGTTTAGGTACAATATTTGGTTTTGGTGGTGGTTGGTTAATTCAACAAATGATCAATAGAATTTCATTAGCTAATGGTTTATATCCTTTGTTGGCTGTTAGTGCTGGAATAATGATTTTTTCTGTTACAACAGCTTTGGAGGGAAGTGGAATATTAGCAGTATATTTATGTGGTTTTTTTTTGGGGAATATTCCCGTACGTAATCGGTATGGTATTTTACAAATTTTTGACGGTATTGCTTGGTTAAGTCAAATATCTATGTTTTTAGTATTGGGGCTTTTAGTTACTCCAAGTGATTTATGTAAAATTGCTATTCCAGCTTTAATATTATCATTTTGGCTAATGTTAATTGCTAGACCTCTTTCAATATTTATTGGATTATTTCCATTTCGTAATTATACTATAAGAGAGCGGTTTTTTCTTTCTTGGGTTGGTTTACGTGGAGCTGTTCCTATCATTTTAGCAGTTTTCCCAATGATGGCAGGATTAAACAATGCAAAATTATATTTTAATGTTGCGTTTTTTATAGTGTTAATTTCCTTATTATTACAAGGAACATCTTTGAGTTATGCAGCTAAACTAGCTAAAGTTGTCATACCTCCTACTGTATCTCCTATTTTTCGTTTTGGTATGGATATGAACCCAGAAAATCTATGGGAACAGTTTATTTATAAAATTACTAATGATAATTGGTGTGTTGGATTATCATTAAAACATTTAACATTTCCAAAATCTACAAATGTAGTTGCATTATTTAGAGAAAATATGCTACTTCAACCTAATATAGATATAAATTTAAAAGCTGGTGATTTATTATGTATTATTGGTCATGAAAGTGATTTACCAGCTTTAGGTAAATTATTTAGTTGTTCACAATTTGTTTTACCCAGTCAAAAATTTTTTGGTGATTTTATATTAGAAGCTACAGTTACATTAAAAGATATTTCTAATATATATGGATTAAAATTTGTTAATCAAGTTAATTATGAATTAACAGTTGGTCAGTTTGTTACATCATTATTAGGTGGTGGTGAACCTGTTATTGGTGACAATATTGTTAAAGAAGGAATAATTTGGATTGTTGCAGAAAAAGAAGATCAAAAAATTAGTAAGATTGGTATTAAAATTACGGAAAAATAAAATATATAAGTACATTTTTTGAAAAAATATTTAATTTTATAATATTTAATTTTTTGTAATATTAGTTAATAATTTATTAATATGTAAAATTTAATTGTAATTTACAAAAATAAAATATTAAAAATTGTTTTTATAATTTTTATATTATAAAAAATTTATATACAATTAATATAAAATTTTTAATTTGTTTCATATTTTTGTATATTTAACAAATAAATTGGATTTATTTTTTTATTTAATATATTTTTTTTGTACAATTGTTGTATTGTTAATGCTATTACATCTCGTGCATGTGGCAACAAATTTTTTTTAAATTTTAAATATAATTTTTTTTTATGTGTTATATTTGAAAATATTTTACAAGCAGGTCCTGTAATTACCCAAGTTCCATGTAAATTTAGAATATATAATTTTGCTTGATCCATTGTAATGATTTTTTCACTATTTTTACCAATCCAAATACCGTTTTTATTTCTTATATATTTAGCAAAATATATTTTTTCTATTGATGCATGCATTGTAACTATAACATGTGTATATTTGTTTTGTCTCCAAGCCCCCTGAGCTATAGTCATTAAAGTTGATATTCCTATTGTTGGAGTATTTATTACAAAAGATATTCCCTGTATAATACAGATTCCAATTCTAATACCAGTCAATGACCCTGGTCCATGACTACATGCTAAAAAATTAATATCTTTAAGTTTAATATTAGATTCTAATAATAATTCATCTATTAATTTCAAAATATATTTTGTATGTTTATTACAACTCATAATTTTTTTATTAAATATTATATTGTTCTTCATTAATGAAACAGAACAAAATTTTGTAGTAGTATCAATAGCTAAAATATTATTTGAAAAATTTTTAGTCATATTATTTAATATTGTAATTGATTTACATTTAAATTAAATAAATATTAATGTAAATTAATTTTAGTTTTATCATATGTTATGAATTTAATTTTTCTTAAATTTCAAAATAATAAACAAAAATATTTTTTTTAAATTTTTGAATAAATTTTATTTGTGTAAATAAAATAATTATTAATATTTAAATATTTTATATATTTAAATATTAAAGACATTAGTAAACTTTAACTTGAAAATATATATATTTTAAATATATACATTGATTAATATATCATATTATACAATAATATTATAAAATATTAAAATTGTTAAAAATTTGAAATTAATTTTTATGTAAAATTTTATAATTTCTAATAAATGAAATGGGACTGTTAAATAATAAAAAAATTTTGATCACAGGAATTTCCAATAAATATTCTATTGCATATGGAATTGCTAAATCTATGTATAGAGAAGGAGCTAAACTAGCGTTTAGTTATCAACATGATAAATTAAAGTTAAAAGTAAAAAAAATTGCTTTAGAATTTAATTCCAATATTGTTTTTCCATGTGATGTTAGTAAAGATAGTAATATTCAAAACTTATTTGATTCATTATATAAAAAATGGAAAAAATATGATGGATTTGTTCATTCTATTGCTTATTCCCCTAAAAACCAATTGTCTGGACAGGATTATGTAAATTCAATTAACAGAAAAGATTTTTCTATTACACATGATATTAGTAGTTATAGTTTTGTGGCAATGGCAAAAATTAGTAGATCAATGTTAAATTCTAATTCATCTTTAGTGACTTTAACATATTTTGGTTCAAATAGAGTTATTCCAAATTATAATATTATGGGTTTAGCTAAAGCATCATTGGAAGCTAATACTAAATATATGGCAAATTCTATGGGTAAAGACGGAATTAGAGTTAATGCTATATCTTCTGGTCCTATTAAAACATTATCATCCTCTGGAATTAAAAATTTTAAAAAAATATTACATTTATGTAAAAAGATTAATCCAATTTCTCGTTTAATTACTACTGAAGATATTGGAAATGTTGCAGTTTTTTTATGTTCTGATTTATCATCAGGAATTACTGGGGAAATTTTAAATGTTAATGGAGGTTTTAATATTTTTGGTATATATGACATAAATAATAAATAATAAATAAATATACTTATTATTTAATAATATTTTAATATTTAATTTTAAAAATTAATTTTTAAAAATGTTAAATAATTTTATAAGATTAGATAAAAAATTTTAATATTTAATAATATTTTATATATTTAAATATTTTTTTTCAATTTAATTTGAATTTAATTTCAAATTTTTTTAGTTATATTTTATATATATAAAATATAAAAATATTTAATAAATAGAAATATTTCATTTTAAATAAATTTGATAAAAATTTACATAACATGATTTATTTAGTTATAAAAATTACAAAAAAGATACCCACATAGGTTTCATACCAACTTTATGTCTGGATAAATGTAAAAGCTCTCCAGTTTTTGAGTTAATTTTATATATTGAAATATAGTTAGATATTTGACCAGCTACTATTAAGAATTGACTTTTTTTATCTATATCAAATCCATGTGGTTGATATTCTGTATGATAATAATTTATTAAACTAATATTATCACCAAGTTCAGATACACGAAAACAACTTATAGAATTAGTAGATCTATCAGTACAATATATAAAATTGTTTTTATTTGTTATGTGAATTTCTGCAGACCAACTTAATAAGATACCAATATTTTTTGGATAAATTTTTATTGTTTTTATTAAATTAAACGTTTTAGTTGAAATAACAGAAATTGTTCCATTTAATTCATTAATAACATAAGCATATTTACCATTATTATTAAATGTTATATGTCTTGGTCCAAAATTTTTTCCTATTTTTATTGATATATGTTCTTTTATTGGTAAAAATTTCAAATTATTAATTTTATATATTCTAATTTCATTTATATTTAAACAAGGAATCCAAATAAAATTATTAATTTTATCAATATTAGCAGAATGACAGTTAGTTAAATTTTCTACTTTTTGTATTTTTTTATGTACTATTCCATTGTAAATTGGATGTATGTTCATAGAACTCTCTCTATAAGAGATACAATATAATAAATCTAATTTCGAGTTTATTGAAAGGTATGTCGGGTAATTTGTTTTTATTATATTATTTTGATCCAATAGACCTATATCATTAATAGTATAAGTTACTATACTTGGAGGTGATTGAATTCCAAGATATAAATATCTTTTTGTTTTATGTATTACTATAGGTTTTCCATTACCAGGTGTATTTACTATTTGTAAAAGTTCTATATTTCCAAAGCTATTAATTTTAAATACATGTATTTGTTGACTTATAAAATTAGATATATAAAATACTTTAATATTATCCATATTTATTATTTTAAATAGTAAAGTTTTAAAAAATTATTAAATTTTATGGAAATAAAAAATATAAGACTTGATTATATATTTTTTGATACATATTGTAAATATTTTTGTTAAAAAATAAATTTATGTAAATTTTGAAAAATAAATTTTATTTTTTATGTAAATATTAATTTTAAATTAATAATTTTATTAAATTAAAAATATTTTTTAATATAAAAATATTAAATTTATATTGTAAAATTTATTTATATTTTGTTACTTTTTCAGTATTTTAGAATTTGATTTATTAAATTTAAATTTAAATGTTATAATAATTTTATATTTATTTTTTTAAGTTTTTTAAAATTAAAAATATTTAACAATATTGTTAATTTTTTAATGGGAATTTCAGGAGATTAAATTATGGATTCAAAAAATAAAATAGTATTAGTACGTCATGGAGAAAGTAAATGGAATTATGAAAATAAATTTACTGGATGGACTGATATAGATTTATCTGAAAAAGGTAAACTTGAAGCAAAAAATGCAGGTTTTTTATTAAAAAAACATAAATATTTTTTTGATTTTGCTTATACTTCATATTTAAAAAGAGCTATACATACATTATGGATTATTTTAGATGTATTAGATCAAGCGTGGATATCAGTAGAAAAATCCTGGAAATTAAATGAACGACATTATGGTAAATTACAAGGATTAAATAAATATGATACTATAAAAGTATATGGAAAAGATATAGTAAAAAAATGGCGTAGAAGTTATTCTGTTTTACCACCAAAAATAGACATTAACGACAAACAATTCCCAGGAAAAGATATTCGTTATTCTAATATAAATATTGATGAATTACCAACAGGTGAAAGTTTGCAATTGACAGAACACAGAGTAATAAAATATTGGAATGAAATTATAATACCAAGAATGAAAATTAGTAAATGCATTTTGATAACAGCCCATGGAAATTCTATTCGTGCTATTATAAACTTTTTAAGTTGTTTAAATGAAAATGAGTTAATTAACTTGAATATTCCTACTGCTACTCCTTTCGTTTATGAATTTGATAGTAATATTAAAGTAATTAATAGTTATTATTTATCTTAAAATTATTATTAAATTACATTTATTTCAAAATTTACATTAATAAACTTTCATTTGTAAAATTAATAATTATTTTAATATTCATTAAGTTTTATATAATTTTATGTATAAAATATTTATTATTTCATTAATAAATTAATAAAATTTATTAATAGTATTTTATTTATAATGTTTAAATATTGAGTAATACTATATCTGTAGTTTAATAAATTTAAACATATTATTATTTAATTAAAATATTTTATTAAAACAAAATTTATATGAAATAATATATAATTTTTGTATTTTTAAATTTTTAATTATTTATAATATTTAATATGTTTAAACAAGAATATGTTTAATATTAAATTATTTAAAATAATTAAAATTTTTATTTTAAAAAATATTTTTTATAAGTAAAGATTATAAAAATAATAATAAATATTATTTATAATTATGATTTTATTTTTGTGAATTATAAATAGGACTTTATATTTATGGACTTAATATATACAACATTGAATTGGTTATTATTATTTTTATATTTGATGTTAACTTTTAAGATAATTTTAAATATCTTTATAAATAGATGTACAATATCAGAATTTATTTCTTGGTTATCAATATTATATATTTTTCCTTTTATTGGAATTATTTTGTACATATTGTTAGGAAAGTTAAATATTGATAAAAAGATAAAAAATAAAAATAAAATTATTTGTTCTTTTTCTAAAGAATGGATAGAAAACTTGAAAAGTTATAAATACATTTTTACTAAAAAAAATAGTAATGTAGCTTACTCTGTTTTTCAATTATGTAAACATAGTCAGGGTATAGATGGTTTAACTGGTAATAAAATTAAATTATTAGTGAATTCATTTGATTTTATAGATGAATTAATACATGATATTAAATATGCTAAAAAAAATATTGAAATAGTTTTTTATGCATGGAAAGTTGAAGGGTTAATTAATAAAGTAACAAATGCTTTAATTTCTGCATCGAAAAGAGGTGTTCGTTGCAAATTAATACTTGATTCTATTGGTAGTATGCAATTTTTTCATAGTATTTATCATAATAAAATGCGTGATGCTGGAATTATAATTATAAAAGCTTTACAAATTAATATATTGGATATATTTTTTCGCCGTATAGATTTAAGACAACATAAGAAAATGATTTTAATTGATAATTATATTTCATATATTGGTAGCATGAATATGGTTGATCCAAGATTTTTCAAAAAAAATTTTGGTATAGGAAGATGGATTGATATCATGTTACGTATGGAAGGACCGGTAACTATTTTTATGAAAATAAGTTTTTCTTGTGATTGGGCAATAGAAACTGGAGAAAGAATTTTATTTTTTCCAATAAAATTAAATGTTGTATCAATTAAAAAATTTTCCAAACATGTTATACAAATTGTTTCATCTGGATCAAATTATCCAAAAGAAATAATACAACAG
Organism: Candidatus Westeberhardia cardiocondylae; assembly: GCA_024648785.1. Taxonomy (GTDB): domain Bacteria; phylum Pseudomonadota; class Gammaproteobacteria; order Enterobacterales; family Enterobacteriaceae; genus Westeberhardia; species Westeberhardia cardiocondylae_C. The sequence continues at coordinate 4,597 of JABYQB010000005.1, read as the reverse complement.
GTATTATTAACATCTATTTATTCCGCAAGAAAGATTTTAATTATTACAACACCATATTTAGTTCCTAGTAATGATTTATTATATGCAATTTGTTCTGCTGCTCAAAGAGGTGTTAAAGTACATATTATTATACCTTTTGAAAATGATTCAATATTAGTACATTGGGCAAGTCGTGTATTTTTTACTGAATTGTTAGAAGCTGGGGTATTATTATATCAATTTACAGGAGGTTTATTACATACAAAAAGTATTTTAATAGATAATCAATTAAGTTTTATTGGTACAGTAAATTTAGATATTCGTAGTTTATTAATAAATTTTGAAATTACTTTGATAATTGATAGTTCAGATTTTAGTAAAGATTTAATTCGTGTACAAAAAAAATATATTGAGCAATCAAAATTGCTTGAAATAATTTCTTGGTCAAGAAGACCATATTGGAAAAAAATTATGGAAAAATTTTTTTATTTATTCAGTCCATTATTATAATTGATAAACATTTTTTGATAAAAATTTTTGTAAATATTCATATTTTAAAGATGTAACAATATTGATTTATTTGAATAAATATTATAAAAATAAATATTTATTGATTTTTATTGAATTTAATACTTTATTTTAATTAAACGTATTTTTTTTAAAATGTTTACGACATACAGAAATATATTTTTCATTTCCACCTATCAATATTTGATTACCTTTAAAAATTACATTACCATGTTTATCCAATCTTAAAACTCTATTTGCTTTTTTACCACAAAAACAAACTGTTTTTAATTCAATTAAATTATCTGACCAAGCTAACAACCATATACTTCCTATAAATGGTTTAGCTTTAAAGTCGGTACGTAATCCATAACATAATACTGGTATATTTAATATATCTACTACTTTACATAATTCTTTAACTTGTTTACGATTTAAAAAATGACATTCATCAATTAATACACAATGAATAGTTTTTTTTTTGTGTTTTTCTTTTATTTTTTTAAAAAAATTTGTATTTTTGTTAAAAATTTTAGCATAAGAAAAAAGTCCAATTCTAGAATTTATAGTACTTCTTATGTATCTATTATCAATTTCTGCTGTAAATATTATGGTTTTCATTCCAAGTTCTTCATAATTATATGAAGATTGCAATAATGTTGTAGATTTTCCAGCATTCATTGCGGAATAATAAAAATATAATTTTGCCATAATTACTATTTTATATAAAAAATATTATAAAAAAATTAAAAATAAATTTATTTACTTAAATATTTTAATAATATTTGTTTTGTATTTTTTTGTATAAAATACATAATTTTTTATTTATTACAATATTATTAAAATTATTATAAAAATTTCACAATATTTAAATAAAATTTAAAAAAATAATAAAAATGTTTTAATAATTTTCTTATATTTAAGAATATTTATTTTTGTAATTCACAATTTATATTTAAAAATAAATATTTTTTATTAAGTTAAATAATAAATATTTACTATAATAAAATTATTTTTTAACTCAAATATTTAAAAAAAATAAATTAGAAAAATTAAATAATTTACTGTAAAGTAATATAAAAATTTTATTACAAATAAGATTTAAAATTAAAAATAAATAATTTATTTTAATAATTATATAGATAATTTTATAAAATTATCTATATAATTCAAATATTATAATATGATAATTTAAATAAATGTTATTATTTGTATAATTTTTAATAAATAAAAGTTAATTAACATAATAATTTTAAATATTAATATTAATAAATATATAAAAACCTTTTAACAATATGTTAATATTGAAAACTTCATAATATGAAATATATTAAATTTTTTATTTAAATTATTTTATTTAAAATATAAATAATTTTAATTAATTAAATTAATTACGTTACATTTGATGTACTAAATAAATAGATTGCATATGAAATTTATTTCTTTTAATATTAATGGATTACGTGCTCATATACATCAGTTAGAACATATTATACAAGTAATAAATCCTGATGTAATTGGTTTACAGGAAATTAAAGTTCAGGATAAAGATTTTCCAATTGATATACTATCAAAATATAATTATTATTTATATTATTATGGACAAAAAAGTTATTATGGAGTTGCTTTATTAAGTAAAAATAAACCTTTAATGGTACATAAAGGGTTATTAATAGATGAAATATATTTATGTCAAAAAAGAACAATTAAAGCTGATTTCGAAACATCTAAAGGAATATTAACTGTAATAAATGTTTATTTTCCTAACGGTGGGTATAGAAATAGCATTAAATTTTTAGAAAAAAAAAAATTTTATAAAAATTTTATTTTATATCTAAAAAAATATCATAATAAAAATTCTTTATTAATTGTTATGGGTGATATGAATATTGCGCAAGATTTTTTAGATATTGGAATTAAAGGATTACTTTATAAATTTTGGTTAAAATCTGGAAAATGTGGATTTTTACCAGAAGAACAAACTTGGGTAAAGAATTTATTGGATTTTGGTTTAATTGATTCTTATAGATATTTTAATACTTTAGTAAATAATAAATATTCATGGTTTGACTACAGATTTAATAGTTTTAAAAAAAATCTTGGATTACGCATTGATTTGTTGTTATCTACAAAACCTCTTATTAACGTATTAGAGTCATCTGGAATTTATTATAATATTAGAAATATGAATAAACCTTCTGATCATGCTCCAATATGGTCAAATTTTATTTTGTAATAATATTTACAATATTATTTTTTATTTATGCAACATGTTTTTTAAATATTTAATGATGGATAATCTTATAATTAACTTTTATAAAATATATAATGTATCATAATAATAATGATGTTTTAATAACATAAGTAACAAAATTTTTTTCATAAACTACTTTTTCCAATTTGTATGAAAAGATCCATTTTTATCAATTCTTTTATAAGAATGAGATCCAAAATAATCTCTTTGTGCTTGTATTAAATTAGTTGGTAAAAATTTAGTTCTGTAACTATCATAATAAGTAATTACAGAATATAAAGCAGGTATTGGAATACCAAATTTTATTGCATATATTGCAACATCCCGTAAAGATTGTTGGTAATTATTTATGATATTTTTGAAATATGGTTCTAAAATAAAATTTAAACTTTGATTTTCATAAGCATGAATAATTTCATGTAATAATTTTGATTGAATAATACAACCTTTTCTAAAAATCTTTGCGATTTTTTTATAATTTAAATTCCATTTATTTTTTTTAGAAATATTTTGTAATTGAGAAAATCCTTGTGAGTATGATATAATGTTCCCTAGATATAATGATTTTCTTATTTTTTCAATACATGAAATTACATTAATTTTTTCATTAATTAATTTAGGTCCATGAAATATTTTGGAAGCTATCAATCTTTCAGTTTTTAAAGCAGAAATATAACGGTGAAATACAGATTCCGTTGTTATGGTTAATGGTTCATTAAGATTTAATGCGTCGTGACTTGCCCATTTACCTGTACCCTTATTATCAGCAATATCTAATATTTTATCTAATAAATAATTGTTTTTATCATCTTTCTTAATAAGAATATTACTAGTTATTTTTATTAAATAACTATTTAATTCTCCTTTATTCCATGTTTCAAAAATATTTGATATTTTATTATTAGTTAAATTTAGTAAATTTTTTAATAAAAAATAAGTTTCTGAAATTAATTGCATGTTTGCATATTCAATAGCATTATGTATCATCTTAACATAATGTCCGGATCCATTAGGACCGATATAAGTTACGCATTTTTCTCCATTATCTGTTTTAGCAGCAATTTTCTTTAAAATTGGTGATACAACTTTATAAGCGTATTTTTCACCACCAGGCATTATTGATGGACCATGTAAAGCACCTTCTTCACCACCTGAAATACCTGCACCAAGAAGATATAAACCGTTTTTTAATAATTCTTTCTCTCTACGAATAGTATCTTTATAAAAAGCATTTCCACCATCCATAATAATATCATTTTTTTCTAATAGTGGTTTAATTAAATTAATAACATAATCTGTAACCTTTCCTGCTTTAACCATTAAAATAATAAATCTTGGTTTTTTTAAAGAATGTACAAATTCCTCAATTGTATAACAAGGAAACAATTGTTTGCCTGGATTTTCATTAATAATTTTATCAATTTTTTGTTTAGATCTATTAAAAATAGATACACTATATCCATGTTTTTCAATATTTAATGATAAATTTAACCCCATTACTGCCATTCCAATAATTCCAACTTGTTGTTTTGACATTTATAATAATGCTCCTATAAAGAATTTTATAAAATAAAACAATTTTATTTTAAAAATTAAAATAGTAAATAATTTATTTCATATAATGAACTATATTATTAAGATAAATCATAAAATTTATATATAAAATTTTAATTTTAATGTATTAAAATATATAACAAAATATTTACTTTTATCTTATATTATAAGATATATAGATACTATATAACGAAAACAATTAAAATTATTTAAATAGATAATTTAATATTAGAGTATTAAATTTATATTTAATTTTATTTGATGAATAAATATAATAAAATTATTACATTTCATTATTAAAAA
>JABYQB010000004.1 GCA_024648785.1 Candidatus Westeberhardia cardiocondylae | reverse complement strand
TCTATAATAAAAACATAAAAGAAAACAAATAATATTAAATATATAAATAAAATTAAAAAAATAAAAATTAATTTAATATTTACAAATTAATATGTTTTTATTATTATATAAGAATATAATTACTTAGATGTAAAATGATAAAATATAAAACTTACATAAGAATTCTAAAAAAACAGATAAAAAAATAAAATATCAAAAAAGTAACATTTTAATATATAAGTATATTGAATTTACTAAATTAGTAGGTCAATATTTTAAAAATTAATTTTTTAAAAATTTATTACTTTACTTAATAGGTAGTTCAATTCAATAAAATATTTAAATAATTTAAAAACTTTCAAAAAACAATCTGTATTTATTTTTTACCTTGATAAATTATGTATTTATTATTTTATAATAGTATTCATTTAAATTAATTTATTCTTAAAAAGAAAAAGATATATAAATTAGTTTAATTAATATTTAATAATTTTAATCTTAAAATTAACTTAATTTAAAATATTTATTTTTTATTAATATTTTAAATTTTAAAAAAATATTTAATTTTTTTGATAATAATATTAATTTTTAGTTATATTCAATTAATCGATTTATTTCTATTAAATATTTTTTAATTAATAACTGTACATATAAATATTATTGAGTACAATATACTCAATATGAAATTTAATACGAATACATTTATGTTTTTATGTCTCTTTACATTTATAAAAATCATAAAATTAAGAAGAAGTTTGGTCAAAATTTCTTATTCAATAAAGATGATATTTTAAGTATAATAAATGTTATTAAACCAAAATATGATGATATTATGGTAGAAATTGGTCCTGGGCTTGGTGCATTAACTAAAGTTATGTCTTGTTATGTTGATGAACTTACTGTCATTGAAATAGATAAAGATTTAGTTAATATGTTATTATGTATGGATTTATTTAAAAAAAATGTTATAATATTAGAAATGGATGTTAGGAAATTTGATTTTTATTCTTTATATTACAAAAAGAAAAAATTATTGAGGATATTTGGTAGTTTACCTTATAATAATGCTATGTCAATAATATTGTATTTATCTAAATATAGAAATTTTGTACATGATATGTATTTTGTATTACAGAAAGAAATTGCGTATCGTTTAGCAGCAAAACCTAATAGTAAATTTTATGGGAAATTAAGTATAATAATTCAATATTATTATAATGTTTTTTTGTTTTTTGACATACATCCTTCTTCTTTTAAACCATCACCAAAAGTTTATTCCATAGTTGTTCGTTTTGTACCTTTAATTTTTCCTGATGTATTTGTAGAAAATTTAAATAATTTTAATAATTTACTTAATTGTGTTTTTAGTTATCGTCGTAAAATATTGAAGAACAGTTTATGTCGTTTTTTTACTATTGAAGAGTTAAAAAAAATTAAAATTAATATTTTTTCTAGAGCTGAAAATTTAAGCGTGAAAGATTTTTGTTTATTATCTAATTATATTAGTGACAAAACCAAAATTTAATGTATAATTTTTACTTTTTAATTTTTAATATTTAATTAAATGAAATACGAAGATTTTGTATAATGTTTTTGTATTTTTAATCTAATTTATAAAATTATTAGATTTGTTCCAATAAATATACTAATATCTGATATATTAAATGTCGGAAAATGATAGTTGTTTATATGTAAATCTATAAAATCTATTACTGATTTATTTACTAGTCTATCCAATAAATTTCCAAGGATACCACTTATTATTAGTATATAACCTATATTATTTGTATTTTTGTTTTTATGTAAAATGATTAGTAATATTATTACAGTAATAATAGATATTATTATAATTATTTTTTGGTTGTGTTCTATTTGGTTTTTAAAACATCCAAAGATAATTCCAGTATTATTTTTATATGTAATATTGATATTTTTTGTAATAAATATTATTTCTTGAATATTTAAATTTGTTTGAATATATTTCTTCGTTTTTAAATCTATCAATAAAATTGATACTATTAATAGATAGTAAATTAAAAATTTACATATTTTATTTTTTTTATAAAAATCTAAATAAATTTTCTTTTTTCTCCAGAACCATATATATTGTTAATGCATCTTTCACATATTTCTGAGTATTTCATTGTATTTTTTGTATTTGTTTTAGTAAAATTCCAACATCTTGGACATTTTTTTTTTGTTGTTTTTATTATTAATATTTTTAGTTCTTTTATTTCTTGACATTTTGTAGCTATATTTTTGTAATCATTTTCATATTTCTCTATTTTAGCAGATGCTGTTGATAATGCGAAATATAATTCTGTACTTAATATTTTTAATTTTTTAGCAAGTTTTGGTTTTGCGTATAATATTACGTTGGCTTCATGTGGAGAATTAATTGTTTTTTTGTTTTTTTCTTTTTCTATTATTTTATTAATTTCATTTCTGATTTTTTGTATTAATTTCCAATATTCATTATTTAATTTTTCTGTATTTTCTATTGAAAATAAATTTGAGTACCATGTTTCTGTGAAAACAAATTGTTTTCTTTTTCCTGGGATGAAATTCCATATTTCATGAGCTGTAAATGATATTATTGGGGATATCCATCTTACTAGTGATTCAATGATATGATAAATTGCTGTTTGACAGCTTCTTCTATTATTACTGTTTTTTTTTGTTGTATATTGTCTATCTTTTATAATATCTAAATAAAATGAACTCATTTTAATTGAACAAAATTTCATGATATTTTTTATTACATTGTGAAAATCGTATATTTCATATAAAGAAATGATTTTTTTTTGTATTTTATTAGTATAACTTATGGCCCAACGATCTATTGCAATCATATTTTTTTTTTTAACAATATGTAAATTTGGATCAAAATCATATAAATTTCCTAATAAAAATCTGGATGTATTTCTAATTTTTCTATAAATATCTATTGTATGTTTAATAGTTTTATTTGAAATAGTAATTTCGTTTGTATAATTTATAGAAGCTATCCATAATCTAAGTATATCTGCACCAAAATTATTTGTAATGCTTTTTGGTTGTATTATATTACCTTTTGATTTGGACATTTTATATCCATCTTTATCAACAGCGAATCCATGACTAATTATTTTATGATATGGTGGTTTTTTTTCTATAGCATTTGATATGATTAAAGATGACATAAACCACCCTCTATATTGATCATGTCCTTCTAAATATATATTTGGTGTATTTTTCATAAATTCTGGTCTTGTTTTTATTACAGTAAAGTATGTAGATCCAGAATCAAACCAAACATCTAATGTATCTGTTATTTTACTGTAATTAATAGAATCTTTATTGTTAAGAATTTTTTCCGTTTTAATATTCCACCAAGCTTGTGTTCCATGTTTTTCTATCATTTTTGCTATATCTTCCATAATATTTATGGTATTTGGGTGTAATTTTTTTGTTTTTTTATGTATAAATAATGGTAATGGTGTTCCCCATGTTCTTTGTCTTGAAATACACCAATCAGGGCAATTAATCATCATTGTTTTTATTCTTGATTTTCCCCATTTTGGATTCCAATGAATTTGATCAAGTAATGTTTTATCTGATGAATCTAAAATATTTTTTTTTGGTATTTTAATGAACCATTGTGGTGTTGAACGGAAAATTACTTTTGTTTTATGTCTCCAGCAATGTGGATAAGAATGTTTTATATTATCTATGTAAAATAGAGTGTTTGTTTCATTTAAAATTTTTATTATTTTATTATTTACTTCTTTTATATTAAATCCATTTAATTTTTTGAAAACGTCTGATGTATATATTCCATTTTCATTTATTAAATTAATTATTTTTAATTTGTATTTTTTAGAAATCATATAATCTATTAAACCATGACCTGGAGCAATATGTACTAAACCTGTTCCTATTTTGTTAGTTATATTATTGTCTAATACAATTGGTATTGTAAGTTTCATAAAAGGGTGTTGGCATTTTATGTTTTCTAAGTATTTTCCTTTAATAGTACTTAATATTTTCCAATTTTTAATTTTAATTTTTTGTATTATGGTATCAACAAGTTTTTCATTAATAATTATTATTTGTTTATTTATTTTAATTAATTGATAATATTGTTCCGGGTGAATAGATATAGCCTGATTACCAGGTAATGTCCATGGATTTGTAGTCCATACTATTAATGATATTCTATTGTAGAAAATTGGAGTTTTAAATATTTTGGTAATTTTTTCAATTTCATTTATTTGAAATATACAATATATTGATAAAGATTTTGTGTTTTTATATTCGATTTCTGATTCTGCTAATGTAGAAGAACAGTTAATACACCAATATGTTGGTTTAATTCCTTGATATACTTGTTTATTAGAAATAATATTTTTTAGTGTTCTAATTGTATTTGCTGTTGTTATTTTATCCATTGTTAAATATGGATTTTCCCAATCTCCTATTATTCCTAATTGTATGAAATCTTTTTTTTGTTTTATTATTTGTTTTTTGACATATTCTTGACATGATTGTCTGAATTTGTAAGAATTAATTTTTTTTCCTAATTTTTTGATATTTTTTTCTACTTCAATTTCTATTGGTAATCCATGGCAATCCCATCCAGGTATATATGGCGCGTCATATCCCATTAATCCTTTTTCTTTAATAATTATATCTTTTAATATTTTGTTAATTGCATGACCAATATGTATATTTCCGTTTGCATATATAGGTCCATCATGTAAAATAAAGATTTTTTTTCCTTTTTTGGATTCACGAATTTTTTTATATAGGTTTTGTTGATTCCATTCTTTTAAAATTTCTTGTTCTTTTTTTTGTAAGTTACCTTTCATTGGAAATTTTGTTTCTGGCATGTTTAAAGTATTTTTATAATTTGTTTTTTGCATTTTTTATTTTTTATTTATAATTTAAATTAAATTTTTATTTTATTATTTTTTATATTATATTTTTTTGTAATTTTTAAGTGTTTGTTTTAATATTTAGACTATAAATTTTTATTATTTTTATATAAATCTGTTATATATTTTTTATTATTTAATTTTTGTAATATTTTTATTTATATATTTATAAATAAATAAGTATTTTAAAATATTTTATTTTTGTTTTAATATTTGATATTTTAAAATAGTAAAAATATTTGTTATTGTTAATGGTGTATTTGATTTTTTGTTAAATTTTAGTATTAATAGAAATTATATTTTTAAATTTTATTAATAAATATTGTGTTTTCATGCATTATATATAATATTTTATTTTTTTTATTATTTTGTTTTCAAGTATTAAAGAATTTTAATTTTGTGAATATATCATTTTAAACTTTTGCATTTTACCATAATATTTATTTTTTTAAAATATTTTATATTTTTATTATTTTATAATAGTTTGGATGTGTATATTTTTTGAATGTTTCATTATATTTTTAAATATATTTATTAAATATATGAATTATTTTGTTTTTAATTTATTTAAAAATGTTTAATTAAGATAAATTTTAAAAATAAATAATTTGTATTAATAATATTTTTATTTTATAATATTAAGTTTAGTTATAAAAATTAAATTTTCAAATTAAAATTTATAATAAATATTTTGTAATTTTTTTGTTATTTTATGTAAGTTATGATATTCTATCTATTTTCTAAAATTTTTAAATTATATAAAGAAAAAATAATTATTTTATGGTTTATATTAAATCAAATAAAAAAAGTATTATTCAATCTGAAAAAAAAAGAAAATTTAACATTAGTAGACGATCTATGATTAAAACTTTAATAAAAAGAGTTATTTCTTCTATTAATTCAGGTGATAAATGTAAAGCTGAAAATAATTTTTCATTTTTGAAGTCAATATTAGATCGTCAGGCTAATAAGAATTTATTACACAAAAACAAAGCATCTCGTTTCAAATCTAATTTGGCATTAAAAATAAATAATATGTAAGTACGATATTAATTTTTATTTAAAGTATTAAATTTTATTTCGTATTTATATTTTATTAAGTTTTGTTTTTGTTTTCAAATTTTATTAATATATTTCTATCTTGTTAGATTATCAAAAAATTTTTTTACTCCATCAAAAAAACTTTTTGATCTAGGACTATTTTGATTACCCTTTGGTCCTCCAAAGCTTAATTCCAGTTTTTTCAATAATTGTCTTTGTTTTTCATTAAGATTTACTGGAGTTTCTACTATTATTCTACATAATAAATCACCTTGTTTTCCGTTTCTGATAGATTTTACCCCTTTACCTCTTATTCGTAGTAGTTTCCCGCTTTGTGTTTCTGATGGAATTTTTAAACCAACTTTTCCATTTAAAGTTGGTACTTCAATTTCACCTCCTAGTGCAGCCATGGCAAAATTAATTGGTACTTCACAGTAAAGATCATTATTTTCTCTTGCAAATATGTTATGTTTTTTTATTTTAATTTGTATATATAGATCACCATTTTGTACTCCATTTTTACCAGCTTCACCTTTTCCAGATAATCTAATACGATCACCATCATCAACACCTTCTGGAATTTTTATTGATAGTGTTTTTAATGTTTCTACTCTACCATGGCCATTACAAGTGTTACAAGGATACTGAATAATTTTTCCATCCCCGTGACAATTAGGGCAAGTTTGTTGAATAGTGAAAAATCCTTGCTGCATTTGTATTTGTCCATGTCCATGGCATGTTTTACATGATACATATGTTGTTCCTGGTTTAGAACCACTACCATTACAAATATTACAAGTTTCTAAAGTAGGAATATTTATTTTTTTTGTTGTTCCTTTTACAGCTTCTTCTAATGATAATTCTATATTATATTGTAAATCTGACCCCCTTTTTGTTCTTTTTCTTCTATTATTTCCAAATATATCTCCAAAAACATCACCAAAAATTTCCCCGAAATCTCCTTCTACAGTAGTACTACTAAACCCACCCCCGTTATTTATTCCTTGTTCAAATGCAGAATGACCATATTGGTCATACATATTTCTTTTTTTGGTATTACTTAATACTTCATATGCTTCTTTTATTTCTTTAAATTTTGCTTCAGCATATTTATTTCCAGGGTTTCTATCTGGGTGAAATTTTATTGCTAGACGTTTATAGGCTTTTTTGATTTCTCGATCTCCTGCATTTTTGGAAATTCCTAAAATTTCATAGTAGTCTAATTTCGACATTATTTTTTATTGATCCCAATTTTATTAGTTTAATATTATTTTGATATATATTTTAAAAATAATAATTTTATTAAGTAAACTAAAATTATATATCATTTTTTTTGATCTTTTTGATCTTTATTTTTTTCTTTAATTTCTTCAAATTCAGCATCAACTACATTTTCACATTTTTCTGTTTTTTTATTTTCATTTTTTGATCTATGTTTTTCTTGTTTTTGTGCTACTTCTATTAATTTATTTGATACTTTAATTAATTCTTGTATTTTTTCTTCTATATTTTTTTTATCTTCTTGTTTTAATGTAGATTCTAGATTGTTTAATGCATTTTGAATTTTTGTTTTATCTTCTTTATTTAGTTCTTTTTCTAATTCTTTTAATTGTTTACGAGTACTATGTAATAAATGATCGCCTTGATTTCTAATTTGTACTAATTCCTCAAATTTACGGTCAGATTCAGCATTTGCTTCAGCTTCTTGTACCATTTTTTTTATTTCTTCTTCTTTTAATCCAGAAGATGCTTTAATTGTAATTTTTTGTTCTCTTCCACTTTTTTTGTCTTTTGCAGATACATGTAAAATTCCGTCTGCATCAATATCAAATGTTACTTCAATTTGAGGTATTCCTCTCATTGCTGGCGCAATACCATCCAGATTAAATTGACCTAAAGATTTATTATCAATTGCTCGTTTTCTCTCACCTTGTAAAACATGTATTGTTACTGCTGATTGATTATCTTCTGCTGTTGAAAAAACTTGACTATGTTTTGTTGGAATTGTAGTGTTTTTTGCAATTAATGTTGTCATTACCCCACCCATTGTTTCGATTCCTAATGATAATGGAGTTACGTCTAAGAGTAATACATCTTTTACATCTCCTGTTAATACACCACCTTGTACTGCTGCTCCAATTGCAACAGCTTCGTCAGGATTTACATCTTTTCTTGGTTCTTTTTTAAAGAAATCAGTAACTTTTTTTTGAACAAGTGGCATACGAGTTTGCCCTCCTACTAAAATTACATCTTTAATATCAGAAATTGATAATCCTGCATCTTTTAGAGCAATTTTTACTGGTTCTAATGTGTTGTTAACCAATTTTTCAACTAGTGATTCTAATTTAGCACGAGTCATTTTTAAATTCATATGTTTTGGACCAGTAGAATCAGCAGTAATATATGGAAGATTTATATCAGTTTGTTGTGTAGAAGAAAGTTCAATTTTTGCTTTTTCTGCAGCTTCTTTTAAGCGTTGCATAGCTAAGGGGTCATTTTTTAAATCTATTCCTTGATATTTTATAAATTCATTTACTAAATAATTGATAAGTTTACTATCAAAATCTTCTCCTCCTAAATGTGTATCACCATTTGTTGCAAGTACTTCAAATGTTTTTTCACCATCAACATTATCTATTTCAATTATTGAAATATCAAATGTTCCACCTCCTAAATCATATACTGCAATAGTTCTATTTCCAGTTTCTTTATCTAACCCATAAGCTAGTGCTGCTGCAGTTGGTTCATTAATTATACGTTTTACATCTAATCCTGCTATTCTTCCTGCATCTTTTGTTGCTTGTCTTTGTGTATCATTGAAATATGCTGGAACAGTTATTACTGCTTCAGTTATTGATTCTCCTAAATAATCTTCTGCAGTCTTTTTCATTTTTTTTAGTATTTCTGCAGAAACTTGTTGAGGTGCCATTTTTTGTCCTTTTATGTCTAGCCAAGCATCTCCGTTTTTCGAAGCGATTATTTTGTAAGGCATAATATTGACATCACGTTGTATTTCTTTGTCATGAAATCGACGTCCAATAAGTCGTTTAATAGCAAACAATGTATTTTTTGGATTTGTTATTGATTGTCTTTTAGCAGGTTGTCCAACTAAAATTTCTCCTTCTTCGGTGTAAGCAATAATAGATGGAGTTGTACGGTCACCTTCACTGTTTTCAAGTACTTTTGGTTTATTACCCTCAATTATTGCGATACAGGAATTTGTTGTTCCTAAATCGATTCCAATTATTTTTGCCATTTAGTGTATCTCCAGAATTTAAAATTATTTTTTATATTATTTTATTGTTTTGTTTTATTAAAATATTTATTTTAAGTTTTAAACGTTTATAAGTTATTAAAATTTTAATTAAATATTTTTTTAATTAAATTAATTGTATCCAATAAGTTATAAGATGGGGTCATACCAATCCTGCATCAAGGGGTAAAACAAAAAAAAATAAATATTTGTTTTATACGTTTAAATTATAATTTTTTTATTATTATTTTATTAAATGTTTTTTATAAAGATTTATTATTTTATATTTTGTTTTGTATATTTTTATGTATTTTATTATGTTTAATATAAATTTAGTTATTTGTTATATATTGTTATAATATTTATTATGTTATGTTTAATATTGTTATTAATTATTTTTTTAATTTTTTTTATATTAATTTTAATATAAAAATAATGCTTTAAAAAAATTGTTGTAGATAATTTAATTATTTAATATTTAACATATTTTTTTATTTCTTTTATTTTTGTATTTTTAAATTTTTTTAGTATCTGTAAATTTTGTTATGTTTTTTAATTATTTTTATGATGTTTAAATTTTAAATCATTTTAAATAATATATATTGTAATTTTTTTTGATCATTTGCAAAATTTATTATTCCTTGTGATAGACTATTTATAGCCATTGTGTCTTGATGATGTTGCCACAAAAATTCTTCTTCATTTAGTTTTTCTGGTTTTTTTTGTTGTATTAGGTTTTTTTCAATGTGTAATTTTTTTTCTACTTTTCCTTTAGTGTTTTCTAATTCTTTTAAAAGATGAGGTGAAATTGTTAATTTGTCACATCCAGCTAATGATAATATTTCTTCTATATTTCTGAAACTAGCTCCCATAATTATTGTTTCATAATTATATTTTTTATAATATTGATATATTTTTGTTAATGATTTTACACCTGGATCATTTTTTTTTGTGAAGATTTTTTTAGGGTAAGTATTTTTATACCAGTCTAATATTCTTCCTACAAATGGTGAAATTAAATAAACTCCAGCTTCGGCGCATGCTTTAGCTTGAGCGAAAGAAAATAATAATGTAAGATTACAATGTATGCCTTCTTTTTCCAATATTTCAGCTGCTTTTATTCCTTGCCATGTTGCTGCTAGTTTTATTAATATGCGGTTATTATTAATATTTGCTTTGTTATATAATTTTATTATTTCCTTTGATTTATTGATACTTTTTTCTATGTTGTATGATAAATGTGAATCTATTTCTGTAGATATTTTTCCTGGAATTATTTTTAATATTTCTGTGCCAATATTTACTGCTAATTGTTCTGCTGCGTGTTTTGCTTGTTCATTTTTTGTTTTATATTTTAATTTTGCTATTTGTATAGCATTATTTATATGATGTTGGTATTCTGTTGTTTTTTGTATAGCATTTAAAATTAGTGATGGGTTTGTTGTTGCATCTTGTGGTTTAAAATGTTTAATATCTTGTATGTTACTACTATCTGTTACTATTGTTGTTATTTTTTTTAGTGAATTTAGCTTGTTTGTCATAGTATTATTTACTCATAAATTTAGTTTGCATATTTAATTTTATTATTTGTATTTTGATAGTTATTAAAATTAATATATTGTTATTATAAATTTTTTTTGTTATTGTTTTTAATTTTAAAATAATAAAATTTGTATTAAATTACACAAATAGTATTTTTATATTTATTAATTTAATTTAAATAAAACATTATTAATATTTAATATAATACTATGTAAATAGTATTAAAAAATCAATTTGTATTTTAATAATTTTATCAATATTTAATGTATTAATAAAATATTATAATAATATGTTTTAATTTTAATGTGAATTAAATTAATAATATAGGATTTTTAAATTTAAAATTGAAGTTTATTTATAATAAAAGTTTATAAAATATAAATTTTAGTTATATTTTTAATTATCTAAATTTCATATTTTATATTAATAAATTTGTTGTTTTCATAATGTTATTATTTTATAAATATTTTATTTGTTGTTTTATATATTATAAAGTAATTTATATTATTATATTGTTTAATTTTTAATTGTTTAAATTTAATGTTTTTTGATTTTTGTATTTTATTTTTTATCTTTTATATTTATAATATTACTTTGTTAAATTTTTTATTTGGTATTAATATGGATAAATTTGTTCAATTTTTTTTGAATCATATAATTCTTGCAATAATATGGTTAACATTGTTTTCTGTTTTAGTTTTTATTATTTTTAGAGTATATTTTTCTAAAATTAAAGAAATTGTTTGTATTGATGTTATTTATTTGATTAATAAAAAATCAGCTGTTGTTGTTGATTTGCGTGATAGGAATGAATATTATAAAGGTCATATTATTAATAGTGTTAATTTAGTTTCTGAAGATATTAAATTAAAAAAGTTTGGTAATTTATGTAAAATGAAAGATAAACATATTATTGTTGTTTGTAATCATGGTTTTTTTTCACGTAATTCTGCAGAATATTTATTATTAAATGGTTTTAAAAATGTATATGTTCTTAAGGGTGGTATTTTTGAATGGAAAGAATCTAGATTACCTTTAGTTTATTATAATGATTAATCATATTTTATTTTTTTTTTACCTTAATAAATTTATCATTTTGTTAAAACATTTATTATGTTATTATTTAAATGTAAATAGATTTTTATTTTTAAATTTTTATTAATAATTTGTATAATGTTTTTTAATTATTGGAATATTTAATCATTATATTAAAATACATATTTTGTTATTTAAATAACTATTTATTATAGTTTTATAGAATTTTATTACCTATTAACTGATTTGATTTAAAGTTATTGTTAATATTATTAATTTTTATTCTATAAATTTTATGTAAATTTTTATCAAATTTATTATATTTCATTAGATTTTTTATATTTTAATGTTGAATTAGTAAATTTAAATATGTTTAAAATAATTTAAAATGGAATATCATCTTCAAAGTCCATTATAGAAGATAAGTTATCTGTTTCTTGAAATGTTTTTTCATTTTTTGTTTTTTCTTGTTTTATTGTTGTTTTATTTGTGTTGTTGTCTATGTTTTTTATTTTTAGGTTAGGTTGTTTTTTATTTCCTAACATTTGCATTGTTCCATTCATGTTAACTATTATTTCTGTTATGTAATGGTTTTGACCATATTGGTCTTTCCATTTTCGTGTTTGTAATGACCCTTCAATATAAATTTGTGAACCTTTATGTAAAAATTCTTTTGCTATTTCTGCTAATTTTCCAAATAGTACTATTTTGTGCCATTCTGTCTTTTCTTTTATGTTTCCAGTTTTTTTATCTTTCCAATTTTCTGAAGTTGCTAGATTTATATTTGCAATTGCAGTTTCACTATTAGGTATATATCGTATTTCTGGATCTTGTCCTAAATTTCCTATTAAAATTACTTTATTAATTCCTTTGCTCATATTAATTCCTAAATTTATTTGTTTTATATTAATGAAATATTTATTTTTTTTGATATATTAGAGAAAGATACATAAATATTTTAATTTTATTATTTTTATTTGTATGTAAGTATGTTTATTTTTTTATTATACATATATTTATTTATATTTTTTAATAATTTTTTTTTATTTAATTTATTTTAAAAATTTAAAATATTAATTTTGTTTAAAATAGAATTTTTATTTATATATTTTATTATAATAAAATTATTTATATAATTTTAAATATTGCATTTAGTATATATATAATATTAAAATATTTTGATATTGTTTTAAAAATTAAATTTAATAAATTAAAATGTTATTTTATGTATTTTTGTATTTTTATTTGTATTTTCATAAAATATATAGTAATAAATTTTAATAATATTTATGTTAATTTTTATTTTAAATATTTTAATATTTAATTTATTTAGATTTTTATAGAAAATTTAATTGTATAGAATTAATTTTTTAATTTGTAATATTTATGTAATTATCAAATCTTGACCATTGCCCATTAAATGTTAATCGTATTGTACCAATTGGTCCATTTCTTTGTTTACTTAAAATTATCTCTGCTATTCCTTTCATTGTGCTAGATTCATTATATATTTCATCTCTATAAATAAACATTATTAGGTCTGCGTCTTGTTCAATTGAACCAGACTCCCGCAAATCAGAATTTATTGGTCTTTTATCTGATCTTTGTTCCAAACTTCTATTTAATTGTGATAATGCTATAATTGGCACTTCTAATTCTTTTGCTAATCCTTTTAATGATCTTGATATTTCTGTTATTTCTGATGTTCTATTATATGCCAATGATGGAACTCTCATGAGTTGTAGATAATCTATCATTATGACGCTTAAACCACCGTGTTCTTTGAATATTCTTCTAGCTCGTGATCTTAATGTAATTGGTGTTAAATCTGAAGAATCATCTATGTATATATTGTTTTTTTTTAATAAAATATCAATTGTGTTATAAATTTTATTCCAGTCCTCATTTTTTAGTTTACCTGTTCTTATTTTTGTTTGGTTTACTCTAGATAAAGATGATAAAATTTTTATCATAATTTGTTTATTTGACATTTCTAAACTAAAAATTAATGCGGGTTTGTTTTCTTTTATAGAAATATTTTCACATAAATTTATGGCAAATGTTGTTTTTCCCATTGCAGGTCTTGCTGCTATTATTATTAAGTCTGATTTTTGTAAACCTGAAGTTTTTTTGTCTATATCTTTGTATCCACTTGATATTCCTGTTACTCCGTTGTTGTACGGTTTTTGATATATTTTTTCAATTTCTTTTACTGTTTTTTTTAATATGAGATTAATGTTTTTTGGTCCTTGATTTTTGTTTGTTTGTTGTTCAGCTATTTGAAAAATTTTTGATTCTGCAAAATCTAATATATTTTCTGCATTTTTACCTTGTGGGTTATATCCAGCATCTGCAATTTCATTAGCTGTTGTGATAATTTCACGTATTATAGCCCTTTCTCTTACTATGTCTGCATATGCTGAAATATTGGCAGCGCTTGGTATATTTTTTGATAGTTCGGCAAGATAGGAAAATCCTCCTATCATTTTCAATTTTCCATTTTGTTCAAGTGACTCTGAAAGTGTAATTAAATCTATTGGTTTTCCTATTTCTGATAAATTTTGCATTTCCTTAAAAATTAATTTATGAGAATAATTAAAGAAATTGTTACTATTTATTTTTTCTATTATGTTTTCCCATCTATTATTATCTAACATTAGGCATCCTAAAATTGATTGTTCAGCTTCTGTAGAATGTGGTGGTACTTTAATATCATTAATATTGTTTTCTTGATAAAAAGATTTTTTTTTCATATATATTTTATTTGTAAATTTTTTTTTTTATTTGTTATATTTTTATAATTTTATTATATGAATATATTTATTGATTATGTTATATATTTATTTTATATAAATTTTAATGGTTTTTAATTTTTATTTTTTGTTTTTTATTTTTTTTGATAATGTAAAATTTTTTATGTTTTGTATATATTTTGTTATTTTGTATAGTTCTAATATTCTAATATTTATTTAAGTTCTAAATTTTTTTATTTTTAAATATCATTTTTATTTAAGACAATGAAATTTTATTTAAAATTAAATATTATTTGTTTTTAGTATTTTATTTTAAATATTTTAATAATTTTATTTTATTTAAATGTTTTATATATTTTTACAAACTTTATTTGCATAATTTTTATTTTTCAAATTTTGTTTGGTATATATTTTATGGAATTCTTTGTATTCCTACTACATGTTCGTTATCTATTGTTCTTATTAATCTAACTCCTTGTGTGTTTCTACTTACGATATTAATTTCAGAAACACGAGTACGAACTAATTTTCCTGAATCTGTAATAATGATAATTTGGTCTTTGTTTTCTGCTTGTATAGCTCCAACAACTTTTCCATTTCTTGATGTTACTTTAATTGATATTACTCCCTGAGTTGCTCTAGATTTTGTTGGATATTCTGATTGTTCTGTTCTTTTTCCATATCCGTTTTTTGTTATTGTTAAAATTGGGCTTGTGTTTTTTGGAATTATCAAAGATACTACTTTATCCCCTTTTTGTAAATTAATTCCTTTTATTCCTATAACTTTTCTTCCCATATTACGTATTTGTTTTTCAGAAAATCTAACTACTTTACCGTATGAAGAAAATAACATTATATCATTTTTACCGTTTGTTAGGTCTACTCCAATTAATTTATCTTCAGGGTTAAGGTGAATTGCAATTATTCCAGTATTTCTTGGATTGATAAATTCATTAAAAGGTGTTTTTTTTATTTTTCCATTTTCAGTAGCCATAAGTATATTTGTAGCTTTTTCATGTTTTGTTATTGGTAAAATATTAGTAATTCTTTCATTTAATTTTAATGGTAGTAAATTTATTATTGGTTTACCTCTTGATGTTCTATTTGATTCTGGTAATTGATATACTTTCATCCAATATACTTGACCTAAATTAGAAAATAATAAGATAGTGTCATGAGTATTAGTTACTAATATAGAAGTTATAAAATCTTTGTTTTTAATATTTGTTGCTGATTTTCCTTTCCCACCACGTTTTTGTGCTTCATAGTCTGTTATAGGTTGATATTTTACATATCCTTGATGTGATAATGTTACAACAACTTTTTTTTTGTTAATTAGGTCTTCTGTTTTTATTTTTGATTGTTTTATAATTATTTTTGTTCTTCTTATGTCATTGTATTTATGTTTTATTGAAATTAATTCATCTTTCATTATTTTTTTTACATTTTCTGGATTTTGTAATACATAAAAGAGTTTATTTTTCTTTTTTATCATTTCATTATATTCATTGAATGTTTTTTCGTGTTCTAAATTAGTTAATTTTTGTAGTTTTAGATTTAATATTTCTTTTGCTTGTTTATTGCTTAATTTGTAAGTTATTTTTTGTATTTCATTATTTTTATCATTTTGTTCGTTATTATTTTTTTTGTTATTAATATTTTTTATTGTTTTAATATTATTATTTTTATTTTTAAATATTGTATTCCATGATTTTGATAGTAAGATGTTTTTTGCTTCTTTTGGTGTTAAAGAATTTTGTAATATTTTTATTATTGTATCAATATTTTGTATTGCTATTATTAATGCTTCTAAAATGTGAATTTTTTCTTTTGTTTTTTGTAATTCAAATGTTGTTTTTCTTATTATTATTTCTTTACGATGTTCTAAAAATGATGATAATATCTCTTTTAGAGATAAAGTTTTTGGTTTTCCTTGATGTAAGGCAACCATATTTATTCCAAATGATGTTTGTAATTGAGTTAATGAATATAATTTTTTTAACACAATCTTTCCTATTGTATTTTTTTTTATATTAATTACAATTCTCATACCATCTTTATCTGATTCATCTCGTAAATTGCTTATTCCTTCAATTTTTTTTTCTTTAATAAGATTTGATATTTTTTCTACAAGTTTTGCTTTATTAACTTGGTATGGAATTTCATTAATAATAATAGTTTCTTTTCCATTCTTTTTATTATTTTGTATTTTTGCACGTGCTTGAATATATATTTTTCCTTTACCAGTATTGTATGCTTCTTTAATTCCTTTTGTTCCGTTTATAATAGCAGCTGTTGGAAAATCTGGACCTGGTATGAATTTCATTAATTCTTCTATACTTATATTTTTATTATCTAAATATTGCAAGCAAGCATTTATTACTTCTGTTATATTATGTGGTGGAATATTAGTTGCCATCCCTACTGCAATTCCTGAAGATCCATTAATGAGTAGGTTAGGTATTCTACTTGGTAAAATATTTGGTATTTTTTCTGTATTATCATAATTTGATATGTAATCAACTGTATTTTTTTCTAGTTCAGATAATAACTCATGTGCTATTTTTGTCATTCTTATTTCAGTATAACGCATTGCTGCAGCTGAATCTCCGTCTATAGACCCAAAGTTACCCTGGCCATCTATTAACATATAACGTAACGAAAATGGTTGTGCCATCCTAACAATAGTTTCATATACTGCATTATCACCATGAGGGTGATATTTACCTATTACATCTCCAACAATTCTTGCTGATTTTTTATGTGGTTTATCCCAATCATTTCCTAAAATATTCATGGCAAATAGTATTCTTCTATGTACTGGTTTTAGCCCGTCACGGACATCTGGAAGAGCTCTTCCAATAATAACCGACATTGCGTAGTCTAGATAAGATTGTTGAAGTTCATCTTCGATATTAATTGATATATTATTTTTTGTTTCATATTTCATAAATTTAATATTTATAATATTTATATATTTTTAATATTTTTCAATTTTTAATTTTAAGTATTAAAGTTTATATTATACAATATTAAAAATAAACTTTTTATTTAATTTTATATTTTTATTTTTAGTTAAATATTTAACATTTAATTATAAATAATTATATATTTCTTATATAATTTTTATTATTTCATTTCTATTAAAAATTTTACATTTCATATGTTAAGTTATTTTTTTTAATTTATAAAATTATTTTTATCAAAATTTTATATATCATCTTTATGTTTTATATTCGAAAATGTTTATTTTTTTTTAATATTATTAATTAATAATATTTCATATTATATATTGAAATTTTAAAATATTATATTTATATGTATAATATTATGTTTTATATATTTAAATTTTTTATTATTTATATTTAAATTATATTATTTATTGTATATTTTAAATTATTTAACATTTTTGTATTTTGTTTCCATGTTTTATATTTTTATTAAAAATTTGATGTATATATTAAAAATGTTATGTAATATTACTTTCATGTATTTTGATGTTTATATTAAAAATATATGAAAAATGTAGTATTTAATATATACTGATTTAAATTATATTTTTTATTTTATTTAAAATATTTTATATTTTTATAGTAATATTAATTTTAATCTAAATTTAGAGGTGTGTTTTTAATTGTGAATCAAAAATTATTAGTTACCAAACGTAATGGTAGAATGGAATGTATTGATTTAGATAAAATTCATCGTGTAATTTCATGGGCTGCGCAAGGATTAAAAAATGTTTCAGTTTCTCAAGTTGCATTGCGTTCAAGAATTCAATTTTATAATGGTATTAAAACATCTGATATACATGAAACTATTATAAAGTCATCAGCTGATTTAATTTCTGTTGAATATCCTGATTATCAATATTTAGCTGCTAGATTAGCTATATTTCATCTTAGGAAGAAAGCATATGGTAAATTTAATCCTCCTAAGTTATATGAACATGTATCTAAATTAGTAAAAATTGGTAAATATGATAAATCTCTTTTAGAAAAATATACTTATGATGAAATTTCACATATTGGAAGTTTTGTTGATCATAGTAGGGATATGAAATTTTCTTATGCTGCAGTTAAACAATTTGAAAGTAAATATTTGGTTCAAAATAGAGTGACTGGAGATATTTATGAAAGTGTACAATTTTTATATGTTTTAATTTCTGCTTCTATATTTATAAATTATTCTGTAAATAATAGATTAGATTATATTAGACGTTTTTATGATGCTATTTCAAATTTTAAAATTTCTCTTCCAACGCCAATTATGTCTGGAGTTCGTACCCCAAGCAGGCAATTTAGTTCTTGTGTTTTAATTGAATGTGATGATAGTTTGGATTCTATTAATGCAACTGCTAGTTCTATTGTTAAGTATGTTTCTCAAAGGGCTGGTCTTGGTGTTAATGTTGGACGTATTCGTGCGTTAGGTAGCCCAATAAGAAATGGTGAGGCTTTTCATACTGGTTGTATACCTTTTTATAAACATTTTCAAACTGCTGTTAAATCTTGTTCTCAGGGTGGTGTTAGAGGTGGTGCAGCTACTTTATTTTACCCTATTTGGCATTTAGAAGTAGAGAGTCTTTTAGTTTTAAAAAATAATAGAGGTGTAGAATCAAACAGAGTTCGTTATATTGATTATGGTGTTCAGTTAAATGGTTTAATGTATAGGCGTTTGTTAAATGATGAATATATTACTTTGTTTAGTCCTTCTGATGTTCCGGGATTGTATGATGCTTTTTTTTCAGATCAGAATAAATTTGTAAAATTATATACTAAATATGAAGAAGATATTAATATTCGTTTTCGACGTATTAAAGCTAGGGAGTTATTTTCTTTATTGATGCAAGAAAGATCTTCTACAGGTCGTATTTATATACAAAATGTTGATCATTGCAATACTCATGGTGCATTTAATTCAAAATTAGCTCCTGTTCGTCAATCCAATTTATGTTTAGAAATTACTTTACCAACAAAACCTATAAAACATATTGATGATAGTGATTCTGAAATTGCATTATGTATGTTATCCGCTTTTAATCTTGGAGTTATAGATGATACTAATGAATTTAGTATATTGTCTGATTTGATTGTTAGAGCTCTTGATTCTTTATTAGATTATCAGCATTATCTTCTTCCTTCTGCTAAAAATGCTGCTATTGGCAGAAGATCTTTAGGTATTGGAGTAATAAATTTTGCTTATTATTTAGCAAAAAATGGCGTACGTTATTCTGATGGTAGTGCTAATAATTTAACTCATCGTATATTTGAAAAAATACAATATAGTTTATTACAGGCATCTTGTAATTTAGCTAAAGAATTTGGATCTTGTCCTTTATTCTGTGAAACAAATTACGCTAATGGTGTTTTACCTATTGATACATATAAAAGAGATGTAGATAACATTGTTAATGAACCTTTGCATTGTGATTGGAACATATTGAGAAAAAATATTAGAAAATATGGTTTAAGAAATTCAACCTTATCTGCATTGATGCCTTCTGAAACTTCTTCACAAATTTCTAATGCAACTAATGGTATTGAACCACCTCGTTCTGATTTAATTATTAAATCTTCTAAGGATGGTGTATTAAAACAAATAGTACCTGAGTCAACTCGTTTAAAAAATGTATATGAGTTTCTTTGGGATATTCCAAATAATTATGGTTATTTAAGTTTAGTTAGTATAATGCAAAAATTTGTTGATCAATCTATTTCTGCTAATATGAATTACGACCCTTCTGTATTTTTATATGGTAAAGTTCCAATGATGGTTTTATTAAAAGATTTATTAACTGCTTATAAATTTGGATTGAAGACTTTATACTATCATAATACAAGGGATGGTTCATCTGACCCTCAAGATTGTGATGTAATAAAAAAAGAGTCATATTCTTATCAAGAGGAAGATTTTGAATCTTGTTGTAAAATTTAATTGTGTGTTTTTGTATTAATACGTTAACGAATTATATAGGATATGTGTTTATGAAATATACAACTTTTTCTCAAAATAAAAATGATCAGTTGCTAGAGCCAATGTTTTTTGGTCAATCTGTTAATATAGTTAGATTTGATCAACAAAAATATGAAATTTTTGAAAAATTGATTGAAAAACAATTATCGTTTTTTTGGCGTCCTGAAGAAATTGATGTTTCTCGTGATAGAATTGATTATTGTGGATTACCTAGTCATGAGAAGCATATTTTTATTAGTAATTTAAAATATCAAACTTTATTAGATTCAATTCAGGGTCGTAGCCCCAATGTTGCATTTTTGCCAATAGTTTCTATACCAGAATTAGAAACCTGGATAGAAACTTGGTCATTTTCTGAAACTATTCATTCTCGATCTTATACACATATTATACGTAATATTGTTAATAACCCTTCTTTAATTTTTGATGAAATTATTAGTAATGAGGAAATTTTAAAACGTGCTAAAGATATTTCTGTTTATTATGATATTTTAATTGAGTATGTTAGTTATTATCATCTTTTTGGTGAAGGTGATCATATAATTAATGGTAAAAGTATTTCTATAAATATTAAAGATTTAAAAAAGAAGCTTTATTTATGTTTAATGAGTGTGAATGTATTAGAAGGAATTAGATTTTATGTAAGTTTTGCTTGTTCATTTTCTTTTGCTGAGAGGGAATTAATGGAAGGAAATGCAAAAATAATTCGTTTAATTGCTAGAGATGAAATTTTACATTTAACTGGTACACAAAATATGTTGAATTTAATGCGTGATCATGATTCAGATATATCTGATATTTTTTTTTCATGTAAAAAAGAGTTTTATGATATTTTTTTAATCGCTGCTAATCAGGAGAAGGATTGGGCTGATTATTTATTTCAAGGTGGTTCTATGATTGGTCTGAATAAAGATATTTTAAATCAATATATAGAGTATATTACAAATTTGCGTATGGAAGCAATTGGTTTAAATGGTATTTTTGATATAAGTGTTAATCCGATTCCATGGATTAGTTCTTGGTTAATTTCAGATAATGTGCAAGTTGCTCCGCAAGAGGTAGAATCTAGTTCATATTTAATCGGGCAGGTTGATTCTGAAATTGATTTTAATGATTTAAAAAAATTTGAATTGTAATTTTTTTGTTTTTAAATTTATGATTTTTATCATTTTCCAATTTACAGATATAATTCTGTCATATTGATTTTAATATATTAATTAGTGGTTGTGGATGTATTCCAAGTAATATAGTTATTATTGATGTTAATGTTATTATTATAGTATTTCTAAAACAATTTTTTTTATTATATTTTGTATATATATATTTTTTTGTTTCTGTTTCTGGCAAGAACATAATAGTTATTATGTACATATAATATATAATTTGTATTATGTTCCCGATAATTATTATTGGTAATATCCAATATAGTTTGTTATGAATACTTAAAATAATAATATATATTTTTCCTATAAATCCTAATGTTATTGGTGTTCCTATGAATGATAATAAAGATATTGTAAATGTTAAAGATATGTATGGATGTTTCCAAAATAAACTTTTGTAGAAAGATAATGAGTGAATATTTTTTTCTTTTGAATAAATATTAGAAATTATACTAATGCAATTAAATATTCCTATATTAGAAATTAGATAACCTATTATATATGTTCCTATTGCTTCTATAGTTAATGAGTAACTTTTATTTATAGTAATTATACCTATTGTTAAATAACCAAAGTTTGTAATTGAAGAATAACTAAAGAGTTTTTTTATATTATTTTGTTTTAATGCCATAAATGTTCCTAGAATTATTGAAATGCTAGATAAGACCATAAGTAATGTACAAAATGTTTGGTTTTTATTAAGTGATGTATGTAAAAATAGTCTAATAGTTGTTAAAAATATTGTAATTTTACTAGTAGTTAAAAAAATTATATTTTGTGATGATAAATTTTGATATATTTTTGGTGTTAATAAATGAAATGGAACAATTGATAATTTAAATCCTATTCCAGTTATAATCATTCCTAATCCTGTTAAAATCACAGGGTGATTTATTGTGTAATTATTTAATAATTCTTTTATTTTTAAGAATGATAATTCTCCGAAATATGAATATAATAATGATGTTCCAAATAAAAAAAATGCAGAAGATACTATTGATAGTAGTATATAATGTATTGTTATTTCTATTGATTTTTTTTTGTTTGAAGAAATATCATATCCAATTATTCCAAATGATGTAATAGATATTAATTCAATTCCAATGAATAATGTTAAAAAATGTTCAGAACTACATAAAATTATACTTCCTATTGAAGATATTAATAGCAATAAATAGAATTCATTTCTTTTATTTTTTGGTAGTTTTTTTAGCCAAATATAAGATGATAAACTAATTGTTAGATTACTAAGTAAGATTAATGTTGTACAAAATATTGAAAATAAATCAATCGTTATTAATGGTGATATATATATTGGTATGTAATGTTTACAATATTTTGTTAGATAAATTGATAAGTTTATTCCTACATTAGTAATGTACATATTAATAATTTGGTTATTTTTCCATGCACTATTTAATAGTATTAATAGTATTGTTACTCCAATAGTACATAATGGTAAAAGTGCAATTAGTTGTTTATATATTATTGTCATTTTTATTTAAATAAATGTTTAGTTAAATTTTATTTTTAATAACATAATAATTAATATTTTTAATATTATTAAAGGTAATATTTGTAATGAATTTTGGAAATATACCAATAAATATTGAAGATATACCTATTGTGTAAATAATAATTTTTTCTTTTTTTGTTATTTTTTTTAATGGTTTTTTAATTTTAATATTTTTCCCAAAAAATATTTTTTGTATTGTTATTATTGAATAAATGGTAGAAAAAATTAATCCGTATGCTAAAATTATTGATACTATTGGTGTTGTTTGAAATACGCCAAATAGTATTGCTATTTCTCCTATGAAGTTACCTGTTCCAGGTATTCCAAGTGTTGCAGAAAATAAAAATATTGACATCCCTGGTAAAAAATTTAATTTCTCCCATATACCACCCATGTTTCGTATATCGTGTGTATGAAGTCTATTATAAAGTTGTTCTGACATTATGAATAATCCAGATGAAGAAATAGTATTTGCAATTATGTAAATTATTGCTCCTTGATATGCTAATTGATTTTCGCTATATAATGCAACAATAATATACCCTGAATGAGAAATATTTGAATATGCAATTAATTTTTTGATGTTTGTTTGAGAAAATGCCATCCATGATCCGTATAGTATACTTATTATACCAATTAACATTGCAAAGTATGAAAAATTATAGGATATTTTTGGGAAAAATATTAAATTAAAACGAAATAGTCCATATATTCCTGTTTTTAATAACAAACTTGTTAATTCTATGGTATTGTATATCGGTGATGTTTTATGGACGTGAATTAACCAATTATGAAATGGTATAATTGGTATTTTTATTGTGAAAGATATAAAGAATCCTAACATTATTATATAATCTAATATTTTTGAATTTTGTATTTTTAATAGTTCTTCGTAATTAAATGTCCAAATTTTTTCATTATTATGATAAATTATTACTAAAGATAAAATTGATACTAACATTGTTATTCCACTAATTTGTGAATAAATTAGGAATTTTTTTGCTGCGTGTATTCTTTGTATGATTGTATTTGTTGGATTGCCCCATAGTATAATTAGGAAATATATAGGAAATATTGTTATTTCCCAGAATATGAATAATAATAACATGTCAATTGATAGAAATATTCCAATTGTATTACTTATTGACCATAATAAATTAAAATAAAATGCACCAATTTGTTTGTCTATTTTAGACCATGAACAAAGTATTGATATTATTCCCATGAAAGTGCTTAATATAATCATTATATTTGATATATTGTCCATAGCAAGATGTATGTTGATTCCAAATTTTGGAATCCATGGTTGTATATATTCTATTTTCCAATTAGGAAATTTATTTGTTTCGTATTTTTCTTTATTGTTGTATATTAATACTATTAAAGAAAGTAGGAATGTAATGATTATTGTAATTAAAGAAATATATTTAATTATTTTTGTGTTTTTAGTGATGATTCCTATTGTCCAAGATAGCAATCCTCCTATAAAAGGAATGAGTATAAAATAAGTAAGAATCATATTATGGATATTCCTGAGTTTAGATATATAAAATTATTAAATTAATTTTCGGGATTATAACAGAGATTATTATAAATTGTTGTTTTATTTTTATTTTTTTATATTTATGTGATAAAAATTAAAAATGTTATAATGATTGTTGAATTTGTTATCATTAATAATATGTACCAACGATATAATCTTTTATTGTTTTCAATATTTAATAATATTAAATGAATATAATATACTATATTATTACATAAATTATTTAATTTGCTTATTGGATCTTTTGATAATTTTTTACAAAAATTATTATATGAATTAGTAAATAATGTTGTATAGATTTTATCTATTTTCCATCCATCATATAAAAATTGAAATATAACATGTTTGATATTTTGAGTAATCCTATATTTTTTTTGATGCATCAATAATGTTTTTTTTTCTATCCAAAGTTTTTTAGATAAATATGCTATAACTATGAAAATTAAACATTCAAATAGTTGTTGTATTATGTTAATGTTTTGTGTATTTTGCGTATTTTTAGGTAAATATTTTATTATTGGGTTTATTATATAAAAACCGATAAAACTAGATAAAATTAATAATATAATTAATGGTAAATTGCAATTTATATTTTGGCATATACTGGGTTTAATTTGTATTTTTCCGTGAAATATTATACAAATCATACGAAAGGTATATATAATAGTAAATAATGTACCTAAAATTGCTCCAATTAATGTGAATATATTGTTATTGTATATAAGATAATGAAATATGTATTCTTTTGAATAGAATCCTGCACTTATCCATGGAATTCCAACTAATGATGAACATCCAACGAGAAAGCAAATATAAATAAATATTAGTGGTTTTTTTAACCCACCCATTTTTGTTATATTTTGTTCGTTATTACATGATATAATTAATATACCAGCAGATAAGAATAATAATGATTTAAAGAATGAATGAATTATTAAATGAATAATCGAGGCATTCCATGCTTGTATACTAAGTGCTAGGAATATATAGCCTAATTGGCTTATTGTTGAATAAGCAAGTATTTTCTTTATATTTTTTTGTACTAAAGCTGATGATCCTGATATTAGTATAGTTACTATACTTAGTATATTTAGAATAAGTAATATTTTTGGTGAAGAAATAAACATTGAATTTGTTCTATTAATTAGATATATACCAATAGTTACCATTGTTGAAGAATGAATTAAAGCTGATACTGGAGTAGGACCAACCATAGCTGATATTAACCATGTATGCATTGGAAATTGAGCAGATTTTCCTATTGCACCTATAAGTAACAAAAATGTTTCAATTGTTATATTAGGTAAATTTTTTTGATCATTTATAATATATGAAATTTCATGGAAATTTAAAGTTTTAAATTTATTAAATATCATAAGTATTGATATTAATAAAAATATATCACTTATTCTTGTCATAATGAAAGATTTATTTGCTGATTTGATATTTTTTGATTTTTTATAGTAAAATCCTATTAATAGGTAACTACAAAATCCTACTATTTCCCAGAAAAAGTACATTGATATTAGGTTGTCGGATAGTATTAAAAATATCATGTTAGAGATAAATAAATTTACATAAGAAAAGAAAAGTGGATAATTTTTATTATCTTTCATGTACCATGTTGAATATAATAAAATAAGTAATCCAGTTATTATTATAATGGATATCATAATTAATGATAATATATCTAAATGTAATGAAATATTAATTTTGAAATTATCTATTTCTACCCAATTGAATAAATATTGTTTAAAAAAAATATTTGTTGTTTCTATATTTTTTTTTATAAAAATTGTTGCTATTATTATACTAATACATGCAGATAAACTAATTCCTGTAATACCTATAAATGTTGAATATTTTTTGTTGTTTTTACATTTAGGAAATGTTAGAAAAATAAAACTAATTAATGGTAATGTTGGTATTAAAAATAATAAATTCATTAATGTTTTTATCTCATGGAAATGTTTTTAATGTTTAAGTTTTTTTTGATTTTTTGTAATTTTAATAATAAAATTAGAAAAATACTTGCTTCTGATGCAATAACAGTTATTATTATTATGTACATAATTTGCCCGTTTATATTTTTCCAATAATTTTCTGATATTATATATGCCATTGATGCAGAGTTTATCATAATTTCTGTTCCTAAAAATATAGATAATATATTTTTACAAATAATTGTTCCAGTTAACCCAATAATAAATAAGATTGATGGTAAATATAAAGCGTTTTGTAATGAAAGTTCCATAAAATGTTTTATTTTTTGTTTTAATTTTTAAATTTTTAATTATTTTTATGTTTCATTATTGAAATGTAGTGTAATTATTAGACTTGCTAAAAGAAGAATTGATGATAATTCTGTTATTAAAAAATAAGGTCCTCCAAATAAAGCAAGTCCTATTTCTTTTTCATTTGTTGTGTTATAGTCAAATGAAATGTATGTTTTATCCTCTTGTGATATACTATATATTATTAGATATAATAATGATAGTGGCAATGGTAATTTTAAAAAATATTTGTATTTTTTATAATTTTGTGTTTTGTTGTTGTTTTTTCTTATTGTTATTGCAACAAAAACGAATAATATCATAATAGCTCCGGCATAAATAATTATATTTAAATATCCGATTAATTCAAAGTTTAGTGCGAAAAAAATACATGATATAGATATAATATATGAAATAAAATATAACAGTGAGTATATTAGATTTGTTTGTAATACAACATTAATTGCAGATATAATATTTATTATTCCTATTATGAAAAATATTAATTTCATTTATTTATTCCTTAATATTATGGTAATATTTTTTTTGTATCAATTGGTTTTGTTTCGTTTTTTGCTTCTCCTTTATTTTTTCCTTTTATTTTTATTCCTGTTTTATTATAAAAATTATATTTTGTATATTTACCTGTTCCTGAAATTAGTAAGTCTTGTTTTTCGTATATGAGATCTTGTCTGTTAAATTCACTCATTTCGAAATCAGGTATGAGTTGAATTGCATAAGTTGGGCAAGCTTCTTCACATAATCCACAAAAAATGCAACGAGAGAAATTTATTCTGAAAAATTTTGGGTACCAACGTCCATCTTTTGATGTTTTTTTTTGTAATACAATACAACTTACTGGGCATACAACAGAACATAAATTACATGCTACACAACGTTCTTTATTGTTTGGATCTTTTGTTAGAACAATTCTTCCTCTAAATCTAGGAAATAATTTAACTGGTATATCAGGATATTTTAGAGTTTCTCTTTTTTCAAAAGCATTTAAACCAGTTAAAAATATGCTTTTTAATATACTAGAGAATTTTGATAAAAATTGTATTATTTTCTTCATAGTATTTTTATTTGTATTTTTAGTGTTTGTTATATAAAATATACAATGCTGTTATTATAAGATTTATTAGTGTTAATGGAAAACAAATTTTCCAGCTTAATGACATAATTTTTTCATATGATGGTCTAGTAATTGATGCGCGAATTAATATAAATAATATTATAAATAGTATTGTTTTAATTATGAACCAAATTGTTTTAGGTAACCATGGACCCATCCAACCACCAAAAAATAATGTTGTTATTAATGATGATATTGTAATTATGTTTATATATTCACCAACAAAGAATAATCCGAACATTATACCTGAATATTCAATGTGATATCCGTCTGATAATTCTTGTTCAGCTTCTGGATGATCGAAAGGATGTCTATGACAGATTGCAATTCCAGCTAATAGAAATGTAATAAATCCTAAGAATTGTGGTATACAATTCCATAAATTTTTTTGATCCATAACAATATCTTTTAAGTTAAATGATCCTGTTTTAACAACTATACCCATTAGTGATATTCCCAAAAATATTTCATAACTTATTGTTTGTATTATTGCTCTCATAGCACCAAGAATGGAATATTTATTATTACTTGCCCATCCAGCTAATAATATTGGATATATGTTTAATCCTGCCATCATTAAGAAAAATAATATTCCAATATTAAAATTAGATATTATTAAATTTGGCGTTATTGGTATAATGGAAAATGTAATTATTGGTATAATAAATGATATTATCGGTGCTAATATAAAAAGTTTTTTATCGGAAAATGGTGGTATCCATGTTTCTTTAAACATCATCTTTATTAGGTCTGCTATTACTTGCATTGATCCATTCCACCCAACCCTATTTGGCCCGTATCTGTTTTGTAGCAATCCTAAAATTCTTCTTTCAAAAAAGCTCATATATGCTCCAAAAATAACTAGACATAGAAGAATTGTTGTTATTTTTTTAAAGTTATTTATAATATCTTGTATAAGTTGATTCATATTATTATAAACATTTTAAATTTGTTATTTCTGATCCTATAATCGTAGTAGGAATCCCAGGTAGACCTATTGGTAGACCTATTTGTCCACTTTTTAATTTTTTACTAATTTTAAATGGAAGACAGAATTTTATATCTTTGCATTTAAATGATAAACATGTAGAAGATTTAATATTATTAAATTTTTTTATATCTTCTTTGCTTATTACTACATAAGTTTTAGGTATTATTTTTTTTATGAATTTTGAATTTTGTGATGTTTCTTCACTTCCGAATAAATGCCAATATGCTGCAATATACCAATAATTTTTTTTGTTTTTTTTTCTTTCATAATTATATGTAAAATATTGCAGAATTTTTGTTTTTTTGTTATTAAATAATTTAATACCAGGATTACCATGTAATAAATCACCACCTACTTCTTTTTGAAATTTATTCCATGCACTATAGGAATTCCAACCTGGAGACCATACAAAAGACATTTGTTTTCTTGGTGTTTTAGGAGAATTATCGCCTTCCATTGAAAATGTGAACATGCTATCTTTATCTTCTGGTGTATTAATTTCATGTATTGAAATTTTTGTATTAATAGCTGTTCTTCCACTATAACAATGTGGCATTCTTGCTAATTTTTTTCCGTGTATTCTGAAATTTGCTTTTGGAGATACGTCTTTAATCATGTATAATTTTGGTATTTTTTTAGATATCGTATTAATAACATGATCAATATTTGTCCAATATATTTTTTTTGTATTATATTCTGAATTTATCCAATGTATCCATCTCCACCCATCTAGAATAATTTTATTACTATCATAATGAGATGGATTATATACTTGGAAAAATCTTTGCGCTCTTCCTTCCTGATTAATTATAGTTCCATTGCTTTCTGCAAAATTTGTTGTTGGAAGAATTAAATCTGCATATTTGTGTATTTGACTAAATTGGTTATCTAAAACAATTAAATTTTTTATTTTCTTTCTAAGAAAATTTATTTTTTTTTCTGATATGTATCTGTGTAAGTTGTTTTCTAGTAAAATAATAGTTATTTCATTGTTTTTTTTGTTGTTTTTAATATTATTTATTAAATCATTTAAATTTGTTCCATTCATGATTATTGAACCCATGCTATTAGCGTTAGATACAATAAAGCTTATTCCTATATTTTTTAATCCTCTTTTTTTTAAAGAAAGAGCAATATTTGCAGCTGCTGAAATTATTTTTATGTTTCCAGAACCATTTCCTGAAATTATAAGTGGTTTTTTTGAGTTAATTAATGATGTTACTATCATATTTATTCTTTCTTTTAAAGAAGAATCTAAATTATTAATTTTAGGTGAAATTTTATCTATTTCGTGTGCTATTGCGAATCCAAATTTTGCTTGATCATTAGTGTTTGCATAATATGTCCATGTTGCAATATCATCTAATTTTGTTTTATCAACATTAGTGATAAAAAGTGGATTTTTTTTGTTTTGTCTAATATTCATTATTGCATTAACATTCCATAAAGGTATTTTTTGTTTTTTTAATTCCATAATTTTTGTTTTCTTTATTGCTTGACGTATTGATAGAGCCATTCTTGATCCAGTTTGAGTAATATCTTCTCCTAAAATTAATATTGCATCATAGTTTTCTATTTCTTTTAAAGATGGTGTATGAATTCCGCTATTTTCTAAAATATTTAAGATTAATTTAAGTTCGTTATTTTCTTTTTTTGGTATTCCATTAGAGAAATTTTTTTCTCCAACAAATTCAAGTAATGAAAAATTATTTTCTATACTTGATCTTGTAGATCCAATTCCAATTATTTGTTGTGAATCTTTTAGTATTTTTATAGTTTTTTTTATTGTTTCATTTGCTGTTAATGTAATCCATTTTTCTCTTTTTTTTTGCATTGGTTGATATGGTCTATTTTTAGAATTTATATAATCGTAACTGAATCTACCTCTATCACATATAAAGTAGTTATTAATTTCTTTATGGTAATGATTTTCAACACGTCGTATTTTTCCATATCTTTCTTCTAGAATGATATTGCATCCTATACTGCATTGTTGGCAAATACTTGGGGCGCTTTGCATATCCCATTTTCTGTTGTAATGTTCAGAATAAGTTTTATCAGTAAATACTCCAGTTGGACATATTTCTATTAAATTTCCTGAAAATTCATTTTCTAATGTTCCACTTTTTTGTCTACCAAAATATATGTTATTACTAATGCCATATACCCCGAAATCATTTCCACCAGCATAATCCTTATAATAACGAACACAACGATAACATGTAATACATCTATTCATTTCATGTATTATAAATGGTCCAAGATTTTGGTTATTATGTGTTCTTTTTTTATATTTGTATCTTCTTATATTATGTTGTGTAATTACAGTCATATCTTGTAGATGACAATTACCACCTTCCTCACATACTGGGCAATCATGTGGATGATTTATCATTAATAATTCAATAATATTTTTTCTAAATTTTTTTATTTCTTTA
This sequence comes from Candidatus Westeberhardia cardiocondylae, assembly GCA_024648785.1. Classification (GTDB taxonomy): domain Bacteria; phylum Pseudomonadota; class Gammaproteobacteria; order Enterobacterales; family Enterobacteriaceae; genus Westeberhardia; species Westeberhardia cardiocondylae_C. The sequence goes on along the minus strand of JABYQB010000004.1, from coordinate 34,082 downwards.
TCTTCTGTAGAGATAATATCTTCATTATTGGCTTCTGTCATACATGACATAATTATTTTACCTGATGTATCTTGAAAGTTTTCATATTTTTTAATAGCACATTGTCTACATGAACCAATACTTCCAAGTTCTGGGTGCCAACAAAAGTAAGGAATATCGAACCCAAGTGATAAACATATTTGTAAAAAGTTATTTGATTTTTGTATTGTGTATTTTTTTTTATTTATATAAATTGTTTTCATGTTATATAAAATAATTAAATTTTTAATTTTTTAAATAATTAATATGATAATTATATGTTTAATGTTATATAAAGTAAATTGTATTATTTTTTATTTTTTGTTTTTAATATGAATTTTGAATTCCTTTTTCGAATTCTGAACGAAAATGTTTTAAAGCGCTTTTTAATGGACCTATTGCTGATGGTGCATGTGCACAAAATGTTGATCCTGGTTGTATAAAATTGCAAATATCTTCTAGTATTTTTATGTCTTCTTTTGTTCCTTGACGATTTTCTAATGATTTTAATATTTGTACTACCCATGGTAATCCATCTCTACAAGGGGTGCACCACCCACATGATTCTCTGGAAAAAAATTTTTCAATATTTTTAGTTAAAGAAATCATATTAATAGAATTGTCAATTGCTATTGATAACGCTGTTCCTAATCTGCTTCCTGCATTTTTTATATGATTAAAATCCATTGGTAAATCTAAATGTTTTTGAGTTAAAAACTCTGTACCTATACCTCCTGGTTGCCAAGCTTTTAGTGTATATTTATTTTTCATCCCATGAGCGTAATATTCTAAAATTTCTCTTGATGTAGTTCCGAATGGAACTTCCCAAACTCCAGGATTTTTTACTTTTCCTGAAAACCCCATTAGTTTTGTTCCATGATCTTGTGTGTTTTTTAAAGAAAGATTTTTATACCATATTACACCATGTTCAAGTATAGCTGGAACATTACATAATGTTTCTACATTGTTTATGCAAGTTGGTTTACCCCATAATCCATAATTAGCTGGGAAGGGAGGTTTAAATCTAGGAATTGCCCTACGACCTTCTAATGAATTTAGAAGAGCTGTTTCTTCACCACATATATATCTTCCAGCTCCTGTATGTAAAAATAATGTAAAATTAAAATTTGTTTTTAAAATATTTTTTCCTATTAAATTTTTTTCTTTAGCTTCAGAAATTGCTTTTTTTATATGTTTAGCTGCTTCTATATATTCACCGCGTAAAAAAATGTATCCGAAATTTGCTTGTATAGCATATGCCGCAATTAATATTCCTTCAATTAATAGATGTGGTAGTTTTTCAATTAATAAACGGTCTTTATATGTTCCTGGTTCCATTTCATCTGCATTACATATTATATATTTTTTACGTATTTTTTTTTCTTGTGGTATTAAACTCCATTTTATTCCAGTTGGGAATCCGGCACCACCTCTACCTTTTAGTTCAGAATCTTGTATTATTTTTATAATTTCTTTTGGATCTTTTAATATTGCGTTATTTATTCCTATATAACCATTTTTTTTTATATATTCTTTTATCCATATTGGTTTTTGGTCTTTTCTTAGTCTCCAGGTTAAAGGATGTGTTTCCATTTTTCTAATAATTGTATTCATTTTATTTGTATTTGTTTAATAACATTGATATTTTATTTGGTTGCATGTTAGTGTAAGTATTATTGTTTATCATGATTACTGGGCTTTTATCGCAATTTCCTAAACAACATGTAGGTAATAGAGTAAATTTTTTATCTTTTGTAGTTTCTCCAGGTTTAATTTTTAATATATTTTCTATTTCTTTTTGTACAATTTTATAATTGTTAATATAGCAAACAATACTGTCACAGTATCTAATAATATTTTTACCTATTGGTTTTCTGAATATTTGACTATAAAATGTTGTTATTTCTTCTAATTCTATATTTGTAATATTTAATATTTTTGCTATAGAATTTATGTGTTCATCTGATACCCAATTATATTTTTTTTGGATAAATTTTATTATTTCAATTACAGCACTTTTTGTATTTTCATGATTTTCTTTTTCTTTTTTTATGTATTCTTTTTCTTCATTATTAAAAGTAAATAATTTATTCATGATTTTTATTAAATTAGTATATTTTATTAATTTTTTATAAATATATTTATCTGTCTACGTCTGACATAACAAAGTCAATACTACCTAAGTATACAATTAAATCTGATAATAAACTTCCACGAATTACTGATGGTATTTGTTGTAGATGAGGAAAACTTGGTGTTCTAATTCTTGTTCTATAGCTCATTGTACTTCCATCACTAATTAAGTAGTAACTATTTATTCCTTTTGTTCCTTCTACCATTTGTAACGATTCGTTTTCTGGGATAATTGGCCCCCAAGATACTTGAAGAAAGTGTGTAATTAATGTTTCAATATCCTGTAATGTTCTATTTTTTATAGGAGGAGTTGTTAAAGGATGGTTTGCTTTATATGGACCATCTGGCATGTTTATTAAACATTGTTTAAGTATTTTAATACTTTGGTAAATTTCTTCTATTTTCATTATTATTCTACTATAACAATCACTTATTCCGTCTCCAATAGGAATTTCGAATTCAAAATTTTCATAACTTGAATATGGTCTACATTTTCTAATATCAAAATTTACCCCGGTTGCTCGTAGCGATGAACCTGTTACTCCCCAATTTATTGCTTCTTTTGAATTATATGAAGCAATTCCTTTTGTCCTAGAATAAAAAATACTATTTTTTATAGATGTGTTTATATATTTTTGTAATCTTTTTGGTATCCATGTTAGACATTCTTTAAGTAATTTATCCCACCCTTTAGGTAAATCGTTTGCAACACCACCAATTCTAAACCATGCTGGATGCATACGAGCACCTGTTATTCCTTCAATAACATCATATATTTTTTGTCTATCTGTAAATGCTAAAAATACTGGTGTCATACCTCCAATATCCTGTATATATGTTCCTATGTATAAAAGATGACTGTTAATTCGAAATAGTTCTGATAGCATAATACGAATTACTTTTACTCTGTCTGGTACTTCAATTTTGGCTAATTTTTCTACCGCTAGAATATATGGCATTTCGTTTATGCAACCACCTAAATATTCAATACGATCTGTGTATGGTATGTAATTATGCCAAGATTGTCTTTCTGCCATTTTTTCTGCACCTCTGTGGTGGTAACCAATTTCAGGAACACAATTTATAATTTCTTCTCCATTTAGTTGTAAAATAATTCTAAATACTCCATGTACTGATGGGTGATTAGGTCCTAAATTTAGAAACATAAAATTTTCATTTTTTGAATTTTTTTTCATCCCCCATTCTTCTGGAATAAAATTTAATTCTCTCATACTTAAATTTTCTTGTTCTTTATCAAATGAGAATGGTTTAAGTTCTGTTGCTCTTGCAGGATGATTTTTTTGTAATGGATACCCTTCCCAATTTTTTGGCATAATTAAGTGTGTAAGATTTGGGTGGTTATCGAAAATTATTCCAAACATTTCCCATGTTTCACGTTCGTACCAATTAGCGTTTGAAAATATTTTTGTTGCGGTTGGTATGTGAAGATTATTTTCTAATAATGCCACTTTTAAAAGTATATCGGAGTTTTTATTTATAGAAATTAAATGATAAAATACTGTGAAATCTGTTTTTGGTAAATTTTCTTTATGTGTTCTAAAACGTTCATCAATTCCATGTAAGTCGTATAACATGTTATATTTTGTTGTATGTTTTTTTAGAAAAGTTAATACGTGTAATATTTGTTTTTTTTTTACCCAAATTACAGGGTTATTAATATAAGTATTTTGTATGAAGAAATTTTCTTTTCCAAAATTTTTATAAATATCTTGTATAATTGAGTTATTATATTTTGAATGAATATTTTTTTCAATTTTATATTCCATATGTTTTTTGTATGTTTTAAATATTTAAATATTTTATTTAATTTTTAATATTGGTTTAATTTTCTTATTATATATTTTTATTTTATTTAATATTTAATATTACGGTATTTTATTAGGAGATCTAAAATATTTAATTTTGTTTATATTTTTTTGTTTTTTTTGATGTTTAAATATATTTTTTACTTTATATTTTTTATTGTTTTCTATGATCCAGGATAATGGACGATTTTCTTTTTTTATAGCTTTTTGTAGTAGTAGAAGAGCTTGTATATAAGATTCCGGTCTTGGTGGGCATCCAGGGATGTATACATCGACAGGTAGTATTTTGTCTATTCCTTGTATAACGGAATATATATCATACATACCACCAGAATTTGCGCATGATCCCATAGATATTACCCATTTTGGTTCTAACATTTGATCATATAACCTTTTAATTACAGGAGCCATTTTTATGAATGGTGTTCCTGCTATTACCATTAAATCTGCTTGTCTTGGAGAAGATCTAATTACTTCAGACCCAAATCTTGCTACATCATGTACAGATGTAAATGAAGTTGTCATTTCTACGTAACAGCATGATAAACCAAAATTAAGAGGCCAAATTGAATTACTTCTACTCCAATTTACAATTTTTTTTACAATATTTTTAAGTTTGTGAAAGAAAATATTGTTTTTTATATATTGTGTAGTATTTTTTTCTGTTTTGATTTTTTTTTTAGAATAATTTTTATTTGTTTCTATGTTAATAATATTATAGTACATATTTATAAATTAGTTTTATTTGTATTGTTTATTTTTTGTTATTTTTGCCCAATTTAATACATCTTTTTTTATTAAATATAAAAGACCAATTAATAAATTGATGATGAAAATTATTATTTCAATTAATCCTATCCAATTTGCTTCATTAATAACAATTGACCAAGTGTATATGTAAAGTGATTCGATGTCAAAAATTACAAATGCAACAGCTATTAGGTAAAATTTTATTGAAAATAGAAATCTTGTTTTTTCTACTGGATTAACTCCGGATTCAAATGGTATATTTCTTGAATGTGAGTTCTGGTAATTATTTCTTTCTCCTAAAAAAAAACTTATAAATAATATTGTTGTGCATAATATTAAAGATATCGTGAATAAAGTTATTAGTGATATAACATTACTGTGAACATCTTGTTCTATAATTGAATTGCAATTATTCATGATAAATAAAAGATAAGTTATTGTTAAATTTTAAGAAAAATAATTTTTATTTTTTTTGTAAACTTACATTGTATTTTAAAAAAAATAATTTTCTAGATAAAATTTCATTTTTATTGGTATAAATATCAAAATATGTATTATATATTATTTTTATTTTTTTTAAAACTTAAAAAGTTTAAATATATAAAAATTTTTATTTTTTTTGAAAAAAATAAAATTTATTGAAATAATTTTAATAATTATTTTTAAGTTTTTAATATATTTTTTGTTAATTTTATTTTTAATAATTTTTTATTTATATAAATATTTGTGTATAAATTAAATGTTTTTAATATTATAAAATTTATTTATTTAAAAAAGTATTATTTAAATTTAGTATATTGTTTAATTTATTAGATTGAAGTTATTAATAGTAATAGTTTATTTAAAATTATATTTTTAAATATTATTTATATGAATTTAATATATTTAAATATTTTTTAAGGAATTTTATATATTTATTTGTTTTATTAATTGTTTTATATATTATAATGTAATACTTTTTTTATATTTTAAGTATATTAAGTAATTTATGTTATTGATGTAATTATATTTATATGGAATAATTTAATAAATTTTATTTAATAAATTTATAAAAGGTGTAATTTTTAATGTTAAATAAATTAATATTAGTTTTAAACTGTGGTAGTTCTTCTGTAAAATTTTCAATTTTTAATTTTTATGATGAACAACGTCGTCTTTTTGGTTTTGCTGAGTTTTTTTCTTTTAAAAAAGTTTATATTCAGTGGAGTTTAAATAATGTAATTAAAAGTAGAATATTAAGTTCTGTAAGTTCAATTGATTTAGTTTTAGATTATATTATTTTTAATGTTTTGTTAAAAGAGTTAAGATTACTTGGTGAAGTATTTGCTGTTGGTCATCGTATTGTACATGGTGGTTTATCTTTTATTAAATCTGAGATTATTAATGATAATGTTGTAAAAGGTATAGAGGAATCCATTCCTTTTGCTCCGTTACATAATCCAGCTCATTTAATTGGAATTAGTAAAATAATGAAACAATTTCCTAGTCTAGTAAAAAGGAATGTTGCAGTTTTTGATACGTCGTTTTATCAGAATATCCCTGAGGAAGCATATTTATATCCACTACCTTATTATTTTTATAAAAATTATGGTATTCGTCGTTATGGTGCTCATGGACTTAGTCATTATTATGTTTTTCAAGAGTCAGCTAAGTTTTTAAATAAATCATGCAAAAATTTAAATATTATTACGTGTCATTTGGGTAATGGTAGCTCAATTTCTGCTATTTCTAATGGATGTTGTGTGGATACTTCTATGGGGTTAACCCCCCTGGAAGGTTTAGTAATGGGTACAAGATGCGGAGATATTGATCCTTCTATTATTTTTTATTTATATGAAAAATTTAATATTTCTTTGGAAAATATTAAAAAAATTCTTACAGAACAATCAGGTTTGTTAGGTTTAAATAATGGTGTTAGTTATGATTGTCGTGATATTGAGAAAAATTATTATGATGTTTCATCTGGAGCTCATCGTGCAATTAATGTTTTTTGTTATAGATTAGCTAAATACATAGGGGCGTATAGTATTTTAATGGATAATTCTTTGGATGCAGTTATTTTTACTGGTGGAATTGGTGAAAATTCTGTTTTAATTCGTGAGTTAACATTGAGAAGATTAAAGTTGTTGAATTTTAAATTGGATCATAAACGTAATTTGTCCATTCATAGTGGTAAATCTGGATTTATTACTACTTGTGATAGTAGTATTTCAGCTATTGTTATACCGACTTGTGAAGAGTTAGTAATAGTGAGAGATGTTGTGAGTTTATTAGGTTAATTTTGTTTTTTGTAAATAGTGTTTTATAAATTGTAATTAATATGTTTATTAAAAATTAATTTTTGGAAGGTTTTATTGTGTCACGTGTAATAATGTTTATTTCATATGGGGTAAAAGTAGGATTAACTAGTATTATAGCTAGTATTGTTAATTATTTTGTAAAAGATAATATAAAAGTTGGTGTTTTTAAACCAATTTCTAGATTTCTATTTAATAGAAGATATGAATGTGAATATTTATCTGAATCTACAACATATATAATGAAAAATTATTATCCTAATGTTAATTATTTAAAATTGTTTGATATTGATCATGTTGATTTTTTTGTTAGAATGAACAAAAAGAATATTTTAATGGAAGAAATATTGTTTAATTTTTATAGTGTATTTAAAGAAGAAGATATTGTTTTGGTAGAGGGACTTTCTCAATCTTATATAAGATATCCATTTTTTTCAGATTTGAATTATAATATTGCAAATATTTTAAATGCTGAAATTGTTTATGTTATTTCTGAATATGAAAATGTATTTTATGATTTTAATCGATATATTAAATTAATAAATTCGAATTATTTGAATTGTGTTATTAAAAATGTTTTTGGTATTATTTTAAATAAAATAGGATCTCCTAAAGAGGATTATGAGTATTTTATATCTAATATTTTTAATATTTCTAAAAGATTTGATAAATCTTTGAGACTAGAAAGTAGTTCTTCTGTTTTTAAGAAAATTTCTTTACCAATTTTAGGTTGTATTCCTTGGAATATTGATTTGTTATCTGTTCGTGTTATTGATGTTATTCGATTTTTTGATATTAATACAATTTTGGGTGAAGAATGTTATAATAGAAGAATAAATTCGTGTGTTTTATGTGGTAATGATATTTCAAATTTTTTAAATTATTGTAATTTAGGATCTTTATTAATATTGTCGTGTAATATTGTTAATGTTTTGGTTATTGTATATTTTATTTTTGTTAATAATGTTAAAGTTAGTGCTGTATTACTAACCGATTGTTATAAAAATGGAAAAGTTTTTATTGATAAATTTAATATTAATTTTTTTAAAAAAATTAAATTTCCTTTGTTGTTTGTTAATTATGGTTTTGAAGAAGTTGTGTTAATGTTAAGAAATTTTAATTTACAAATGTTTTGGGATGACGAAATTCGTGTAAAAAAAATATGTAATCATATTATAAATTATATTGATAATAATTGGTTAATTTCATTGAAAAATGTTAATGTTAATATTAAAAAAATATTTTCTTTATCTCCTTCATTATTTTGTTATAGGTTATTGGAGTTATCACGTAAATATAAAAAACGTATTGTATTTCCTGAGGGTAATGATCCTCGTATAATAGAAGCAGTTTCTATTTGTGCTGATAAAAAAATTGCTCATTGTGTTTTATTAGGAGATATTGATAATATAAGGAAAATAGCTAATTTGTATGGTATTGTGTTACATAAAGACGTTGAAATTATTAATCCGATATTATTACGAGAAAATTATGTTTTTCGTTTATTGAATTTGCGTAAACACAGGGGTATGACAGAATTATTAGCAAGAAAACAGTTGGAGGATAATGTAATGTTTGGTACTTTGATGCTGGAAAACAACGAAGTGGATGGTTTAGTTTCTGGTGTAGTAAATACTACTGCAAATACTATACGCCCGGCTTTACAAATTATTAAAACTTTACCTAATGTTTCATTGGTTTCTTCTGTATTTTTTATGTTATTTCCAGATTATGTTTTGGTTTATGGAGATTGTGCTGTTAATGTTAATCCTACAGCAGAACAATTAGCTGAAATTGCTATACAGTCTTCTGATACTGCCAGACTTTTTGGTATTAGCCCGATAGTTGCTATGATGTCTTATGCTACTGGTACTTCTGGTTTTGGTAGTGATGTTGAAAAAATTAAAAAGGCTACTTTATTGGTTAAAGAAAAACGACCTTTGTTGAATATTGATGGACCTATTCAATATGATGCTGCTATCTCTAGGGATGTTGCTATTTTAAAATCTCCAAATTCTTTAGTTGCTGGAAGAGCAAATGTTTTTATATTTCCTGATTTGAATTCTGGTAATATAACTTATAAAGCTGTACAACGTTCTGTTAACTTACTTTCTATTGGGCCAATTTTACAAGGAATACGTAAACCTGTTAATGATTTGTCTCGTGGTGCATCAGTAGATGATATTGTTTATACAGTAGCTGTAACAAATATTCAAGCTCAATGAGTTTGTTGTTTATTTTATTTATTTTTTTAAAAAAAATTTTAATATTTAATTTATTTAAATTTTATTTATATAAACATATAATCATATTTTTTTTATATTTTTGTAATTTATTTTTTAAGTTTTAGTTTTATTTTATATTAAAATTTTATTACAAATAAGATTTAAAATGTTTTTTATTTTGTATATTTTTATATTTTTATTTTGTATGTATTTTTTAATGTTTTAATAAAAAGTATATTCTATTTTTGTTTTTTTAGATTTAAAATTATTTTGTTTATATATTTTTAATAATTTTAATAGTATTTTTTTTTGAAATATATATTAATTTTTAATATTTAAATATTTTATTTTAATTATTAAATTATATGTTTTATTTTTATATTTTATTAATTTTTTTATCTTATTATTGGATTTGTATTTATTTTTAATGATTTCATTATTGGTGAAATTGTATGAAATGATCCAAATATTAAAATGCAATCGTTTTTAGATGATGTTTTTATTGCTTTTTTTAATGCATATAAGACATTTTCACATTTTTCTGTCTTTTTATTTTTTATATGTTTTGCTATTTGATTTGCATTTCTTCCTTGTTTTTCATGTTTTAATGATACACAATACCATTTTTTTGTAATTTTATGTAATGGTTTTAAAGTTTTTGGAATATTTTTGTCTGATAACATTCCAACTATTGTTATAATTTTATTATTTTTGTTAATATTTTTAATATATTTTGCAAGATATGAAGAAGCATGAGGATTATGTGCTACATCTAATATTATTAATGGTTTTTTTTAATACATTGAAATCTTCCTGGTAGTTTTGTATTTTGTATTGCTTTGTAAATTGTATTTTTTGATATTTTAAATGGTATATGATTGTATTATGGCAAGTGCTGTTGCTGCGTTATTTATTGGTATTTTTGGTATAGGAAGTGATTTTAAAATATATGATTTATTCCACCATGACCATGTTGTTTTGTTTTCTTTTTTCATCCACCAATGTATATTTTTTGCATATAGTATTGATCCAATTTTTTTGCTTCTTTTTTTAAAGTTTTTGGAATATTATTTTCTCCAAAAATGGCTGGTTTATTGAGACGAAAAATTCCAGATTTTTCTTTTGCAATATTATTTCTATTGTTTCCTAATATTTTTGTATGATCTAATGCTATATTAGTTATAGCTGAAATGTCAGAATCTATAATGTTTGTGGCATCTAATTTTCCACCTATTCCTACTTCTAAAATACCTACTTCTATTTTAGAATTTTTGAATAATTGTAATGCAACTAGTGTACTATATTCAAAGTAATTTAAAGGTATATTTTTTCTTTTGTTTTCGATAATATTCATTGCATTAACATGTTCATGTTCTGTTAATGTTTTTCCTTGTATTCGAACCCTTTCAGTATAGTATAATATATGTGGAGAACTGTATATACCAACACGTATATTATTGTATATTAATATTTTTTCTAATAAATGACATGTTGTGCCTTTACCATTAGTACCACCTATAACTATCATATATGGAGCTGGGTTTAATAATTGTAATATTTTTGCAATATGTTTAATTTTTTTTAAATTCAAATGATTTTTTTTGTTATGTATATTATTTATATATTGTAGCCAATCGTGTAAAGAAGATTTAATGTTTGGAATTGTTTTTTTTTTGATTTTATTTTCATATTTTTCATTTTTATGTTATTTACTATTTAATAGTATTTTGTATTTGGTTGTGGTTTATTCATAAGTTTTGCAATTATATTTGCTATTCTTTTTCTCATATCCTGTCTTCTTATTATAATGTCTATTACTCCATGTTTTAATAGAAATTCACTTTTTTGGAATTCTTTAGGTAATGTTTCTTTTGTTGTTTGTTGAATAATTTTAGGACCGGTAAAACCTATAAGTGCTTTTGGTTCAGCAATATTTATGTCTCCTAACATAGCTAGACTTGCAGATACCCCCCCCATTGTTGGGTTTGTTAATACTGAAATATAAGGTAAATGTTTTTTTTGTAGTTTTTTTAATGCTATGCTTGTTTTTGCCATTTGCATTAAAGATATAAGTGATTCTTGTATTCTTGCGCCACCACTTGCTGAAAAACATATGAGAGGACATTTGTTTTTTATAGCTTGTTGTACTGCGTACATAAATTTGGTACCAACGACATATGACATTGATCCTCCTATAAAAGAAAATTCAAAAGAAGCTGCTATTATTGGCATTTTATATAATGTTCCTTTTATAACTATTAAGGCTTCTTTTTCATTAGTGTTTTTTTGTGCTGTTATTAATCTATCTTTATATTTTTGTAAGTCTTTGAATTTTAAAATATCTTTTGGTTCTAGTTCTTTACCAATTTCTTTATAGTTTTTTTCTTTGTCTAGAAATGAATATAATCTATATCGTGCTTTTATTTTCATATGATGGTCACATTTTGTGCATACTTCTAAATTTTTTTCTAGTTCTTTGTAATATAATATTTGTTTACATTTTTCACATTTAATCCATATACCTTTTGGTATATTTATTTTATTTGTATTAATAATATTTTTTTTTATTTTTTTTTTTATCCAATTCATTTTATTTAAATATTGTTTTTAATTGTTGTAAAAAATTTAATAGTATTTTTTAAATAAGATAAAATATATTGTTAAATATTTATATTTTTGTTAGTTTATTAGGAATAATGGACCAATAGGTATTTTTGGTAATTTAAATTTTTTTGGGTAATTTATTTCTACTAAATATAATCCTTTAGATGGTGCAGTAGGTCCTGCTAATTTTCTATTTTTGTATTTTATTAGTTGATGTATCCAATATTTCGTTTTTTTTTCTTTTCCAATTTCTATTAAACTTCCTATTATGTTTCTTACCATATGGTGAAAAAAAGAATTTGCTTTAATATCCACAATGATATATTGGTTAATGCATTTAATTTTTATGAAATATATATTTCTTTTTGGATTTTTTGATGTACATTTTGATGGTTTAAAGGATGATAAATTTTTTTTTCCTATTAAATATTTTGTTGCGAAGTTCATATTTTTTATATTTAGTTTTTTTTTATAATGTGTTATTCCATTATTTAGTATTGATGTTCTAATAGGATTATTGTATATAATATAACGATATCTTCTTGATATAGCGCTAAATCTTGCGTGAAAATCGTTTTCTACTTGTTTTGCCCAATTTATATTAATATTTTTTGGTAAATGTGAATTTACTCCTAAGGTCCATGCTTGAATTGGAAGTTTATTATTAGTTATAAAGTGTACTATTTGTGATGTTGCGTGTGTTCCCGCGTCAGTTCTTCCAGCACATGAAGTTTTAATTGGTTCATTTGCAACTTTTGATAAAGCATATTCAATTTTTTCTTGAATACTTGGAAGTGTTTTTTGTTTTTGCCAACCGTAAAATTTGCTACCATCATACGCGATGCTAAGTGCTATCTTCATATATTTTTTGCATTAATTATTTATTATGTAATTAATATATTTATATATATTAGTGTAGTTTTTAAAGTAATGTTTGAATTATAAAATATTTTTGTTATTTATAATTTTTATTATGTTTTATAATTTTATTTCAAGATTTTTGAAAATGTTTTTATTTTGTATATTTTTATATTTTTGATATTACTAATGTTACATTTGTTCCACCGAATCCAAAACTATTACTCATTGCTATTGTTAGTTTTTTTTTTTTTGTTTTCGTAATTATATTCATATTTTTTAAATATGGATCTGGTTTTTCTATATTTATACTTGGAGCTATGAAATTGTGTTTTAACATTAGTATTGTATATATTATTTCATGTACCCCGGATGCCCCTAGAGAATGACCAGTCATTGATTTAGTTGAAGAAAATTCTGGATGTTTTTTTCCAAATGTTTTACGAATTGCCCATAATTCTTTAGTGTCTCCTATTTTTGTTGATGTTCCATGTGTATTTATGTAATCTATTGGTTTTTTTATATTTTTTATGGCCATTTTCATACACCTAACCGCACCTTCGCCAGAAGGTGTTACCATACTATATCCGTCTGATGTAGTTCCATATCCAATAATTTTAGCGTAAATATAAGCATTTCTTGATAATGCATGTGTTAATTCTTCTATTACAATAATTCCACTACCTCCAGAGATTACAAAACCATCTCTATTTTTATCATATGTTCTTGAGGCTATTTTTGGAATATGATTATAGCTTGTTGATAAGGCACCCATGGCATCAAATTCATAAGCCATTTCCCAACATAATTCTTCCCCACCTCCAGCAAATATGATGTCTTGTTTTCCAAATTGTATCATTTCCATTGCATTTCCTATACAGTGAGCTGAAGTAGAACATGCAGAGCTAATAGAATAATTTATTCCTCGTATTTTAAAAGGAGTTGCTAAACAAGCTGATATTCCAGATGACATTGATTTTATTACCATATATGGTTCTATTTTATGTAATCCTTTTTTTTTCATTTTTTTTAAGCTTAGTATTTTGTTTTTTGGTGATCCTATTCCTGATCCTACAATTAGTCCAGTTCTATCATTTGAGATCATATTAGGTGTTAATCTTGCATCCTGTATTGCCTGTTCCATTGCTAAATAAGCATAAATTGCGGCATTATTCATGAATCTAGAATTTTTTCTATTTATTAATCCTGTTGTTTCTAATTTTATGTTTCCCCAAACGTGACTTCGCATTCCTGAATTTTTTAATTCTTTAGAAAATACAATTCCAGATTTTCCTTTTTTTAGAGATGTTAATACTTCTTTTTTATTATTTCCTATACTAGATATAATTCCAATTCCGGTAATAACAGCACATTTCATGAAATACCTATGATTTTTTATTAGTTTTTGTTTTAATTTTTAATTTTTTATTTTTTTTAAAATATTTATTTTATAGATATTATATTTTTTGTATGTAATATTATTTATTAAATTTTATGTATTATAATTATTTAAAATTATTTAGACATTATTTTTTCATGTATTATTTGTTATTTTTATTATTTGTTAATATTTTATGTTTGTTATATATTTGGTTTAATTTTAATGTTATAATATTTTATTTTCAATATATATTAAATTTTTTAATATTTTTATTTTTAAATGTTTTGCTTTATTTATATTTTTGTATAAATTTTACAAATATTTTATTTGTTAATTTTTATTATGTACATTTTATAATCTTATTATTTTGTTAGTTTTTTAAATGTTTTATATTTTTAAATTAATATATTTTATGAATTTTAATTTTAGTTTTTGTTATTAGTATTAGTTTTATTTAAAACTATAATTTTTTTAGAAAATTTAATACATATATTTTTATGTTTAACATGTGATATTTTTTTATTTTTTATTAATATAATAGATATTTACATATTTAAATTATTTTTATTTTTGTTATATTAAAAAAATTTTGTTTATATGTTTTATGTAATATAAAATACATAGTATTTTAATACTAAAGTAATTTTGTTATAATATTTTGATTTTTGTTATTTTATATTGATAACATTTTTAATTTTAAATCTTATTTGTTTTTATATTTTGAAATTATTAATGATTTTTGTTGTTTTTATTTATATTTTATGTTGTATTTATTTTTTATATTTTTTAGTTTTCATTTTTTGATTAAATTTTAATTTTATATTGTATAAAATATATATATTTTTAATATGGTAGTTTAAATTATATGAAATTATTTACTTCTGTTTTTTCTTCGGGGTTAGAATCATATATCAAAATTGTTAATACTTATTATGCTATATTGACAGCACAAGAAGAACGGGTTTTGGCGGAACGTTTGTATTATGAAAGTGATTTAAAAGCGGCAAAACAGTTAATTTTATCTCATTTACGTTTTGTTATTCATATTTCTCGTAATTATTCTGGTTATGGATTATCTCAAGCTGATTTAATTCAAGAAGGTAATATTGGATTATTAAAGGCAGTACGTCGTTTTAACCCTGAGGTTGGTGTTAGATTAGTATCATTTGCTGTGCATTGGATAAAGGCTGAAATTCATGAATATATTTTAAGAAATTGGAGAATAGTTAAGGTAGCTACTACAAAATCTCAACGTAAGCTTTTTTTTAATTTACGTAAAACAAAGCAACGTTTTTCTTGGTTTAATAAGCGTGAAATTGATATAGTTGCAAAAGAGTTAGGTGTTACTAGAAAAGATGTTATAGAAATGGAATCTCGTATGACTGATCAGGATATAACATTTGATGTAATTTCTTCTGAAGAGTATTGTGATGATAGGAGGTTGGCTCCTATGTTGTATTTATATGATAAATCTTCTGATTTTGCCAATAATATTGAAGAAAGTAATTGGGGTGATTATGCTTCTGATAAATTAAATGTTGCTTTAAAGGGGTTAGATGAACGTAGTCAAGATATAATTCGTTCTCGTTGGTTAAATGGAGAAAATAAAATTACATTACAAAAATTAGCTGATCAATATGGTTTGTCAGCTGAGAGAGTAAGACAATTAGAAAAAAATGCTATGAAAAAGATTAGATTAGTTATTGAATCTTAGATAAATTTTAATTTATTAAATTTATAAATTAATATTTTGTTTTTATTTTTTGTGTTTTATTAATTTTATATTTATAGTTATAAGTTTTATATTAGTATATTTTGTAATATAATTTTTATTATTTCATATTTTATTTTTATTAAAAATTTTTTTGTTATATTTATTTGTATGTTATTTTTTATATTGTATTTTGTATTTATTATTAATTATTAGTTTTGTATGTAATTTTATTTTAAACTAAAATATTTATTATTTTTATTTAAGTGTTGTATAATATTTATTATAAGATTTATATTTTTGTAAATATTTTGATATATTTTTGGAGATGTATAATGGCTGGAAATAGTATTGGGCAATTTTTTCGAGTTACTAGTTTTGGTGAGTCTCATGGTAAGGCGTTGGGTGGAATTATAGATGGTATGCCTCCAGGTGTTTCTATTTGTGAAAAGGATATTCAATATGATTTAAATAGAAGGAAACCAGGTAAATCTCGTTATACTACTCAAAGACGTGAAATGGATATTATTGAGATACTTTCTGGTGTTTTTGAAGGATTTACTACTGGTACTAGTATTGGGTTATTAGTAAAAAATATTGATTGTAGATCTAAGGATTATTTTGATATTAAAGATATTTATCGACCAGGTCATGCTGATTATACTTATGATTGTAAGTATGGTTATCGAGATTATCGTGGTGGAGGTAGATCTTCTGCAAGGGAGACAGTTATACGTGTTGCGGCTGGAGTATTTGCTAAGAAGTATTTGAAAAAATATCATGTATCTGTTAGAGGATTTTTGTCGCAAATTGGAAATATTTGTTGTGAATTTAAAAATTGGGATGATGTTGAAAAAAATGATTTTTTTTGCCCCAATGTTGATTGTTTACCGGATTTAGATGAATTAATTAGAAATATAAAAAAGAAGGGTGATTCTGTTGGAGCTAAAATTACAGTTGTTGCTGAAAATGTTCCACCTGGTTTGGGTGAACCAGTATTTGATAAATTAGATGCTGATTTATCACATGCATTAATGAGCATTAACGCAGTTAAAGGAATAGAAATTGGTGATGGATTTTCTGTAATTGAAAAATACGGAAGTGAAAATCGTGATGAAATGACTTTGTCAGGTTTTAAAAGTAATCATGCTGGTGGTATACTTGGAGGTATTAGTAGTGGTCAAAATATTATTGTGAATATTGCTTTGAAACCAACTTCTAGTATTATGGTTCGTGGAACAACTGTTAATAAATTCGGAAAGATATCTGAAGTTGTTACTAGGGGTAGACATGATCCATGTGTTGGAATTAGAGCTGTTCCTATTGCTGAAGCAATGGTTGCAATTGTTCTTATGGATCATTGGTTAAGACAAAAGGCTCAATGTTCAGAAGTTTTTCAAAAATATTTGAGAAGTTTTGATTAGTGTTATTATAATATTAATAATAAATTTTTATTATTTTATTATTTTTATATATTTTAGAAGTTATTTGTCATTTTAATTTGTTATTAAGGTGTGTAAAATCATTAAAATTTTTTTGTTTGAAAAGTGTATATTTATTTTACTTTATATAATTAATAAGTAATGGATTTATTGGTTTTCCTTTGTAGTAAATTGAAAAATATAATTTTGTTTTATTTGTATCTGTTTTTCCCATAGTTGCTATTTTTTGCCCGGCTTGTACTGTATCTGTTGTACATACCAAAATTTTTTCATTATGTGAGTATGTACTTAAATAATTTTTATTGTGTTTAATGATTATTAAGTTTCCATACCCTTTAATTTTATTTCCTGTATATACTACTATACCATTATTAGTAGCTAAAATATCTTGTCCTAAATATCCAAAAATTTCTATTCCTTGATTTTTTTTCTTAATAAAAATTTTATTAATTATATTTTTATTATTAATATTTCTTGTTGGCCAATACCAATTATTTTTTTTAATTTTTTTATAGTTTTTTATTAAATTTAATTTGAATATTGTTATATATTGTAATTTTTTTTCTTTTTTTTTTATAAAAAAATTTATTTTTTTATATGCAAATTTATATTTTTTTTCTTTTATATATTTATGATGTTGTTTTTTTGTTATATTTGATGGTATTGTATTTGTTGTTGATATAGGTATTATTGATGTATTTACAGAAAAATTGTAATGTTTGTTATTAATTAATTTAATTTTATTAGTATCTATTAATAAATATTGTGTGTTTTTTATATAATAATATTGTTTGTAATAGTTTGTAAAATATTTTATTGTATGTTCTTTTAAAGTTGTAGTAATAATATTATTCATTATTTCTATGGTTATTATTACTATGTGTAAATAGTATATATTGTAATGTTTTTTCCAAAGATACATTATTTTTTCATTTTATATTTAAAGTTATTTAATAATTTAAAATATTTGTATTTTTTATAATTTTGTGTTTTTTGTAAATGTTAAAAATTTTTATTTCATACTCCATCTATTAATTGTACAAAGTTTACCTGTTCTATAGTTTCTGTTTTAAATGTTTTTCCTGTACGAAATATTCTTGTTAAAAATTGTTTATTTTTTTCACCAATTGGTGCAACTAATATTCCATGTTTATTGTGTAGTTGTTGTATTAGTTTTTTTGGTATTTTTTTTGATGCAGCTGTAATAATTATTGCATCAAATGGTTTTTCTGTTGACCATCCTTGATTTCCATCTCCGTATTTTATAGATATATTATATAATTTTAATTTTTTTAGTTTTTTTTTTGCTTGTAATTGTAGTTCTTTAATTCTTTCTATAGAAAATATATGTTGTGCTAAATATGATAATATTGCTGTTTGATATCCAGATCCTGTTCCTATTTCTAATACTTTTGAATTTGGTTTTAATAATAACAATTCTGTCATTTTTGCTACAATATATGGTTGTGATATAAATTGACCAAATTTAATTGGTAATGCTACATTTTCGTATGATTTATATTTTAGTGATTTTTCAACAAAATGTTCCCTTGGTATATTTTGTATTGCTTTTAATATTTTTGAATCATGAATTCCTAGTTGTATTAATTCTTTTAATAAAAAAATTACATTATTTTTCTGCATATAAAATTATGACTTATTGAATAATTTGTTAAATATTATATGTTTATTTTTTTATATATTACATATTTGTAGAAGATAAAATATTTTTTAAATGTTAAATATTTAAATACTTTTTGTTGTTTGTATTTAATTTTATATTTGTAAAATAGTTTTTAAACTTTAATGTAAATTTTTAATATAATGTATTTAAATTATTTTATATTTATAAATATTGCATTAAAATATATTTTAATTTAATAAAATGAATACTTTATATAAAAGTATAATATTTTTTATATGTATTGAATATTATTGAATATATTAAATTTTTAACTTTGTTAAAAATTTATTTAAATTGTTATGTTTTTAATATCTTATTTTTAATTAAAAGTTATTTTTTTAATGTTTTCTTTTATAATTTGAATGTAAAAATAATATATATTTAATTAAATAATTTAAATAATTTAATGCAAGTTATAAAATATTTAATTTTTTATTTTTTTGTAAATAAAACTTGTAATTTTTAATTTCTTTTAATCCATTAAAAATTGAGTTTTTACCTAAATTATCTTCAATTCTTATTAA
Organism: Candidatus Westeberhardia cardiocondylae; assembly: GCA_024648785.1. GTDB lineage: Bacteria > Pseudomonadota > Gammaproteobacteria > Enterobacterales > Enterobacteriaceae > Westeberhardia > Westeberhardia cardiocondylae_C. The sequence continues at coordinate 14,629 of JABYQB010000004.1, read as the reverse complement.
TTGGTTGTATTTTGATGTTCTGTCTGATCTACTTAATGATCCTGTTTTAATTTGTCCAGATTGTGTACCTACAGATAAGTCAGAGATACTAGTATCTTCTGTTTCTCCAGATCTATGAGAAATTATTGTAGAATAACCATTATTTTTTGCTAATTTAATTGTTTTTAATGTTTCTGTTAAAGTTCCTATTTGATTTAATTTTATCAATATTGCATTAGCTATTTTGTTTTTAATTCCTTTTTTTAAAATTTTAGAATTTGTAACAAATAGATCATCTCCAACTAATTGAATTTTGTTTCCTAATATTTTCGTTTGATAACGAAACCCATCCCAATCTGATTCATGTAAACCATCTTCTATAGAAGAAATTGGATATTTTTCTGTTAGGTTTTTCAAATAATTGGTAAATTCTTTTGAAGTTAATTTTTTATTTTCATTTTTTAAGTAATATTTTTGTGTTGATTTTTCAAAAAATTCAGATGCTGCGCAGTCAATAGCTAAAGCTATATCTTTTCCTAGATTATATCCTGATTTTTCTGTAGCTTCTTTTATCATATATAATGCATCAGAATTTGATTTTAAATTTGGTGCATAACCACCTTCGTCTCCGGTAACAATTTTTATTCCATGTGAAGTTAATACTTTTTTTAAATTATAGAAAATTTCTGCTCCAATTCTTATTGATTCTTTTATATTTGATGCATTAATTGTTTGTATCATAAATTCTTGAATATTTAGATTGTTATTTGCATGTTTTCCGCCATTTAATATATTCATCATTGGTAGTGGCATAGAAAATTTATTTGGAGTATTATTTAATTCTGCTATATGTTTATATAAAGGAATGTTTTTGAAGTTTGCTGTTGCTTTAGCAGTTGCTAATGAAACAGCTAATATGCTGTTTGCTCCTAATTTTTCTTTTTTTTCAGTTCCATCTAAATCAATCATGATTTTATCAATAATATCTTGATTTTCTGAATTTTTATCTTTTAGTGCTTCCATTATGGTATTGTTTATTATTTTTACTGATTTTTTTACTCCTTTTCCGAAAAATCTATATTTATCATTATCTCGTAATTCTAATGATTCTCTTGAACCTTTAGATGATCCTGACGGTACGGATGCTATTCCTATGTAATTGTTTTCTAAATGTACTTCTGCTTCTATTGTTGGTGTACCTCTAGAATCTAGTATTTCTCTTCCTATAATTTTTGTTATTTTTGACATTTTATTTCCGTTTTTTATTTTTTTATTATTAAAATTAATTTTAAATTATTAATTTAGATATAAGTTCGTAGAAGTTATATTTTTATATTTAAGTTTTAATTAAAATTTTGTAAATATTTTAAATTTATTAAATCACATATTATTTAATTTTTAATATTTAATTGTTTTAAATATTTAAATAATTAACATTTATTTTATTTAAGTATTTTACAAATATATTGTAATAATTTTATAACATATTAATAAATTAATTCAATAAATTATTTATTAAATTTTAAATCTTTTACTATTATTTAGTTTATATAAAATATTATTTTAACATAATATATGTTTTATTAAATATTTTATAAGTTTGATATTTTGTTATATAGATTTATTTAAAATTTATTTTTATAAATTCTTTTTTAGTTTTTATATGTAATTTATAAATTAATATCCATAATATAGTTCCGTCTATTATACAGTGATAAAATTGTGTTGTTATAAATTTTGCGTTATATATATATAATTCATCCATGTTTATAATAAATTGAATTATTAATAATAATAAAATTATTATTAATATTTGTTTTTTAATATTTTTTTTATAAAAACTATTAATTTTATTTATCATTAAATAATTTATAATTATAAATGATAGTGAATGTATTCCTAATGTATAATGAAATATTGTATCTAATATTAATCCAAGTATAAAGCAAATTACAGAATTTAATTGATTTGGATATGTAATTTTAAAATATATAAATGACATATTTATAAAAGATGGTTGATATATTTGTTGATTCAAACTTATTGTTTGTGTTGATAATTGCAATATAATTGATATTATTATATAAATTAATATTTTGCATTTTATAAAGTATTTTTTGTATTTCATCTTTTTATATATTTATTAAAGTATTTAATTTAATTTGAATGCAAGTTTATTATAAATAATAAATTTTTTTAATTTTGATTTTGGTTATAAAATTCTTTATAAGAATTATTTAATTTTAAATAAATTATATTTATATTTTAAATATATTAAATTTTTTATTTAAATTATTTTATTTAAAATAATATAAAAAATTAAATTAATTATTAAATTTTATCTTTATAGTTTTATGTATAAAATATTTATTTTATATTAAAATTAAGTAATTTAAATCTTGAATATGTATTACAGATTTTGCTTGAATAATAGTATAGGGATATTTAAAATTTTTTACTATTTTAGTTATTATAGCAACTGGATATCCTTTTGGAAAACACCCTCCTAATCCTGAAGATATTAATATATCTCCTATTTTAATGTCATGATATTCTGGTATATGTTTTAACTCAAGATTTTGTGATAATCCTTTTCCTACCAGGATACCATGTGTGTTGTTTCTTAATATTTTTACAGGTATTGCATGAGATATATCATGTAATAATAATACCCTACTTGTATTTTTAGTTGTTGAAATAATTTGACCTACAATTCCTTGAGTGTTTATTACTGGTTGTCCTATGTATATATTTTCTTGTTCACCTTTGTTTATTATTATCTGACATTTATTTGAATGTGAATTATTTGATAAAATTTGAGCTATTATAATATTTTTTTGTTTTTTAATTGGTAATTTTAATAATTTTCTTAATTGATAATTTTCTGTTTTGTAATAGTTTAGTAATAATGTTTCATATTTTTGTACTAAATAATTTTTGTTACATATTTCGTGTTTTGTTTTTGCTTTTTGATAACATTCTATTATTTTATAGATATTTATATATGTTTTATTAGGAATATTAACAATAAAGTATATAGGTTTAATAAAATTTTCTAAGTAATTTTTTATTATTTTTGTTAAATTTGATGTTTTATCTAATGTAATCAATGTTACAGAAAATATAATTATTATTATAAATTTAAATTTTGTAAAAAATTTATTATTAAAATTTTTCTTCATAAGAATTTTAAATATAGGAAAATTATTTCATTTGTATTTTAAAGAATTATTTAAAAAATGTTCTTTATTCTTCATCAAATACATCTCCTCCATGTATTTCTATCATTTCTAAAGCTTTTCCGCCTCCATACGCAACACAAGTTAATGGGTTTTCTGCAATAATTACCGGAATATCTGTTTCCTTCATAAGTAGTTTATCTATATTTCTTAACAAGGCCCCCCCACCAGTTAGAACCATCCCTCTTTCAGAAATGTCAGAAGCCAGCTCAGGTGGAGATTTTTCTAATGCAATCATAACTGCACTAATTATTCCAGAAAGAGGTTCTTGCAATGCTTCTAATATTTCTTTTGAATTTAATATAAAACTTCTAGGAACACCTTCTGCTAAATTTCTTCCTCTTACTTCAATTTCATATATTTTTTCTTCTTCGTAAGCAGAACCTATTGTGTGTTTAATTCTTTCGGCTGTTGCTTCTCCAATTAAAGATCCGTAATTTCTTCTTACATGATTAATAATCGCTTCATCGAATCTATCACCACCTATTCTTACTGATGATGAATATACAACCCCGTTTAATGAAATAACTGCTACTTCTGTAGTTCCACCACCTATGTCAATGACCATAGACCCAGTGGCTTCAGATACAGGAAGACCAGATCCTATAGCTGCAGCCATAGGTTCTTCAATTAGAAATACTTCCCTAGCACCAGCCCCCTGAGCTGACTCTCTGATAGCTCTTCGTTCTACCTGTGTTGCACCAGCAGGAACACATATTAAAACTCTTGGGCTTGGTCTCATAAAATTATTTCCATGAACTTGTTTAATAAAATGTTGCAACATTTTTTCTGTTACAAAGAAATCTGCAATTACACCGTCTTTCATAGGTCTAATTGCTGCAATATTCCCCGGTGTTCTCCCAAGCATTTGTTTTGCTGCAGAACCTACTGCAGCGACATTTTTGTGGAATCCTGATTTATCTTGTCGAATAGCAACTACTGAAGGTTCATTTAGTACAATACCTTCTCCTTTAACGTAAATTAAAGTATTTGCTGTCCCCAAATCTATTGATAAGTCATTAGAAAATATACCACGGAATTTTTTAAACATAATTCGTAAAAATCCTTTAATAGTATTTAAATTAATATAATTTTGTTAAAATATTTTAAAAATTTATATTTATTTGTTTATAAATATTTTAAAAAATTTATTTTAAGATTTTAATTTTCTATATTATAAATAATGTTTTATAATTTTAAATTTTATTAATATTTATTGTATGATGTGTATTATAAAAATTTTAATTATATAATGTTGTTTTATTTTTGTTAAAATTTTATAAATTATAGTTTATAATTTGAACTAATAAAATTTTATATTATAAGTTTTTCAATTATACAAATTATGTTATTGTATCATATTTATAGTTTAAAATTGTTTATTTGTATTATATTCATATATTTTAATAATATATGTTATTTACTTATAGTGTTGTAAATGTAATTTAAATAATTTTTATATGTTTTAGATATGTTTTACTATAAAGTAAATATGTATTTGTATAATTTTATTGTAATTATTAAATACTATTTTTAGTTTTTTAAAAAATGTTATTTATTTTATGTTTATTAACAAATTTTTATTGATATTTAATTGTTTAATTTTAATATTTTATGCATTGTATTCATTTTATTAAATTTATAATTTATCAATTTATATAAAAAATTTATAGTATTTATTTTAAATTATATATTATTTTTTAATATTTTAATTTTTAATATTTTATATTAATGTAATAATATAAATATTTTATATAAATTATTTTTTTGATTTTAATGAGGCAATAAATTATGAATAAGAAATTTCATATTTTAATTATTAATGGTCCAAATTTAAACTTGCTTGGTACTCGTGAAATTGATAATTATGGTATAAAAAGTCTTGAGGATATTATTAAAGATTTGTATATATTATCTAATGAATTAAATGTTAAGTTAAGTCATTTTCAATCAAATGCTGAATATATGTTAATTGATGTTATACATAATGCTAAGAAAAAAGATGTGGATTTTATTATTATTAATCCTGCTGCATTTACTCATACTAGTATTTCTATACGTGATGCATTATTAGCTGTAAATATTCCGTGTATTGAAGTACATATTTCTAATATTTTTTCAAGAGAATCTTTTAGGCACATTTCTTATATTTCTGATATTGCTCTTGGAATGATATGTGGTTTTGGACATTATGGTTATTTTTATGCATTAAGAATGGCTGTTAAAAAATTATTGATGTCTAATTAATGTTGTATATAAATATTTATATGGATATTCTCAAGATTAAAAAACTTATAGAATTGGTTGAAAAATCTAATATTTGTGAGTTAGAAATTAATAAAGGTGGTGAATATATTCGTATAAATCGTGATAAGAATAAGTTTTGTAATTCTTTTTTACATACTAAAAATCATTTATCTTTAAAAAATAAAAATAGTAAGATATTTGTCTCTTCTTCATGTAGTAAAGATAATGATATTTCTTATAATACAGAAGATGGTAATATTATACGATCACCTATGGTAGGAACATTTTATCGTTCTTCTTATCCTGGTTCAAAACCGTTTGTAGAGGTTGGAGATAAAGTTGATATTGGTGACACTTTATTTATTATTGAAGCAATGAAGACTGTTCATAGTATTCAGTCAGATATATCTGGAATAGTTAAAATAATTTTTTTGAATGATGGTCAACCTGTTGAGTTTGATGAACCATTAGTTCTTATTAAATAATTTGATTTTATAGTATAAAATAAAATGTTAGATAAAGTTGTTATTGCGAATCGTGGTGAAATTGCATTACGTATTTTAAGAGCTTGTAAAGAGTTAGGTATTAAAACTGTTGCTGTATATTCTACAGCTGATCGTAATTTGAAACATGTTTTATTATCAGACGAGAGTGTTTGTATTGGACCTCCTCAACCAGATAAAAGTTATTTAAATGTTCCAGCAATTATTTCAGCTGCTGAAGTTACAGGAGCTATTGCTATTCATCCTGGATATGGATTTTTGTCAGAAAATGCTGATTTTGCAGAACAGGTAGAGAAATCTGGTTTTATTTTTGTTGGACCGAAACCTGAAACTATAAGATTAATGAGTAATAAAATTTCTGCAATTCATACTATGAAAAAATTTGGAATTTCTTGTGTTCCAGGTTTTAGTGAAATTTCAGATATTAATATGATTCGTAATATTGTTAGCTATACAAGCTATCCTATTATCATTAAATCTTCTTTGGGTTTTGGGGGTAAAGGAATTCGTGTAGTGTATAATGAAAATGATTTGGATAATATTATTGAAATAATGTGTTTAGAATTAAAATATATGAGTAATAATTTATTTTATATTGAAAAATATATAAAAAATTCTCGTCATATTGAAATACAGATTTTATCTGATGGTAAAGGTAATGTTGTTTCTTTATCAAATAGAGATTGTTCAATACAAAGATGTCATAAAAAATTGTTAGAGGAGGCTCCTTCTATTGGAATTGAAAAAAAAATTTTAAATTATATTGTTGAATGTTGTATTAAAGTTTGTATTGAAATTGGTTATAGGGGTGTTGGAACATTTGAATTTTTGTATAAGGATGGTAAATTTTTTTTTATTGAAATGAATACTAGAATTCAAGTTGAACATACAGTTACTGAAATGATTACTAGTATAGATTTAATTAAGGAGCAATTGAAAGTTGCTTTTGGAGAATCATTATCGATAAAACAAAACCAAATTCAAGTATCCGGTCATGCTTTAGAGTGTCGTATTAATTCCGAAAGTTCCGAAAATTTTTTACCAAGTTTTGGAAAAATAATTAGTTTCCACCCCCCCGGAGGTTTTGGTGTGCGTTGGGAATCTCATATTTATTCTGGTTATTATATTCCTTCATTTTATGATTCTATGATTGGTAAAGTTATTTGCTTGGGTGATAATAGAGATATTTCTATTGCAAAAATGAAAAATGCATTGTCTGAGTTAATAATTAATGGAATACATACTAATATTGATTTACATATCAGGATTATTAATGATGTTTCATTTCAGAAAGGTAAGGTTGATATAAATTTCTTGAAAAATTTTTTGTAATTTAAATGTATTAATTTTTATATTTAGTTGTAAATTAGTGGTGTTAATGATTTTTTAAGTTTGAATTATTTAATTTTATTTTATTTTGAATGTAAAAAATATAAGTAAATATTATTGTTAATATTAAATAATATATATTTATTTGTTATTTATATTTTAAATTTTGATATATTTTATATAATTTAAATGTTTGTTTTTTAATATTTTAAGATTGAATATATTTCATATTATATATTAATAATGTTTATATTAAAATATTATTAATTAATTAATAAATTTTATATAGTATGTAATATAATATATTATATAAATTAAATATGTATTTTTAATAATATGTATATGTTTAAAAAAGAGAAATTAAAAAAAAAGGTTGCTTTATTTGCATTACGATATATTAAACCCAATACTATTATTGGTGTTGGGACAGGTTCTACTGTTTCATATTTTATAGATGCTTTGTCTTCTATAAAAGATCAAATTAAGGGTGTTGTTTCTAGCTCTGAGATATCATCAATTCAATTAAAAAATATTGGAATACCATTGTATGATTTGAATGATTTACATGATTCTTTAGATATATATATAGATAGTGCTGATGAGGTTAATGATTTAATGCAAATGGTTAAAGGGGGGGGAGCAGCTCTTACTAAAGAAAAGATTATTTCGTTTGCATCGAAAAAATTTATTTGTATTGTTGATGTTACTAAAGTAGTAAAAATTTTGGGTAAATTTCCACTTCCTATAGAAGTTATTCCAATGGCTCGTTCTGTGGTTTCAAAAGAATTAGTTTGTTTTGGTGGATTTCCTAAATATAGGGAAAATGTAATAACTGATAATGGTAATATTATATTAGATGTACATAATTTAAATATTGTAAATGCAATAGATTTTGAAAAAAGATTGAATAATATTCCTGGTATTGTTACTGTTGGTTTGTTTGCTATTAGAAAGGCTGATATATTACTTATTAGTAGTGATGTTGGTATTAAAGTTAAAAGTTAATAAAATTTATTTATTAATTTTTGTAATTATTTTATTTATTTATAATAAAAAGATATTTAGTAAAATTTATTTAAAATTTTAATGTTAAAGTTTTTTAATTTATTATTTTTCATTTTAATTTGTCGTCTTCGACAGGAATTGAACCTGTAATTAGTTCTTAGGAGGAACTTGTTATATCCATTTAACTACGAAGACTTTTAATTTTTTATATAATTTTGTGTTTTTATGTTTTAACATTATTAATGTTTATTTTAATAATTATTTTGTAATGATGATATTTTATATATTATTTAATTTATTAAATATTTATACGCATCCGAGAGGATTCGAACCTCCGACCGCTCGGTTCGTAGCCGAGTACTCTGTCCAATTGAGCTACGGATGCATGTATTTTGTATGATCGGTGAAAGAGAGATTCGAACTCTCGATACGAAGAATCGTATATTCCCTTAGCAGGGGAACGCCTTCAACCACTCGGCCATTTCACCATTTTATATTTTTTCTTATTAAATTTTATATTATTTTATTCGTTTATATTTTTAATATATTTTTGTTAATTTTATTTTTAATATAAAATTAATATTTATTATTGTAGACATTTGTATATTGTATTTTTTAATTTTGATAATGCATATGGTAATTCAATAATATTTTTTCCTCCACATTCTGCAAATTTTTTTTTACCTCCACCTTTTCCATTTATTTGTTTTGTAATATTTTTAATAATTTTGGTAGCTGTAATTTTATTAAAAATATTTTCTGTAACACAAGATACTATCATTGTTTTATTTTCTATATTTGTCGCTAATACTACAATAGATATTTTTTCTTTATTGTTTAAATTTTTAGCTAGTATTCTTAATGTTTTTGGTTTTATGTTATTTACTATTTTTATTAGTATTTGTATTCCATTTATATTTTCAATATTTTTTTTAATTATTGATATATTTTGTTTTAAAAATTTTTGTTCATTAATTTTTTGTATGTCTTTTTTAAATGTTTTATAAAATTTTTCAATTTTTTTTAATTTATCTAATATTGTTTTGTTATTGCTGTTAAATAAATATTTGATATTTTGTAGTATATTATTTTGTTCTTGAAATAATGTACATACTTTTTCTCCAGTAATTGCTTTAATTCTTCTTATTCCTGAAGATATACTATTTTCAAAAAGTATGTGAAATATTCCAATATTACCTGTGCTATTGGTGTGTGTTCCGCAACAAAATTCAGTAGATATATTTTTTATAATTAGTATTCGAATTTTTTTTCCGTATTTTTGTATTAATGAATTAATGGTATGTTTTTCTGAAATTTTATTTATTTTAATAATTTTTGTAGTAATTTGTATATTTTGTCTAATCCAATTATTAATTAAATTTTCAATTTGATAAATTTGTTTTTTAGTTAGTGATTTATGATATGAAAAATCAAAATATAAATATTTATCGTTTATTAATGATCCTTTTTGTTGGACATTTATGTTTAAAATTTTTTGTATAGCTGAATGTAGTAAATGAGTTGTAGTATGGTTTATTTGTATTAATTTTCTTTTTTTTATATTGATTTTTGTATATATTGTCATTCCTAATTTTAATGTTCCATGTTTTAATTTTCCTATATGTCCGAAAATTTCTTTTTCATATTTTTTTGTATCTGTTACTTTAAATATTGTGCCATTTTTTGATTCTAATGTACCAGTGTCTCCTATTTGTCCTCCTGATTCACCATAAAATGATGTTTCGTTTAGTATTATAATAGCAGTTTCTCCTTTTTGTATTGACTGTTTTAGTGTGTTTTTTTGAATTATTGCTATAATTTTTCCTTTATGTTGATATTTTGAATAACCAAAAAATTTAGTTTGTTGTATATTTAGTAATATGTTGTTTTTTTTGTGTTTATTGTTAGTATGTATTTTTTTATTTTTTTTATTTTGTAATTTTGTTATTTCTTTTATTTTTTTAATGTCTATTTTTATGTTATTTTCTTTACAGATGTCAATAGTTAAATCTATTGGAAAACCATATGTGTTATGTAAGAAAAATGCGGTTTTTTCTGTTATTTTTTTATTTTTATTTTTTATTTCTTTTTTTAAGAAAATCATTCCTCTTTTTAAGATATCAGTAAATTTTTCTTCTTCTTGTTGTAATATTTTTTCTATTTTTTTTTGTTTTGTTTTTAATGGTTTTGTAATGTCTTGCATAATATCAATGAATGGTGTTAATATTTTATAGAAAAAAATATCTTTGGTACCTAAGGTATTTCCATGTCTAATAGCTCGTCTAATTATTCTGCGAAGCACATATCCCCTTCCTTCATTTGAAGGTATTACTCCGTAATTTATTAAAAAAGCACATGATCTAATGTGATCTGCTAAAATGTACAATGATTTTTGTTTTGAATTTTTAATGTTTAATATTTCTGATATAGCAGAAATTAGTTTTTTAAAAACATCAATTTCATAATTTGAATTCACATTTTGTAAAATTGATGTTAATCTTTCTAATCCCATTCCTGTATCTATTGATGGTTTATTTAAAGGAATAAAAATTTCTTCATCTTGTTGATTATATTGTATAAATACTAAATTCCATAACTCAATGTATTTATTTTTTTGTATATTTTTTTCATTTTTATATAAAATTTCTGAACATGGTCCGCATGGCCCAGTATCACCCATTCTCCAAAAGTTTTTTGAATGATATATTTTGTTTTTTTCATTTTTAATGAGAATAATTTGTTTATCAGGTATTTTAATTTTATTTTTCCATATATTATATGTTTCTTTATCTTTTTCATATATGGTAATATAAAATTTATTTTTAGGTAGATTAAACCATTTTTTATCAGTTAATAGTTCCCAAGAAAATTGTATTGCTTCTTCTTTAAAGTAATCACCGAAACTAAAATTTCCTAACATTTCGAAGAAAGTATTATGTTGCATTGTGTATCCAATATTTTCTAAGTCATTATGTTTTCCTCCGGCACGTATACAGTATTGTGTAGTAGTAATTCGTTTATTTAGTGGTTTAGTTTTTTCTAAAAATATATCTTTAAATTGATTCATTCCAGCATTAGTAAACAATAATGATGGATCATTTTTTGGAATTAGTGAACTTCCTTTAATTATTTTATGTCCTTTTTGTTTGAAAAAAATTAGGAATTTTTGTCGTATTTCAGAAGTACTAATATTCATATATTTGATATTCTGTTTTGTTATTAATTTTGATTATTATACAAGATTTAAAAAATTTTCAGTATTAATTTTTTTAATTTTCTTATTTTGTATTTGTATTTTAATAATTTAATAAAACTTTAAAACAATATGTTTTTATATATTATATATATTTTGTCAATATTAGTTTTAATTATTTTAAATATTTAATAATATATTGAAATTTTATAAAAATAATAGAAATTTATATTTTTAAATTTTATTAATATAATTTAAATAAATTAAATATTAAAATTTATAGTTTATTGTTTTTTTTATTTTTGATTTTTGTGTTTTAATAACGGGAATAAAATGACATCTCGTATTGTTTTTTTATTTGTGAATAACATAACGAGCCTATCTATTCCTATTCCTAATCCTGCTGTAGGAGGTAGTCCGTGTTCTAGTGCAATTATATAATTTTTGTCATAAGGTATAATTTCATCTTTTGTTTCATTTGTTTCTGTTGTATTTTTTTTAAATTGTTTTTCTTGATCTTCTGGATCGTTTAATTCTGAAAAACCATTTCCAATTTCGAAACCTCCTATGAATAATTCAAATCTATCTGTTAAAAATGGGTTTTTATCGTTTTTTCTGGCTAGGGGGGATACTTCTGCAGGGTAATGTGTGATAAATGTTGGTTGAATTAAATTATTAACTACTGTGCTTTCAAAAATTTTTGTTTGTATTTTACCTAACCCCCATTTTTGTTTAGTTTTTATTCCAAGAAAGTTTGCGATTTTATTGGCATCTTTTATGTTATTTATTTGTTTTTTTGTTATTTTTGGATGTACATGAAATATTGCTTCTTGCATTGTCATTTTATTAAATGGTTTTCCAAAATCAAAAGTATTATTGTTGTAATTTAGTAAATTACTACCTAATATTTTTTTTGTTATAGTTTTAAATAAATTTTCTATTAAAATAATTAGTCCTTTATAATCTTCATATGCTATATAAAGTTCCATCATAGTAAATTCTGGATTGTGGTATGGAGATAATCCTTCATTTCTAAAATTTTTATTTATTTCAAATATTTTTTCAAATCCACCTATGATTAATTGTTTTAGATATAATTCAGGTGCTATTCTCATATACATATTTATGTTTAAAGAGTTGTGGTAGGTATGAAAAGGATTAGCTGTAGCACCACCAGGTGCATTTTGCATCATTGGTGTTTCTACTTCCATAAAATGATGTTTTTGCATAAATTTGCGTATTTCTGTAATAATTTTTGATCTAGTTTTAAATGTTTGTCTTGTTTTTTCATTAGTAATTAGATCTAAATATCTTTTTCTATATCTAGTTTCACGATTTTTTAATCCATGAAATTTGTCTGGTAATGGACGTATTGATTTAGTTAACAAATAAATTTGTTTACAATAAATAGATATTTCTCCAGTATTTGTTTTAAATAACACCCCATGTGTTCCTATAATATCTCCTAAATCCCATTGTTTAAATTGTTTTTTATAAAAATTTTCTGAAATATTTTTACTTGTTACGTATAATTGGATGTTTCCTTCTATATTTTGTAATGTTATAAATGAATTTTTTCCCATTATTCTTCTAGATATCATTCTTCCAGCAACACTGACTGATAAATTAATTATTTTTAGTTCTTTTTTGCTTTTTTGTCCGTATGTTTTATATATATTGTTAAAATTAATATTTTTTCTAAATTTGTTTGGAAACGCATTTCCTACTTTTTTTAATTTTTTTAATTTTTCTTTTCGTATTGATAATTCATTATTTAATTTGTTAATTTTATAATTATTATGTTCGTGAATTTTAGACATATTTTTTTCCTTTTGATAGTCTATATTTTAAATTTTCTCTTATAAATATATCTAAATTTCCATCTAAAATATTTTGAATATTTCTTGTTTCTAATCCTGTTCTTAGATCTTTTATTCTAGAATCATCTAATATATATGATCTAATTTGTCTACCCCACCCGATATTAGATTTTGTTGTTTCTATATTTTTTTTTTCAATATTTTTTTTCTCTATTTCTAATTTATATAATTTGGCTTTTAGTTGTTTCATAGCTTGATTTTTATTTTTATGTTGTGATCTTTCGTTTTGACATTGTGTAACTATGTTGGTTGGTAAATGAGTAATTCGAACTGCAGATTCTATTTTATTAACATGTTGTCCACCTGCTCCAGATGATCTATAAACATCAATACGAAGTGTTTCTGGTTTAATATTTATTTTAATACTTTCGCTCATTTCCGGATATATAAATATAGAACTAAAAGATGTGTGTCTTTTACCAGTATAGTTAAATGGACTTTTTCGTACTAATCTGTGTATTCCTGTTTCAGTGTGAGCCCATCCATAAGCATATTTCCCAGAAATTTTTATTGTTGCTGATTTAATTCCAGTAATTTCTCCAGTCGTTTTTTCAATAATTGTTGTTTTAAATTTATGATTTTCAGACCAACGTAAGTACATTCTTAGTAGCATATTTGCCCAATCTTGTGCTTCAACGCCACCAGATCCTGCTTGTATATCCATATAACAATTGGAAATGTCATATTTTTTATAGAAGAAACGTAAATATTCTATTTTTTTTATTTCTTTTTCAATATTTTTTAATTGTTTGACTGTATTATAATTAAGTGTATAATTTGTATTTTGATTTTGAATTTTTAACTTTATAATTTTATTTATGTTTTTTATATTATTTGAAATTGATTTTATATTGTAAACTACAGAATTTAGTTCAGATTGTTCTTTGTTTATATTTTTTGCATATTTTGGTTTTTTCCATAAATTTGGTTGTTGTAAAATATTTTCTATTTTTTTAAGTCTATTTTTTTTTTCATGGTAATTAAAAATATTTTTTAATATTTTTATTTTTTTTTTTACTTTTATTATTTTATTTTTTATATAATTAATTTCAAACATATATTTTAAAATTTTTGTTATAAGTATTTATTATATTTTTATATAAATTATAATATTATTGTTTTTTATAATTTTTATTATGTTTTTATTTTTGATATTTTAATTATTTTGTTAATAAATTTTGTTAATTTTTATAAAAAATATTTTTCTATAAAATTTGTTATAAATTTTATTTATATAAGTTTTAAATATTTTAA
>JABYQB010000003.1 GCA_024648785.1 Candidatus Westeberhardia cardiocondylae | reverse complement strand
TTGTTTAAAAATGTATTTATATTGTATTTATATATTAAATTTTATATTATTTTATTTTTATGTAAATAAAAATATATGTCGTAATTATTATATTTCATAGTTTATTAAATAAATTATTTTAATATTAATATTTCGTATATAATTATTTATTTATTTTTAAATGTGTGTTATTAAATGTTGAATTAATATTTTTATTTGTTTTTATTGTTTTCAATAAATATTGAATATTTAAATTTTATATTTAATGTATTTTATTGTTTAATATATTCATATTTTGTATTTTGATGTGTTTTTATTTATTTTTATTTAAAATTTATTATTTTTTATTATTTTATACTAATTTTAGTACATTTGTCTTATATGCGTGTCAGTCAATATCCTTTATTTACTATTAAAAAAAATGAATTTAGTTCAAATAACGTAAGTCATCAATTAATGTTACGTTCTGGTATGATACGTAAGTTGTCTTCTGGTTTATATTCTTGGTTGCCAACTGGGATTAGAATATTACGAAAGTTAGAAAATATTTTACGAGAAGAAATGAATAATATTGGAGCTATGGAAATTTTAATGCCTATTATTCAACCAGAAATATTATGGATGAATAGTGGTCGTTTATTACAATATGGTTCTGAGTTATTTAGACTTAATAATAGAAGTTTGAAAAAATTTATATTAACTCCTACAAATGAAGAAGTTATTACAAAGTTGGTTAAACATGAAATGTTTTCTTATAAGATATTTCCATTACATTTTTATCAAATCCAAACTAAATTTCGTGATGAGTTAAGACCAAAATGTGGTTTGATTCGTTCCAGGGAATTTATTATGAAAGATTCTTATTCTTTCCATACTACACAAAAATCTCTTGAAAATACATATTGCGATATATATAAAATGTATGAAAGATTTTTTGATAAAATTGAATTAAAATTTTTTGTTAAACAAGTAGATTCTGGAATTATGGGTGGTGAAATTTCTCATGAATTTCAAGCTATTATTAAGAAAAATGATAATTGTACTTTTGATAAAAATGTTTTGTTTTGTAATATAATTAATGAATTAAATCCATTATTTTTAAAATTGAATTTTTTAAAGAAAAATAAACGAAATATATATATTGAAAATAATTTCAGATTATTTTATAACAGTGAAGTTGATTTAGATTTTTATTGTTCATTAAATAAAATAGTAAAAATTTTTATAGTTCATTCTATGGAAATAAAAGATATTAATTTGCCATTTACAGTATTAATGTTACAAGGTGATCATATATTGGATTATAAAAAAGTTGAAAGTTTATTTAATGTAAAAATACCATTGGTTTTTGCAAATGATAAAGAAGTTAATTTTATTTTTAAAAATCATAATAAAAAAAATTTATTTGACTTAATTAATAGTTCCATTTCAATTATTATTGATAATAGTATTTATGATATTATGATAAATTTACTTTTCAAGTATAATGTTTTTATGAATTTTTCTGAACGTTTAAATTCTGAATTTTCTTTTGTTAAAAAGGCTGATTTAAAAAAATCTACATATGTGAATACTATAAAAAATAATGAAAATGTATTTGATGTTACACATGGAATTGAAGTAGCTCATATTTTTCAATTGGGTTTGAAATATTCTAAGATTATGAAATTAAATTTTTTGAGTATAAATGGAAAGGTAGATTTTGTTAGAATGGGTTGTTATGGTATTGGTATTACTCGTTTGTTGTCTGTAATAGTTGAACAAAATCATGATAAATATGGAATTTTATGGCCAAAGGTTTTATCTCCTTTTGATGTTGTAATTATTGCAATTAATATTAATTCTTATTTTAAAGTTAAAAGAATATCTGAAATTATTTATTGTGATTTACAAAAAATAGGTATTGATGTTTTATTTTATGATATTGATGAGAGACCAGGTGTTATGTTTTATGATGTAGATTTAATAGGTATACCACATATTATTATTGTAAGTAATCGTAGTTTACAAAATGATAATGTAGAATATAGAAATAGAAAAACTAGAAAAAGTGATATAATTAATTTTTCATGTATAGTAAATTTTTTGTCAGAAAAATTATAAATTGTAATTTATATAATTATTTAATATTTATTAGATTTAATTTTTTGTTTTATTATTAATTGTTTCGTTGTATTTTATTAATAAATTTAATATTTAATTTGAGTAAATACAATTGTATTATTAATTAATTTAATAATTAATGTTACGTTTTGTAAATTATTGAATTAATTTTATCATTTAGAATTCAAAATTTTTATTTTTTTAATATCATATGTTAGTTATATTTTATATTGTAATTTATATTTAAATATAGAATAGAGACTACTAATTTTAGTATATTTTGCATATATATTTTATAAATATTTTAAAATAGATATTTGTAATTATTTTAATTTTAATATATTGTTTTATTATTAATATTTTAATATTAAATTGAAATTTTAATAATATTTTTCTATTTTTATAGTTTTTAATTTATTAAACAATACATATGTTCTTTGTCTTTATTATCTTTTAATTTTCCTTCATTTGTAATAAATATTCCAATTGCTGATATTAATTTTTCATTGTAGAACAAAAGTGGTATTGTGTTTCTTTCCCATGGTGGGATAGATAATTCTTTTAATATTTTTTTTAAAGATTTTCCATGTTTTTGGTTATTTATGTATATTTGTTCTTTTATTTTTGTAAATTTTATATATACTTTTTCATATTTTTTTGGTTTTCTAGTTATGTTAATTATAATATTTTTTTTTTCAATTTTATTGAGTAATTTTTTTTGTTTGTTGTATTTTTTATAAATTAAATTATTAAAAATATATTTTGTTTGTATATTATTAATTCTTAATGTATCGTAATGTTTTTTAAATTTATTATATTTATTGATTATGTTAATAAAATAATCGTTAATTGGGAAGCAGAATATATTTCCTAAATTTTTTGGTAATATTATTTTTTTATTTTTTTTATTCCAAAAAATAGTTGTATTATTAATATGTTGGTTTATTTTATTTTTTGATAATAAATATAATTTGTCTTGAAAACGACATAGTATTTTTTTACCTAATTGAAATTTTGGAATTGCATCTTGTTTACTCATTATTACGTATTTCCATAAAAAAATTAATTGTTTATTTGATGGTATTTGTTCATGCATTTTCATCCATTTTTTTAATATTGCTATTCGTGTAATATCATTTGTTGTAATTAGTTTTGTAAATTGTAATGAACCATCTGGTTGTATTAATTTTTTAATAAAATCTTTCAGTAGTTCGTTTAATAATATTTCTTGTTTATGGCATAATTTAGCACTTCTTGATGCGGAATTTAAAAACCAAGGCCATCTTTTTTTTAAAATAGGTAATACTTTTAAACGTAAAAAATTTCTATCAAATTTAGTGTTATAGTTACTATTATCTTCTATCCACACTAATTTTTGTTTTTTTGCATATTTAATTATGTCTTTTTTTTCACAATATAATATTGGTCGTATTAATTTATGTTTTTTGAAAAATTTTGTGTTAATTAACATAGATTTTAATCCATTTGGCCCACTTCCTCTTTTTAGAGCTAGTAACATAGTTTCAACTTGATCATCCTTGTGTTGAGCTGTAATGAGCACTTCGTTATTTAATAAATTTTTTGATAAGATTTTGTATCTTTCTTGACGCATGATTTTTTCAATGTTATCTTTTATATAATATGATTTTTTGGGTATTTTAAATGTTTTTATTAATATTTTTCTTTTTTTACATTCTTTTATACAATGCGATACCCAATTATTTGAATTTTTATTTATTCCGTGGTTAATATGAATTGCACGTATATTAAATTTTGGTATATTTTTATTTTTTTTGTGTTCATTTTTTAATTTGTTTAAAATATCTAATAAAACTGTAGAATCAATGCCACCACTAAATGCTAATAATAATTTATTATATTGAATTATATTTTTTAATACTATGTCTTTTAATTTGTTTTTATTGTTTGTTTTTTTCATTTGTTTTTTATAAAATTTATCATTTATTCATTTTATATATTATTTGTAAATTTTGTGAATATATTAAATATATTAATAAATATTAAAATAAATTATAAGATTTTTTAAATTTTTATATAAAGATCTTTTTTTAAAATTATTAGTATTTATGATTCATAATTCTATTATTTCTTCTTTTAATTAGTTTATTTTTATTAATAAGATCTAGTTCTTTTAAATCTTTTAGTAGTTGTGTTTTTAATGATGCTGAAATAGATTTAATATTTCTGTGAGCTCCACCAAGTGGTTCTAATATTATATTGTCTATTAAGTTTAATTCTTTAATTTTTGGAGCAATTATTTTCATTTCTTCTGCAGCTATTGATGATTTTTTTATATTTTTCCATAATATAGATGCACAACCTTCTGGGGAAATTACTGAATATATGCTGTATTCTAACATATTAATTTTATCTCCTATTCCTATTGCTAATGCCCCACCAGATCCACCTTCTCCAATTATTGTGCAAATAATTGGTATTTTTAAATTTGACATTTCTTGAATATTTTTAGCAATTGTTACAGATTGTCCTCTTTCTTCTGCTGTTATTCCAGGGTATGCACCTGGTGTATCTATAAATGTTATTAGTGGGATATTAAATTTATTTGCCATTTTCATTAGTCTTAGCGATTTTTTATGCCCTGCAGGAATAGGCATACCAAAATTTCTATATATTTTTTCTTGTATTTTTCTACCTTTTTGATGTCCAATTATCATTACAGGTCTAGAATTTAAACGAGCTATTCCTCCTATAATAGATTTATCATCATAATAGCTTCTGTCTCCTGATAGTTCATCAAAATTTGTAAATATATTTTGTATATAATCTAAAGTATGTGGTCTCATTGGGTGTCGAGCTAATTTTACTATTTGCCAAGAGTTTAGATTAGAAAATATTTTTTTTGTTAATTTTATTTTTGCTTTTTTTAGTTTTTTTATTTTTTTATTTAAATTAATGTTAATTTTTTTATTTTTATAATTATTATTAATTAATGATTTAATTTTTTTATCTAATTCTTCTATAGGTTTTTCAAAATCAAGGAAGTTCGAAGTCATGGTATATTTTAAAAATTAAAAAGTTAATTTTATTTTATCTTTTCCTACTAGCATATATAAATCATTTAACAAAGTATCACTTGGTTTAATTTTAATTTCCATGTTTAATGAATTGTTTTTTTTTATATTATTTTCTCTATAATATAGACATATTGAAGTTTTTCCTGGTTGATGTTTTTTTAGTAATGTTTTAAGATTATTGATAAATTTATAGCTTATTTGTTTTTTTGTTAATATAACTATTAATTTTTTGATATATTTTTCTCTAATTTGTATGATATCCATTATATTTTTGGCAATCATGTTCTGTTTTTTATTAATTTTATTAATATTTATTTTTCCTTGAACTAATAAAATTTTATTTTTTTCTATTAGATATTTATATTTGTCTATTATATCATGTGAAATAGTAATATCTAACTTTTCGGTACAGTCATCTAATGTGATGAAACATATATTTTTTTTTTGTTTTGTTGACATTATGTTAATGTATGTAATTATTCCTATAATAGTAAATATGTTGTTATTGAATACATTTATTGATATTATTTTTTTTATTGGTGTGTGAAATATTTTATAATGTTTTATTTCTTTTATAAATTGTTTAATAGGATGACCACTTAAATATATACCTAGTGATTTGTATTCATTTTTTAGTATAGTTTGTTTTGGCCATTTATAAATTGTGTTGTTCAATTTTTTAATTGAATTTGATATTTCAGATTGTGTTGTATTAAATATGTCTATTTGTTTTATTATTTTGTTATTTTCATATTGTTTTTTTATATTGATAATTTGATCAATAGAATGCATTAATGCTGCTCTGTGTATTCCTAATGAATCTAGAGAACCTGACATAATTAATTTTTCTAATGTTTTTTTATTTAAAATATTAAAATTTGTTCTTGATAGTAAATTGAAAAGTTCTAGAAAAGGTCCATTTTTTTCTCTTTCTTCAACAATAGATTTTATTGTTTTTTTCCCTATCCCTTTAATTGCCCCAAGACCGTAAATTATTTTTTTTTTCTCTACATAAAAATAATATTTACTGTTATTAATGTTTGGAGGTAATATTTTTATATTTAATCTTAAGCATTCATTGATCCATTTTACTATTTTGTCTGTATTATCTATATCAGCATTCATAGTAGATGTCATAAATTCTTCTGGGTAATGTGTTTTCAACCAAAGTGTTTGATATGCTATTAAAGCATAAGCAGTTGAGTGTGATTTGTTAAACCCGTATCCTGAAAATTTTTCTATTAGATTAAATATCTTTGTTGATAATTTATTTTCTATTCCTAATTTTTTAGTACCTTTGTTAAATATATGTCGTTGTTTAGACATATTTTGTGGGTTTTTTTTTGACATAGCACAACGTAATATATCTGCTTCTTTTAGCGTATAATTTGCTAAAACTTGAGCAATTTGCATTACTTGTTCTTGATATAGAATAACACCATAAGTTGATTTTAAAATATTTTGAATTTTTTTGTTGTTATTTAGTTTTTTATGTAAATAGAAAATTTTCTCGTAACCGTGTTTTCTATCAATAAAATTTTTTACCATACCAGATTGTAGAGGTCCTGGTCTAAATAATGCAATTAATGCAATTATATCTTCGAAACAATCTGGTTGTAATTTTGTTATGAGATTTTTTATACCATGAGATTCTAATTGAAATATTGCTGTTGTTTCAGCGTTTTTTAATTTTTTAAAGCTTTTTTTATCATCTAATGGAATTTTATCAATTTTAATTAGGTTATTTTTTTTGTTTTTTTTGTTTATTGTTTTTATTGTTTTGTCAATAATAGTTAAAGTTCTTAATCCTAAAAAATCAAATTTTATTAATCCAAGAGATTCTATGTCATGTTTATCAAATTGTGTTACTGTATTATTACCATAATTATCACAATATAATGGTGAAAAATTTATAATATTTGTAGGTGCTATTACCACTCCACCAGCATGTTTTCCAACATTTTTAATAATTCCTTCTAATTTTAGAGCCATATTTATTATTGTTTTTATTTCTTTGTTTGTTTGGTATTTTTTTTCTAAAGTTGTATTACTTTGTATAGATTTTTTTAATGTTATTCCTATATCAAATGGTATTAATTTTGCTATTTGATCTACAAAATTGTAAGAGTATCCTAATACTCTTCCTACATCTCGAATTACAGATTTTGCTGTCATAGTTCCGAATGTAATAATTTGCGATACTGTATTTTTACCGTATGTATCAATTACATGTTGAATGACTAAATCTCTTTTTTCCATACAGAAATCTATGTCTAAGTCAGGCATAGATGTTCTTTCTGGATTTAAAAATCTTTCAAATAATAGATTAAATTTTAATGGATCTATTTCTGTAATTTTTAATGCATAAGCAACTAATGATCCTGCTCCTGATCCTCGACCAGGACCAACTGGAATATTATTTTCTTTAGACCATTTTATAAATTCTGCTACTATAAGGAAATAACTAGATATTTTCATATTATTAATTATTTCCAATTCATTTTCTAATCTTTGTTTATAAATTAGTTTTGTATTTTTTGTTATTTCTTCTTTACTGCATATTGATTTAATTCTTTTTTTTAAACCATGTTTTGAAATTTTTATCAAATATTCTTTATTAGTAAGGTTTCCTGTATAAAATTTTGGAAAATTTTTTTCATTAAAATTAATATTTACATTACATCTTTTAGCAATATTTACACTGTTAGTTAATGATTCTGGTATATCTGAAAATAATTTCAACATTTCTTCTTCGTTACGAAGATATTGTTGTTCACTGTATTTTTCAATTTTATTTTTGTTAATTGTTGTTTTTTTGTGAATTGCTACTCGAATTTTATGTGCCATAAAGTCTTTTTGATTAAGGAATTTAGTATCATTTGTAGCAACTATTGGAAGTTTATTATTTATTGCTAATTTAATTGAGTGGTTTATATAATATTCTTCATATTTACGTCCTGTTCTTGTTATTTCAATATAATATCTGTTTGGAAAATATTTTTTATAAAAATTAACATATTTTTTTATTTGATGTGTTTGATTATTTATTATATGCTTTCCAATATTACCATGTATTCCACCAGATAGTAATATGATACCTTCGTTGTATTTAATTAAGTTTTTTGTATTAGTTGATGCTCCTATTGTATTATTGTACCCGTTTTGGTATGATTCTGATAATATTTTTATTATATTTTTATATCCAATATTATTTATTGCTAGAGCAGTCATTTCTGCAAATTTGCATTTTGGTTCATTAAATTTTACAGTAATATCAGATCCTATTATTGGTTTAATTCCTTCTTTGTAAGCAGTATTATAAAATTTTATTAAACCAAATAAGTTCATATGATCAGTTAAGGCTACTGCTGGCATTTTAAATTTTTTTATTTTTTTGATTAGAGAGTTAATTTTAATTAACCCATCTTTCATTGAATAATCGCTATGTATTTTTAAATGAATAAAATTTGTTTTCATTATATTGTTTTAATTATATGTTATTTAAAATTGATATTGTTAAATTTTAATAATTTTGTATTAAGTTTATTTTTTTAACATTAATAATAAAATTATTTGTTTTATGTATTAAAATATTTAATATAAAAATATTTAAATAAATTTATTAGAATATTTAATTATTAAAATCAATTTAATATTTTAAAATTCAATATTTACATTTACTAAAATGTATAATTTATTTAATATTGCAAGGTAAATATTAATACTTTGAAAATATTGTATTAATTAATTTATTTTCATGTTTTATATATTTGTATTTATATTTTAAATAATTTTATTGAATTATATTATTAATAATTTATTTACATTTTATGTAAATATATATTTGAAAAAATATTTGTTTTACAATATTAAAATTATTTAATTAAAATTTTTATTATAAAATTTTTAATTTGTTTGTTAAGTAATTTTATAATGTATTTTTTATATTTTATTTGTGTTGTTATTAAATTAATAATGTCTATATAAATTAAAAGTTTAATTAATATGTAAATATATAAGAAAAAATTATATTAATTTGTTATTTTTTCTTTTTTTATTGCGCATATTATTAATGCTTCACATATTATTTGATTTTTTACTTTTGATATTACTTTAAATTTTAAAATTTTTTTTCTTTTTTTTATTAATGTAGCTTCAATGTTAATTTGATCTCCTGGTTGTACAAGATATTTAAATTTAGCTGAATTTATTGCAGCAACATAATAATGTTCCTTTGGCGATAATTTTGTTAAACTTTTAAAATATAGAATTCCAGTAGCTTGGATCATAGATTCTAAAATTAGTACTCCAGGGAAAATTGGTTTATTTGGAAAATGACCTTGAAAACATTGTTCATTAAAGGAAACATTTTTAATAGCATGTAAAAATTTTTCTTTTTTAAATTTTATTATTCGATCTATTAATAAAAACGGGAATCTATGTGGTAAAAATGTTAATATATCTTTAACAGATATATTATTAACAGATTTGTTATTCAATGTACAATTTCCTATTTTAAAATGTAAATGTTATTTTATTTTGTATTAAAATATTTTTATTTTTATAAATAAAATAGTATATAAATATTTTATTTATTTTTTAACTTTTTGTTTATTTTATATTTTGTAAATGTTAATAAGTTTTATTTTCATAATTTTAAATAATGTTTGTGTTTTTAGTTTATTTTTAATGATTATTAAAGTTAATTTTGATATGAAATTCAAACTTTATTCATGATGTATTATGTATTATTAATTTCTTTTAAAATTTCATTAGTAATATTTTTTGTATTTTTATTTGTATATAATACAGAGTTTGAATCAATTACTATATCTAAATGATTTTTTATAGCAATTTTTGATATTATTATTTGTATATATTTTAAAAATTTGTTTTTTTCTTCTATTTCTCTTTTTATTTTATCTTTTTCAAGAATTTCTATTTTTTTATTAAATATTTCTTTTTGTTTTATAAAAAATTTTTCAATTTCGTTTTTTTCTTTGTGATTTATTTTTGAATTTGTATGTTTAAAGTTTTGTATTTGATGTTGTAAATTATATTCAATATTTTTTAATTCATTTATTCTGTGTTTAAATTCTTGTTCTAATTTATTTAGAATTGTATTTTTTTGTGCAAATTTTTGGAAAATATTATATATATTAACTATTGCTAGTTTTTCATTTGCAATAGCGTTATATGGATGTATATTAATTATAATAGCAAGACAGATAAGTAATTTTTTTTTCATTAATTTGTATTCCTTGTATATTTCATATTTATATTTTTTATAATTTTGTGATAATATGTTAAATATTTGTTAAATCTAATTTTTACCATATTTTTCCGATGTTAAATTGTAGTTGTTCTATTTTATCATTTTTGTATATTTTAATGGGATATCCATATGATATAGATAATGGTCCTAGTGGTGACATAAATTTTATGTTTATTCCTGTGGAAATACGAGTTTTATTGTTTTTTAGATTTTCATAAAAATGTTTTATATATGTTAAATTATTAATTTTTTTTATATTTTTATTCCATGTTTTTTTAATATCAAAAAATAAAGATGTTTGTATTATATTTGAATATTTTTTGTTTAATAAAAATTGATTTGGTATAATTAATTCACTACTAGATATTATATCAATATCATTTTTAGTGTTAAAATTTTGTTCTTTTGTTGTTAATGTTTTTTTGTTTTTATGGTTGTAATTTAAATGTTTGTTTTGTTTTTTCATTTTGTTATTATAAATAATTCGTATTTCATTAGGTTCTTTTGTATATAAATGATCATAAAATGGTATTTTTTTTGTATTTATGTTTTTTGAGTAGTTGAATTGTAATTTTTCCATTAATGTTAAATTTATTTTTTTTATAATTTGGGTAAAAAATTTGTGTTCGAATATTGTTTGAAAGTAATTGTTTTGAAATATTGGTATTGTTAGTTTGTTTGTTAAATAAGTATTATATCCAGAATTTGGAAAAATGTTGTTATTTAAATTGTTAATATTCCAATGTAAAGATAATAATATGTCATGTATATTTAAATATTTATATTTTGATAATATATTTTTTTTCATTTCTTTTATATTTGATTTATAATTTATAGGGTGTTGATATATATTTTTTTTTGGTTGTTTGTCATATAAATCATTGTGTATATATTCTAATTCTAAATTTAGAAAATGTTTGTAAGTATTAATTGGAATATTAAGAAGTATATTTGTTCCATATTGTTGTAAATTATATTTAAATAATTTTGATATATTTGAATTAATGTAATTATTAAAATAAATTTTATTGTTAAAATTTATTATATTTTTATTTTTTTTGTAATAATGATTTACTTCAGAAAATTCGCAGTAATATTGGTCATTATTTTTATCTCCTTGAATAAATATATTACTACCAATGCCTAATAAATTATTTTTTTCAATGTTAATCTGAAAATTTAATTTTTTTTCATTATTAAATCCTAGTCCAAAATTAAATAATCCCATATTTTTTTCTTTAACAATATATGTTATGTTAACTTTGTTTAATGTATTTGGTATGTGTTGTATTTTTATTTTTATATCTTTAAAATATCCAAGATAATCTAATCTTTTTTTTCCTTTTTCAATTAATTTTATGTTTAAATATTTTCCTTCTTTTTGTTCCATTTCTCTGTACATAATAATATTTTTTACTGTTTTATTTCCAATAAAAAATATTTTATTTACATAAAAACGATTTCCTTTATTAATATAAATTAGTGGTGTTATTTTTTTGTTTATGTGGTTAATATTTAATGTAATGTTTATGTTAGGATAAAGATATCCATTATTATAGAAAAAAATTTTAATTTTATTTTGTATATTTTTCAAATTATTGTAATTATACGGAGTTTGTAATATTCTTTGAGTTATTTGTTTTATTTTGAAAAATTCTGTTTTTTTTATTATATTTGTATGAAATTTAATATCTGAAATTTTATATTGTTTTCCTTCCATTATATCTATAATTATTGAAATTTGTTTTTTATCTTTTGTTAATTTTTTTGTTATTGAATTAACTTTGTATGTAATATATCCATTATTAAAATAAAAATTTTTTAAATTTTTTAAGTCATTTGTTAATATTTTATGTTGATATGTATATTTTTTATTAAATTTTAAAATTGAATATGAGTTTTTTAGTTTAAAATTTGACATTAATTTTTTATATGTAAAAGAATTATTACCAATTATGTAAATATTTTTAATCTTTATCCATTCTCCTTCATATATTTTCCAATTAACATTAACACAATTATTCGGTAAATATTGTATAATTGTTGAAATTTTTGTATTATATTTTCCGTGTTGCAAATATAATTTTTGTATATGTTTTTTTGCTTCATATAAAAGTTCTTTATTTAAATAACTTCCTATATATACATTATATGTATTTAGAAATTTTTTTAAAAAATTTTCATTTATTATTTTATTTCCGTAAAATGAAATATTGGTAATTATTGGTTTATTAGTTGTTATGTTTATACATGGTATATTTTTTGTATATAATATTTGTATATTATTTAATATTTTTTTATTATATGATGAATTGAAATTAATTTCATGTGTTTTATGTTGTTTTGATATTTTTTTTGGTGGTATTTTTTTTTCTGTTGATATTTGTTGAGATTTTTTTTCGTCAACATTTTGTATTTTTGATTTATCTATTGCATTAGCATTATTATTAAGTGAAATAATAAAAATTATTAATAGAATTTTCTTTATTTTAATTTCAAGTATATGTTTAAACATATTTAAATTTTTATAAATCTAGTAAAATCATTTAATAAAGCGATACTCATTAATATAATTAATATAATCATACTAATTTGATAACTGATCTTACGAGTTTTTTTGGATATTGGTTTTTTTTTAATTATTTCTATTATCATAAAAAGTAAATAACCTCCATCTAATATTGGTAAAGGAAACAAATTTATTATTCCTAGATTTATGCTAATAATAGATAAAAATATTAAATAATGCACTAATCCACTTTTTACGGCTGTTTTTGCTTCATGTGCTATTGATATCGGACCACTTAAATTTTGAAATGTATTATTATATTTAAAAGAAAATTCAGAGAATTTGTTTAGAATAAATTTTGTTATTGTCCAAGTTTGTTTTATAGCTTGAATTAATGAAGATATTGGATGTAAAAAATATTGGTTTTGATGTTTTTGATTTATTAGCATTATTTTTGGAAATAGTCCAGCAAATCCTTTGTATTCATTATTTATTTTTATTATTTTTGGGTATAAGGTTGTATTTATATTAATGTTTTGTCTTTCAATAACAATATTTAATGGTTTATTTGGGTTATTTTGTATTGTTTTTATAAATGTATTCCATTCTTTTATCATTTTCCCATTTACAGATATAATTTTATCTTTTGGTTTTAATCCTGCTTGCATTCCTGCAGAATTTTGTTCTACTTTAGTAAGTATTGGTTGTATTTTAGAATGTATAGGTATTATTCCTAATTCTATTATAGGATTATTTTCGTAATTTATATTATAATTTTGTAAATTAATAGTTTTTATTTCGTTAAAATTATTTTTATTAATATGTTCTATATCAATAATTATTTTATTTTTTTTGATATTATTGTTTAATTGTGTTTGAACGTCGTTCCAGTTATATGTCTTAATATTGTTAATAGATTTTATTTCCATACCAGGTGTTAGACCTGAATTGTATGCAACAGAATTATGTATAATTTCCCCAATTATTGGTTTGTAATTTATTATTCCAGAAAAGAAAATTATCCAATAAATTATAATGGAAAAAAAAATGTTAAATATTGATCCTGCTGCGATAATTATTGCTTTTTCCCAATTTTTTTTTTCATGAAAATATTTTTGATTATGTATATTTTTAAATTTTTCACAATTTTTATTCTTTTCTTTCATTTTTACATATCCACCAAGTGGTATAGAAGCAATAATATATTCTGTTCCTTTTTTATCATATTTGTGCCATAATTTTTTACCAAATCCAATAGAAAATTTTTCTACTATTACTCCATAATATCTAGCTGTTATGAAATGACCAAATTCGTGTACAGTAATAAGAATTCCAACAGTAATGATAAATATAAAAAATTCGTAAAATAAATTCATTATTAGTTTTCCTGAATTTTAAAATGTATATTTTTATTTAAAGGTTTATTAATAATGTTAAACAAGTAAATATAGGTAGTGTAGAACTTAAGCTATCTATTCTATCTAAAATACCACCATGACCTGGAATTAATGTTCCAGTATCTTTAATTTTAGCTTCTCTTTTGAACATACTTTCTGTTAAATCTCCTAATATTGCTGATATCATTATTATTATACAATATATATTGAATTTTATAGTTGTAATGTGAAAAGGAATTATATATTTTTTAAATACCCATTGTGTAATTATTGTTAATATTGTTCCTATTATTAATCCTTCCCATGTTTTTTTTGGAGAAATATTTTCTGATAATTTATAATTTCCTAATAGTTTTCCAAATATGTAAAAGCTAGAATCTAATTCCCAAACTAAAATTATAACATATAGTATTTTCCATGTTCCAATAGAATAATTATAATAAAATATTTGATTTTCTTTTTTTAATATTATAATGCTCCAAATAAATGGTATTATAGTTAAATTTCCAAACAATAATTTAAAAAATGAAGATTTTTTCCATATTTTTGTAGATATTGGGTAAAATAATATTAATAATAATGCTATTAACCACCATGTTAAAGAAATTATTATAAATATGTATTTAATGTGTGAAATAAATATATGATGTGGTAAATAAAATGTTGTTAATATTATTAGTATTAATGGTAATACATTGAATATTATAAATAGTGTAAGTTTTTGTATAATCGACGTAGCACAAAGTTTATTCCATTCCCATATACATAATAAATTTAAAAGTAATAAAAAAAATGTAAGTTTTTTTAATGATAGTTCTAATATTATTAGAATAATGAATGGAATTAAAAAAATTGAGCTGATTATTCTGTGTTTTATCAAAGTATTAATGATAGCTATTTTGTTTAATAAACTAAATTATATATTAAGATATTGTAGAACTTCCAAATTTTCTCTTTCTTTTTAAGAAAACGTGTATTGCATTTTCAAAAATGGATTCGTTGAAATCAGGCCATAAAACATCTGTGAAAAATAATTCTGAATATGCTATTTGCCATAATAAAAAGTTGCTAATTCTGTATTCTCCTCCTGTTCTTATTACTAAATCTACTGGTGCTAATTCATTCATACAAATGTATTGACAAAATATGTCTTCGTTAATTTGGTCTGGATGTAAGAAGCCTTGTTTTACTTGATTTGCAAGTTGTTTTGCTACTTGTATTATATCCCATCTTCCACCATAGTTTGCAGCTATATTTAATGTTAAACCTCTATTATTATATGTTAATTTTTCAGATCTGTTAATACTGTTTTGTAGTTTTATTTTAAATCTAGATGTATCTCCTATAATTTGTAATTTTATATTTTTTTTGTGTAAATTATGTATTTCTTTATCTAATGTTTTTATGAATAGATCCATAATTGATGATACTTCTTTATTAGATCTATTCCAATTTTCACTACTAAATGCATATAATGTTAGTGCATCTAAATGATGATTTTTTGCGAAATATATTGCTTTTTTTGCTGATTTCATCCCAGCCTGATGGCCAGAAATTCTAAGTTTACCTTTTTTTGTTGCCCAACGTCCATTTCCATCCATAATAATTGCTACATGTTTAGGTAATGAAGATATTATATTAATTTTATGCTTTTTTTTATTTTTTATTTGCATTTGTTATAAATATTATTTATTTATTTAAAATTTTTGTGTTATAAAACATATTTTATCAAGATTAATAAGTATTGTTAAAAAATTTTATATTTGCTTATTTAATTAATTTTTTAATTTTTTAAATTATTGTATTATTTATATAGTTAAATTTATAATTAAATATATTTATTTTATTCTATTTCTTAGTTTATATTTTAATTTTTTTTCACATTATATTTATAATATATAAATTTATTGTTTTATATATTGTAATTTTTTTAAATTTTTTTTATTAATTTTAATAATTTGAGATTTAAATTTGTATTATTGTATTATTAAAAATATAATTTTGTTTAATTAAAAAATTTTTTTAAAATTATTAACTTTAATGTTTTATGTTTTAGTTTTTAATTATTTTATATAAAAATAATTATTATTATTTATAATGTTTATATTTTCTTATTTATGAATTTTTGGTTAAATTTTTTTCTTTTTCTTTTAGAATTTTATTAATTTTTTTTATGTTTTTATTAGTTATATTTTGTACAATGTTTTGTAATTTGTATTTTTTGTCATCATTTATTATTTTGTTTTTATTGTATTGTTTTATTTTTTCATTAATTTTTCTTCTTATATTTCTAATTTGAATTTTATGTTTTTCTGCTTCTATGTTTGTTAATTTTATTAAATTTTTTCTATTTTCTTGTGTAATTTTTGGAAATGATAAATAAATTTTTTCTCCTATAGAATATGGATTTATTCCTAAATTTGAACTTATAATAGCTTTTTTTATTGATGAAATAGTTGTTTTTTCAAAAGCAATAATTGTTAATGTGTTTTTATTTTCATTTGTAATATATGCTAATTTTTGTAATGGTTGTAAAGTATTGTGATATTGTATCAATATGTTGTCTATTAAATTAGGAGATATATTATAATCACGTATTTTTTTTATATTTTTTTCAAATTTATTAATACATTCTTGTATTTTGTTTTTTGTTTTTTCTGTAATTTTTATGGTTATTGATTTTGTATTGTGTATGTTTTTCATTTTATTTAGTGTTATTAAAATAGTTAAAATTTTAATTTGTTATTAATGTTCCTTCTTTTTCATATCCCATAATAATCTTGTATAATATATTTTTTGTATTAAAATTAAATATATATATTGGTAAATTATGATCTCTTGCTAAAGTAAATGCTGTAAGATCCATAATTTTTATTTCTTTTTTTATTACATCTTGGTAACTTATTTTTTTATAAAAAGTGGTATTTTTGTTATTTTTTGGATTTTTTGAAAATATTCCTTTAACTTTTGTTGCTTTTAATATAATATTTGCTTGAATTTCAATTCCTCTTAAACATGCTGCTGAATCTGTAGTAAATAATGGATTTCCTGTTCCTGCAGAAAAAATTACTACATATTTATTATTTAGAAGTTCTATAGCTTTTTTATAGTTATAATTTTCACATATATTATTTAAAGAAATAGAAGACATTACTTTTGTATTAATATTAATTTGACACAATATATCCTGTATAGCTAAACTATTTATAATTGTTGATAATATTCCTATATGATCACTGGTAATACGATTTATTCCAGATTTTTCCAGATGTGATCCTCGGAATAAATTACCTCCTCCTATTACTATTCCTATTTGAACGTTAAGAAGTATAAGTTTTTTTATATCTTGTGCTATATATTTTAATATTTTAGTATTAATTCCAAATTTGTTATCTTTTTGTAAAGCTTCTCCACTTAATTTTAGTAGAATTCTTTTATATATAGGTTTTTTTGTGTTTGTCATATTATTTGTATATTTTAATATTATTTATAATATATGTATTTGTTATATTGATTAATTTAAATTGAAATGTAAATTTTATATAAAATTATTGTTTATTTAAATATTTTCTCCTAATTCAAATCGTATAAATTTATTAATTTTTGCATTTTTTTCTAATAGTAATTGTTCAATATTTTTGTTTGTATTTAGAATGAATGGTTGTTTTAATAATGAAATATTGTTGATAAATTTTTTCATTTGTCCTTCAACTATTTTTTTTGAAATATTGTATTGTTTATTTAGTTGAGAAGCAATATTTAATTGTATTTTTTTTTCTTCGTTTATAATGTTTAATGGAATATTAGATGTATCAATATATTTAGGTTTGTTTGCTGCTATATGCATTGCAATTTGTTTTATTAATTTTTTTGACATATTTTTTGCTGAAACAATTACCCCGATTTTATTTCTATGTGTATACATTCCTAATGTATTACCATATAATACTTGCATGCGACGAATTTTAATATTTTCTTTAATTTTGTTTATAATATTTATATGTTCTTTTTTGAATTTTATTTTTAATATATCGATGTTGTTAATGTTATTTTGTAAAGTAAATTTAATTAGTTTTTTTCCAAAATTTTTGAATTCTTTCGTTTGTGTTGTGAAATCGCTTTCGCAATTTAACTCGATTAAAACACCAGATTGATATTTTTCAGATATTTTAGCTAAAATAGTCCCTTGTAAATTTGAAATTATATTGTTTTCATTTATTTTTATCATGTGTGTTGTTCTTAGATATTTTATTGCTTCATTTATTTTTCCTTTTGTTTGAATTAAAGCTTTTTTGCATGTTAATATACCTATTCCAGTTTTTTTTCTTAGTTTTTTAATTATTTCTACATTAATGTTTTTTTTGTTATTTAACATATTTTTCCTTTATTGTTTTTTGATTAATTTAAGAATTTTGTTTTTATTTATATTTTGTTTTTAAGTGTTTAATGTTACGTTTTTATTTTTTTGTATTTCTTCTTTGTTTTTTAGAATAGATGAAATTGTTAATAAATATAAATTAATAGAACGTATAGCATCATCATTTCCTGGTATAATAAAATCTATATCACTTGGGTCAGAATTTGTATCAACTATAGCAAAAATTGGAATTCCAATTTTTTTTGCTTCTTTTATTGTAATTCGTTCTTTTTCTGCATCAATAACAAATATTGCATCAGGTAGACCATGCATATTTTTTATTCCACCTAAACTATTTTCTAGTTTATTTAATGTTTTTGTACGAACTAATGCTTCTTTTTTTGTTATTTTTTTAAATGTTCCGTCTTTTGATTGTGTTTCTAAATTTTTTAATTTTTTAATTGATTTACGTACTGTTTTCCAATTTGTTAGCATTCCTCCTAACCATCTATAATTTACAAAAAATTGATTACAATTTTTTGCTGTATTTTTTATTGGTTCACTTGCAGCTTTTTTTGTTCCAACAAATAAAATTTTTCCGTTATTTAAATAAATTTTTTTTAGTTTTATTAATGCTTTTTGTAACATAATTGTAGTTATATCTAAGTTAATTATATGTATTTTATGATATGATCCAAAAATAAATGGTTTCATTTTTGGATTCCAATATCTTGTTTGGTGACCGAAATGTACTCCAGCTTTTAACATTTCTTGTATAGAAGGAATTTTCATAATTAATATTTTCCATGTTTTAATTTATAAGTTTGTTTTTAATATTTTATCTAAATAAATTTATTTTTAGAAATTTATTTTTAATATTTGTTTTGTAATATTTCAATATATTTAGATATTAATTTAATATTGTAAAATTTAATGTTTGTAAATAATATTTATAAAATGTATTTTTTATTGTTTTAATTTTATTTAATAAAAGTTTATATATATTTTATATATAAATTATTTGAACATGATATTTTTTTATTAAAATGATATAATATTGTAAGTATATCAATATAAATATAATGTTAAGAAATTATATTTTTAAATTTATAAAATGAATATATATATTATATATATAATATTGAAATTAATTTAGTAATATGTTTAATTTTTTAGATAAAATGCGTTTTGTTTGCAGACTTGCTTCTGAAGTATTAGAATATGTTGAATTTTATGTTAAACCAGGAGTTAGTACTGGAGAATTAGATAGTTTATGTCATAATTATATTGTAAATAATCAAAATGCTATTCCTGCATCTCTTGGATATCATGGATTTCCAAAATCTGTTTGTATTTCTGTTAATGAAGTTGTTTGTCATGGTATACCTTCTAATAAGAAAAGATTAAAAAATGGTGATATTGTTAATATAGATGTTGCAATAATTAAAGATGGTTGTTATGGAGATACTTCAAAAATGTTTTTTGTTGGTAGCCCTAGTATTTTGTCTAAACGTTTATGCAAAGTATCTCAGAATAGTTTATATTTGGCTATTTATATGGTTAGACCTGGTTTACATATAAAAGAATTAGGAAAATCGATCCAGAAATTTGTTGAATTGGAAAATTTTTCGGTAGTTAGAGAGTATTGTGGGCATGGAATTGGTAAAAATTTTCATGAAGATCCTCATGTATTGCATTATGAATCCGATGATTTTGATTGTATTTTAAATGAAGGAATGATATTTACAATTGAACCTATGGTCAATGTAGGAACATGTTTTGTTAGAGTTATGAAAGATGGTTGGACTGTAAAAACTAAAGATCATGGTTTTTCCGCGCAGTATGAACATACTGTTTTGGTAACAAAATATGGGTGTGAAATTATGACATTAAGGTCTGATGAAAAAATATCGAAAATTATTAATCATTTTTGATTATTGTTTTTATGTGTTTTATATATAAATTATGATATTATCTTTGAAGATATTAGTATTTTTATTTATTTAATATTTTATGTTTTATTAATATTACTTTAAATTGTAATAAGTTTTGTTAAAATTACCATTTTTTAATATTTGATTTGTTTTTATGGGTTAATTATAGTTTTTATTTGTTTTTTTATTTAATTTGTTTAATTTCTAAATTATTTTCATTTTTTTTAATTTTAAAAATAAAAAACAAAAAAATAATTTATTTTAAAAATATTATTTTATTAATTTAAGATAATGTTAATAATTTTATATATGAAATTTATTAATTTTTAATTAATTTTTTAAAAAAATAAAAAAACAGGGGCGGAGAGGCTTGAACTCTCAACTTTCGGTTTTGGAGACCGATGCTCTTCCAAGTTTGAACTACGCCCCCAAATAAATAAAAAACGGTGCGGACGGGATTTGAACCCGTGACCCTCGGCGTGACAAGCCGATATTCTAACCAGCTGAACTACCGCACCAAATATGTCATTTATTATAATTAAAAATTGAATAAAATAATTTAATAAAATTTATATGATAAATATCATTTAATCATTATTAAAATGTTTGTAAATTTTAACATATTTATTTAATGTAGTACATAAGATATTTATATTGAAATATTTATTATTAATAAAATAAATATAATAAAATTTGTATATTTATTTTATATGTTAATAACATTTTCATTTTTATTAATTTTATTATTAATAATTAATATAGTTTTATACAAAATGTAAGTATCAAAATTTATTTTTAAGTTTTGAATTTGTTTAAATAAATTAATATATTTTGTATATTTAATACATTGAAAATTATTTTTGAGATATTTTAACAAAATTATTTATAATTTTTACATGATTTATTTATGTAATTGTAATTTTATTTTTTATTAATTTTAATTTTATATTTTTATTTTGTTTTATTTCTCCTAAAAGTATTTTTTTAGATAGAAAGTTACCAATTTTTTTTTGTATTATTTTTTTTAGTGGTCTAGCTCCATATATTTGGCTAAATCCTATTTTTTCAATAAATTTGATTATGTTTTTGTCAATGGAAATAAAATAATTTTTTTCCTTTAATCTATTACATAATTTTTGTATTTGTATTTTAATAATTTTATTTATATGTTTTTTTTCAAGTTTATGAAATACAACTATTTCATCAATTCTATTTATGAATTCTGGTTTGAAATTTTTTTTTACTATATCAATAACCATGTTTTTCATTTTTATATAATTATTTTGTAAAGATTTTTTTTGTATTATTTGTGATCCCAAATTTGATGTCATAATTATTACAGTATTTTGAAAATCTACTGTTTTTCCTTTTCCGTCTGTTAATCTTCCATCATCTAATATTTGTAATAAGATATTAAAAATTTCAGGGTGTGCTTTTTCTATTTCATCTAGTAAAATTAAAGAATATGGTTGCCTATATATTTTTTCAGTTATGTAACCCCCTTCCTCATACCCTATATACCCCGGTGGAGCACCTATTAACCTTGATATTGAATGTTTTTCCATAAATTCAGACATATCTATTCTGACCATGGAACGTTCTTTATTAAATAGAAATACAGATAATTTTTTACATAATTCTGTCTTTCCAACTCCAGTTGGGCCTAAAAACATAAAGGATCCTATTGGTTTATTTGGTTCTGATAACCCAACTCTATTTCTTCTTATAGCATTTGATATTGAAATAATTGCTTCTTCTTGCCCAATTACATAATTATTTAAACATTTTTCCATATATAACAATTTTGTTTTTTCACTTTCTAACATTTGAGATATTGGTATTTTTGTCCATTTTGATAATATAGTAGCAATTTCTATATCAGTTACTTTATTTTGTAAAATACAGGTTTTTTTTGTTTTTTTATTTTCAGAAATATAAGAAATGTTTTTTTTTATTTCAGGAATTTTACCGTATTGTAATTCGGACATTTTTTCTAAATCTCCAATACGACGAGCGTGATCTATTAAATATTTTGTTTGTTCGAGTTCATTTTTTAAATTTTGAATATGTTGTAAATAATGTTTTTCTTCTTTCCATTGTTTTTCTAGTCTAGAATATTCTTTAATTTCATTTTCTAATTCATAATTAATTTTTTGTAAATTTTTAATACTTCTTTTATCTGATTCTTTATATAATGCTTTTTTTTCTAATTTTAATTTAATAATTTTTCTTTCTAATTTGTCAATTGCTTCTGGTTTTGAATCTATTTGTATACGTATACTTGAAGCGGCTTCATCTATTAAATCTATGGCTTTGTCTGGTAATTGTCTGTCAGAAATATATCTATTAGATAGATTTGCTGCGGCAATTATTGCTCTATCTGTTATTTGTACATTATGATGTAGTTCATATTTTTCTTTTAAACCTCTTATAATTGCAATTGTATCTTGTATACTTGGTTCTAGTATAACAATTTTTTGGAATCTTCTTTCTAATGCCGCGTCTTTTTCTATATATTTATTGTATTCATTAAAAGTTGTTGCTCCAACACAGTGTAGTTCTCCTCTTGCTAATGCTGGTTTTAACATATTTCCTGCATCTACTGCTCCTTCTATGTTACCAGTTCCAACTATAGTGTGTAATTCATCAATAAATAGAATAATTCCTATTTTTTGTTTTGATATGTTTATTAGTATTTTTTTTAATCTTTCTTCAAAATCTCCTCTATATTTTGCACCCGCTAATAATGATCCCATATTTAATGACAAAATTTTATTATTTTTTAATCCTTCTGGTACTTCTTTGTTTATAATTCTTTGTGCTAAACCTTCAACAATTGCAGTTTTACCAACACCTGGTTCGCCGATTAATACTGGATTATTTTTTGTTCTACGTTGTAATACTTGAATTGTTCTTCTTATTTCTTCGTCTCTACCTATAACAGGATCAAGTTTTCCTTGTTCAGCTTCTTTTGTTAAATCAGTAGTAAATTGACTTAATATGTTTTTATTTTCCATTTTTTATTTTAATTTGTTTTGTTAAAATATAAATTATTTATTTAATTATTTGATTTCAATATTTTAATATATTATTATAAATATTTAAATAAATATTGAAAATAACATATATTTTATATTTTATTGTTTTTTATTATTTTGTTCTTTTTTTAATATTTTTAATAATTTAATCATGTCATTTGGTAATGGTGCATGTAATTTCATTTTGTTTAGTGTAATAGGATGTTTGAAAATTAAAGTTTTAGCATGTAATGCTTGTCTTGTAAAAAAAGATAGTATTTTTGCATATTTTTTTTTAATTTGTTTATCTTTTTTAGATGTTGGTTTTCCATATTTTTTATCTCCAACTATTGGATGTTTTATATATTTCATATGTACTCTAATTTGATGAGTTCTTCCAGTTTCTAATTGTATATTGATATATGTATGATTATGAAATGATTTTATAATTTTATAATGTGTAATTGATTTTTTTCCTGTTTTATGTATTATCATTTTTGTTTTTTTTTATGTCGTTTAATAGGTTCTATTATACTTCCATTATTTTTAATATTTCCTATTACAATTGATTCATATTCTTTATAAATTTTTTTGTTTTTCATATCATTTATTAATCTGTTTTGAGAAAATTCAGTTTTTGCTATTAACATAATTCCAGATGTATCCTTATCTAATCTATGAATTATTCCATATCTTGATATTTTAGATATTGATGGATAATAATATAACAATGAATTTAATATTGTACCAA
The DNA here is from genome assembly GCA_024648785.1 of Candidatus Westeberhardia cardiocondylae. Taxonomy (GTDB): domain Bacteria; phylum Pseudomonadota; class Gammaproteobacteria; order Enterobacterales; family Enterobacteriaceae; genus Westeberhardia; species Westeberhardia cardiocondylae_C. The sequence continues at coordinate 50,209 of JABYQB010000003.1, read as the reverse complement.
TTTCGTTTTTTTTTTCAGTATGTACTACAGTATTTTTAGGTTTGTTTATCACAATAATATCATGATCATTATATATGATATTTAATTTAATATTTTGTGATGTATGATTTTGTTGTTTAATTATTTGTATTTTAATATATTCTCCTCCTATTACATATTTTTTTGGCGAAGTAACAATTGTATTATTAACTGAAACATATGATTTTAAAATGAAATTTTTTAATTTTGATCTTGAGTATTCAGGAAATAATTTAGATAATGCTTTATCTAATCTTTGTTTATATATTAAATTATTGATAATTTTTTTATTTTTTTGTAATGTAAAGTTTTTTTTCATATTTGAATATATATAGAATTTTTATAATATTATTACATATTTTTTTTGATTATATTTTATTATTAATTATTTTAAAATTATGATTTATATCGTTATATTAAATAATGATTTATTTTTATATATTAAGTAATACAGTAATTATATGATGTAAATAATTTTTAATATTTATAATTAATATATGTATATAGTATATTTTGGTATTGTTTTATTTTTGTATTATTTATAATAAGTTTTATTTTTAATTTTTATATGATAATGTTTGTTGTTTAATGGTTATTTGTTACTATTTGTTTAGTTGTAATGTGTGTATATATTTTGTATTTTTTAATAATTTGAAATTTTTATGTTTTTATTTTTATGTTATCTAATTTATTAAATTTTTCATTTTTTGAATTTTACGAAATTTGTTTCTTAAATGTAATTAATATTATTAAAAATATTTTAATATTTTAATAATTTTTATTTTATTTATTCTTGTGTAAATTTAAATTATTTAATATATTATCGCTATTTATTTTTAATTGTTCTGTATATTCTCCAAGAGAGAATTTGGTTTTTTTAAAATATTTAAAAAATGTTTTTTTTTCTTTGTTTTTGTTTACTAATTTAATTGTTTTTTTTAAACATTTTTGATATGCATCTACTAAAAATGAAATTTCCGGCTGTGAAGTTATAATATCGAAACATAATTCTGGATCCTGGGAAAATAATCTTCCTATCATTGTTAGTTCTATTTGATAAATTGGTGGTGACATTTTGAACAATTTTTTTATATCAATATTTTTTTCTTCTAAAAATATTCCATATGTAAAATATATAAAATGTCTTAATGATTGAGATAATAACATATATTTATCATGTTCAATTGTTTCCATGTTATATAAAGTTATACCCCACATTTGTATTTGATCTAGTATCCATTGATAAGATTTTTGTTGTCTTCCATGACAATATATCATAGTTTTTCTTGAAGCTGTATCGTTGGATTTAGGATTAAATATAGGATGTAACCCAAGAACTGGACCATCGTGTATTTTTAACATGGTTTGAATTGGTTCATGTTTTATTGATGTAACATCTACTAAAATACAATCATTTTTAAGTGTAGGAAGTTGTTTAATTACTTTTATTGTTGAGTGTATAGGGACACTGATTACTATTAATTTAGTATTTTTTAATATTGTATTAGAATTTTCCCAATCTTTCCTACCAAAAAGAATAATTTCATATCCTGAAAGAGATAACATTTTTTCAAAAAAACTTCCCATGTTACCATGGCCTCCTATAATTACTATAGGTCCTATGTTTTTATTTAATGTTTTAAATCCTATATTTTCTTCTATTTTATATGATTCTTTAATAATGTTGTAAAATATGTTTTCTATAAAGTTTTTAGAAATATTTAATATTTTTGCATATTTTTTTTTGTTGTTAATTAATTTTTGTTCTCTTTTAGGATCATATATAGGTAATCCATGTTGTTTTTTTAAAATTCCAATTTTTGTTACAATTAATAAACGTTCATGTATTAAATTCATTAAAGACTTATCTGTATTATTTATTTTTTCTCTCAATGTTTTAAGATCTTCTTTTAATGTCATATTTTACCTAAATTTTATAGTTCATCATGTATTTTTAGAATTAGTTTTTCTGTTTTTTCCCAACTTATGCAAGCATCTGTAATTGAAACTCCATATTTCATTTTATCTTTTTTTACATTTATTTGTTGATTTCCAGAATTAATATGGCTTTCTAACATAATTCCAATTATTGAATATTTTTTTAATTTTATTGTTTTTAATATAGATGTTGCTACTATTTCTTGATTTTTATAATTTTTTTCAGAATTACTATGACTGCAATCAATCATTAAAGATGTAGATATGTTATTTTGTTTAATTTTATTTTCACATTCTATAATATTTCTTTCATAATAATTAGGTTTATGACCTCCTCTTAATATTATATGACTATTTGGATTTCCTGTAGTTTGTATTGTGCAGACTACTCCATTTTGACTTATTCCTAAATAATGATGTTTTTTGGATGACACTATAATTGAATTTATTGCTGAATCTATATTCCCATCAGTACTGTTTTTGAATCCTATTGGCATATGTAAACCAGAAGCCATTTCTCGATGTATTTGAGATTCTATTGTTCTTGCCCCAATAGCACTCCAGCTAAACATGTCACTTAAATATTGAGGTGTTATAATATCTAATGCTTCTGTAGCTAATGGAATTCTTATTTTAGTTAATTCCAGTAATAATGATCTTGATATATGTAATCCTTTTTCTATATTATAAGAATTATTTATGTATGGATCATTTATTAATCCTTTCCATCCCACTGTTGTTCTTGGTTTTTCGAAATAAGATCTCATTACTAAATATAATTTATTTTGTGTTTTTTCTGATAATTCTTTTAAACGTTTTGCGTAATCAATAGCAGAATCTATTTCATGAATAGAACATGGTCCGCAAACTATTAAAAGTCTATGATCTTTTTTATTTATAATATTTTTTATTATCTTTCTTGACTGAGAAATAAATATTTTGTCTAATTCTTGTAATGGAAAACGTTTTTTTAACATTTTTGGAGTAATTATTGTTGTTTCTTTGTTTAAAGAAAAACTATTTTTATTTTCACCGTTTTTCTTCATAAGAATTTACCTCATTATAATAATATGTTAATTTTTATTTATATTTTAGTATAAAATTTGTTTGAATATTAACATAATAAATTTATATTTACTAGTAGTAAATATAAATTTATTAATAACAAAATGTGTATATTATTTTATGTATTTTTATATATAAAAATATTGATTTTGTTATTAATATTTATTTAATTTTTTAAAAAAACAATTTAATACATTTGGTGAATTTTTATATATTTGAATTATAATATATTAGATATTTATATGTTTTAATATTGTTTACAGCATTTTATGTTATTTTAATATTCTATTTTTTTAATTTTACAGACTTTTTAATTTAAAATTATTAAAATATTTTATAATTTTCATGTGTTTTACTTAATTTATAAAGGAGATATGTTATGGTTAAAATACGTTTATCTAGAAGAGGTAGTAAAAATTCACCTTTTTATTTAATTGTTGTTGCCGATAGTAGAAGCCCTCGTAATGGTCGTTTTATTGAGCAAATTGGATTCTTTAATCCATTTATTAAAGATATTTCAAAGAAAGTTTATTTTAATAATGATAGAATAGAATATTGGAGAAATAAGGGAGCTGTAATGTCAAAAAGGGTTTTTTCATTAATAAATGATGTTAGCTAAATTATATTATTCAATTTTAATTGAATTATTTTAAATTTTTATGAACAATATATAGATTTTAATTTATAACAATATTTTTATTTTTAATTTTTTTTTACAATATTAAAATAATTTTTAAATTATAAATTTATTCTTGTTGAATTTATAAAAAAATATCATGATATTTTAATATTATTAAATCGAAATTATATGTAATTTAAATTTTTACATTATTTTATTTAGTAAATATTTAAATATTTTTAATAAGTATTATTTTTTATTTGTTTTTTAAGTTACATTATTATATAATAATTATAAACGTGTTTTGCAAATTAACTAATTTTTAGTTTATGGAAATTTATGAAAATTGGTATAGTTACAATATTTCCAGAAATGTTTGTTTCTATAACAGATTATGGAATAATAGGTAAAGCTGTTAAAAATGGTTTTTTAGAAATAACATGTTGGAATCCTCGTAATTTTTCCAATGGTTTTAATTTTCCTATTGATGGACGACCATATGGTGGTGGAACTGGTATGATTATGTTAGCTAAACCAATAAAACAAGCAATTTATGCTGCTAAGAATTATTTAGGTGAAGGAGCAAAGGTTATTTATCTTACACCACAAGGTTGTAAATTAAATCAAAGTGGTGTATTGAAATTATCTTTAAATAAAAAAATGATTTTTGTTTGTGGTAGATATAAAGGAATAGATGAAAGATTAGTTTCTACTGAAATAGATGAAGAGTGGTCTATAGGTGATTATGTATTAACTGGGGGGGAGTTAGCATCTATGGTACTTATTGATGCAATATCACGATATGTCCCGGGAGTTCTAAAGAATAGATTAACTTTAATTGAAGATTCATTTTCGCACGGATTATTGGGTTCACCTTGTTATACTCGCCCCAAGGTATTTTAATAATATTCAAGTTCCCGATATTCTTCTGTCTGGTAATCATAAAAAAATTTATTATTGGCGTTTAAAACAATCTTTAATTAGAACTTGGTTAAGAAGACCTGATATATTTAATGAATTATTTCTTACAAATGAACAAAAAATTTTATTTGATCAATGTAGATGCAAATATAAAAAATAAAAAAAATAAAATTATTTTATATTTTTAAAATTAAAACATAATATTTGTTTTAAATTAACTAATTTATTTGAATTATAATAGTATATTTATGAGTGATATTATTAAAAAAATTGAAATAGAACAAATGAAAAAAAATATACCAAAATTTTGTCCTGGGGATTTTTTGAGTGTTAAAGTATGGGTAGTTGAAGGATTAAAGAAAAGATTACAATTATTTGACGGTATGGTTATCTCTATACGTAATAGAGGCTTAAATTCTTCATTTACTTTGAGAAAGTTTTCTAATGGTGAAGGGATTGAACGTGTTTTTCAACTTTATTCACCTATTATAGAAAGTATTGTAGTTAATAGACACAGTGTTGTGCGTAAAGCTAAATTATATTATTTGAGAAAAATGATTGGTAAAAGAGCAAAAATTAAGGAAAAATTTTTTTAAATTTTAAAATTTTATATAAAAATTTTTTAATGTATTTATTTGTTTTTAAATGTATTCTGAAATTTTACAAAATATTTTTTTAATTTAAGTAAATTTATTGTTTTAAATTTTAAAAAAATATATTTATATTTTTAAATATTAATTTAATAATTTTTTTATTGTACTTATATATACATCATATGTTTATTTTTTTATTTTGATATTATTGTTCCTGGAGATTTATCTGTTGATAAATTTTCTGTAAAATATTGTTGTTGATGTGGTATTTTTATTCCAAATTGTTTATAATATTCTATGATTTTACTGTTTATTTGATGTCTTATTTGTATTCTGTTTTGCATTTTTGATGTATATATACGTAATTCAAAAAATTGAATTCCTCTTTGTAGGTCTACAAGAAATACTTCTGGTTTTGGAGGTCGAATAATTAAATTACAGGAATTTGCAGATTTTAAAATAATTTTTGTAATTTGTTTAATATTAGAGTGTTGTGGTGCTGGTATATTTAATACAATTCTTGTTATTGAATCTGATAAAGACCAATTAATAAATTGTTCAGTAATGAAGGCTTTATTTGGTACAATAATTTCTTTTTTGTCCCAATCAGTTATTGTAGTTGCTCTAATATTAATTTTTGTTATATTTCCTGTTAATTTACGAATTGTAACTGTATCTCCAATACGTATTGGTTTTTCAAAAAGTATCATGAGACCAGATATAAAGTTTGCAAATATTTCTTGTAATCCAAAACCCAAACCTACTCCTAATGCAGCAATTAACCATTGTAAAGTTGACCATTCAATCCCTATTATTGAAAACCCGATAACTCCACCTAGTAACATAAGACTATATTTTGTTAAAGTTGTAATTGCATATCCAGTACCAGGTGAAAGATTTAAATGTTGTAATAAAGTTAATTCTAATAATGCTGGTAAATTTCTTACCATTTGTGATGTAATTATAAAAATTAAACTAAAAATTAATACAGTATTTAAAGTTATATATTGTGTTCCTTGTGTATTTGTTGTAACTTCCCATAATGTGATGCGTTCTAAGAAAGTGAATGTGAAATGTAATTCTGACCATAATAAAATTATTAACACAAGAGAAATTAGTGTTAAAATTGATCTAATTAATTCTAATGATTTAAAACTAATAGTGTCTAAATCTAATATTTTTTTATCAACTTCATCAGCAGCTTTATTTAATTGTGATTTTGATAATATTTTTTTATTCTTTTCTCTTTGTGCTAATATTTTTGCTCTTCTTTGTTTAGCTTGTTCAAATGCAATTCTTCTTCTTTGTATGAACATCCAGCGTCTGATTGTATAATATACAATTAGTAACATAAACCAAATTAATATTGATGTTTCTAATCGTACTAATAGAATTTGTGTAGTTGATAGATGACCAAAACATGATGCTATTGATAATATAATAGGTGAATATATTATTAAATTCCATAATAAACGATTGATTATATTTTTGTGATTACTATTTTTCCCAAGATGTATTGGTAATCCTATATTTTTAAATTTTATTTTTATTATTGTTAAACATGTACATAGTAAAATAAATGATAATCTTCCCAAAGTATCAGAAAATTCGTTATTATTATAATTATTAAATGTAATTAATGATATAATAAGAATTATGATTATATTTATGAATATATTACAGTAATATAATGTTTTTTTAATTTTGTTATAAGGCCAATTAAAGTGTATGAGAAATAATCCTTTTGGATGAGAAAAATGAATATATATAATATATACCAATAAAGTAGGAGAGGATGTTATTATCCCTGATCCTATTGGTATTGCTATTGAATATGGGAAAGTATTTTGTAATACATACCCTATAGTTGTCCATAGTATTGGTATTGGTAATGAAATTAATATTGAAAAAAAAATGTTTTTTGATGTTAAAGAAAATTTGTCTTGGTTTACTTTTCCAACCTTTATACTAGATTTTTCAAGAAATTTACAATAATGGTGTTTTGAGTTAATACTTAATATTACAAAAAATAATACAAAAAATAATGGAATAAACAACTCTTGTTTTGTAAGTATAGTTTTACATGCATGTGATAATTGATGTATTATATTTTGTGTAAATATTTTTTTTATATCTTTAATGATGTTGTAAAGAAATGATGTACTTATAGGAGTAATATCAGCTATCCAAAATAAATGTTTATGGTATTCTTCTTGTATTTCTTTTATTTTTTCTTTAAATTGTTTATTGATGAAATTTAGTTTTGTTAATTCTAAAATTTGAATTTCACACCCATGTATTAATAAATTTAGTATTTTATTTTGTATTTTATATTGTGTTTCAAGAAAGTAGTTTTTTATGTTTTTTTTTGTATTATTAATTTTTGTATTTTTTTGTAGGTTTTTTTTGTTTTTGTTTATCAAATTTTTATAATGTAAACGTTTTGTTTTTTCTATTTCAATATCATTGTTGTTTTTATGTGTGTTTAGTATTTCTAATAGTTTTTTTGATATTTTAAGATATATACTTTCATTTAATTCTGTAGAATCATGTATCCACTTTGTTTGTTCTTTTAGAATTTCTAGAATATGTTGTATTTGTGAAGTTTGTGAGTAAATTTTTTTTTGTTGTAGTATGATTATATTTATTTTTTTACATTGTTTATTTATTTTTTTAAAAAGTATTTTATTGTTATTAATTTGTTGTATAAGTTGTGATGTTATGAATATATTATTTGTTATTTGTTTATTTTTTGTATTTTGTTTTTCTTGTTTTAATAAATGTGGTGTATCAATTTTTTTGAAAAATTTTTCAAATTTTTTTTCTAGATTGTATAATTTTTTTTCAATTTTGTTATTTAAATATAAAAATTTTATGCAGTTAATAGAATTGTTTGATATATTATCTTTATATTTTGTTTTATGTATTTTTAAAATTATATTTTTTTTATTTGTATTAAGTTTTGTTATTTTTGAAATGTTTTCTATATTTTTAATATTTTTTGAGTTTATTGCAATTTTATTTTCTTTTGTTGCATTAAATATATATGTTGATATTAGTAAATATGGTAAAACAATTATGTAAATAATTAATTTCAAAATATTAATCTTATTTTATTGTTGTTATTAAAGTAATAATGTTATTTTTATTTAGTTTTTTTTATTCCTTTAGCTAAATTTTTTCCAACTTTAGCATAATAATTTATATGAATTTGTTTATTAAATTTTATTCTATTATTTGCAAATAAATTAATTACGGTAGATCCAAGTTTAAATTTTCCCATTTCTTGACCTTTTAATAATATTTTTGCATTAGAATTATTTGTATTTGAATATTTCCAATGTTTAATTATTTTTCCATGTGGTGGTGTAATATTTTTTTCCCATATTGTTTCAATACTTCCTACTATTATAGATCCTATTAATATTTGTGCTATAATTCCAAAATTTGTTTCAAATAAACAAATTAATCTTTCATTTTTCGCAAATAAATTTGGAATATTAAATGTTGTTAATCTGTTTACTGAAAATAATTCTCCAGGGACATATGTCATTTCTTTTAAAATACCATTGCATGGCATATGTATCCTGTGGTAGTCACCTGGTGATATATATGTTGTAATAAAACTTCCTTTATTAAATAATTCTATTATATTATCATGTCTAGCTAATAATGATTGTAAGGTATAACAGTGATCTTTTGCTTGTAATAAATAACCTTCCTTAATTGTTCCAAATTGATAAATTGTTCCATCAGCTGGGAATACTAATGATTCAGGATCATGATCTATTGGCCTAGCATCATTACGTAATTGTCTGGTAAAAAAGTCATTAAATGTTAAGTAAGTATTTATATCAGGGTATTGTGTTTCATGCATTTTTATGTTATAGATTCGTATAAACAACATAATTGTTAGGCGTGTTATCCAGCCTAATTGTTGTTTTGCACACCATCCAAATATTTTAGTTAATAGATGTTTAGGTAATAAGTATTGTATAACAATTTTTAATTTGTTCAGGTTGATAACCTCATTGGTTTTTAAATTAATAAAATTTTATATTAAAATTATACGATTAAATTAATATTTAATAGTTGTCTTTTTATTTTATAAGTCTATATAGATAATTGTCAAATTTTCTTAATATGTAAATTAATATAATTTTATTAAAATAATATAAAATTTTGAAATATATTTTTACATTTAATTTTTGTTATAAAATATTTATTTATTTTAATATAAAATTATTTTTTTATACACGAAAATGATTGTTATAATTAATGTTTTAATTTATGTAAAATAATGAGTATTAAAGTTAAAAAATTAAATGTTTTTTATGTTTTTATTTTTGAATTTTTTGTATATATACATTTTTAATGTTAATATTATATTATTTTAATGTTTATTTTTACAATATTTATTATTTTAAAAGTATATTATGTCATTTAATGTTAATAATTTGATTTGGATTGATTTAGAAATGACAGGGTTGAATCCTGATCATGATCGTATAATTGAAATAGCAACTTTAGTTACTGATATGCATCTAAATATTTTATCGGAAGGTCCTGTGTTGGCAATACATCAATCTTCAGAAAGATTAGCAATGATGGATAAATGGAATACAAAAATTCACACTGCTAGTGGGTTAATTGATAAGGTTAGGTCTAGTGATATCAATGAAGAATTAGCGGTTATTAAAACTTTATCATTTTTATCAAATTGGGTTCCATTTGGTAAATCTCCAATTTGTGGTAATACTATTGCTCAAGATCGTCGTTTTTTGTTTCGTTATATGCCATCTTTAGAAGCATATTTTCATTATCATTATTTAGATGTGTCTTCTATTAAAGAGTTAGTTAGAAGGTGGAAACCAGAAATTTTGTTGGGATTTAAAAAGAAAAATACTCATAGAGCTTTAAGTGATATTAGGGAGTCTGTAGAAGAAATGTTATATTACAGGGATCATTTTATCCAATTATAATTTTTTGTTATATTTTGTTATATCATGTATACGATTTATTTTTATATTTTATGAATTATTATATGTATTTTATAAATTTAATTATATAAGTAAACTAATAAATTTTGGTTATTTAATAAATATTAAATGTATATAATTGTTATTTTTATTGTATATTTTTACATTTAATTAATTTAAAAATAAGATGTAAGAATTTTTTTAATTTTGATTTATAAAGTTATAATTTTATACGTTACATATTTTTATTAAATATATATAATAATATTATGTAAATATTTTAAATATTAGTTAATATTGTTAATTTTGATTAAATATTAATTAATATATAATATCATTAATATTATATGTTTTTTTTCTGTTCTTATTATTTTGTTATGTGGTAGAATTCTTTCATTTAATGTTGCCTGTATCCATATATTATTGTTGTTAATTCTACAACAATATAATATTTTTCCAATAAAATACCATTGATTATTTAATTTGATTTCTAAATTTTCCCCTGGTATTGGGGTATATTTATTTTTTCCAGTTAATAAATATAAAGAGAATTTTGTTTTTTTTTTGTTTTGATATCTTAGAATAATTTCTTGACCCATGTAACATCCTTTATTAAAATTTACTCCTTTTAATTTTACTAGGTTAAGATCTTGTGGTAAAAATGTTTTGTATGTTTCTTTATTTATTATTGGATATCCTGCTTCTAAATCTAATAATGCCCATTGTTCACTATTATTAAATTTAGCTGTATTTTTTAGTTTATTTTGCAGTTTATAAATATTTTTTTTTGATGCAATAAATATGAATCTTGGAATAGGATAATTAAAGTACAATGATACAAAATGATTATTTTGCATTACTGGTTTTAATGTCAAATTAAATGTGTTGTTGAAAAGTGTCATAAATATTTTTTGTGATGTTTTTCCAGATAATCCCAATAATAAAATATCATTTCTTATATTTATTGCCACTTTTGAAAAAATAGAATATTTCTTTAATTCCATTACTTGTTTATTACATATGTTTTTTCTGACTATATATGCAATAGCATTCTCTTTTTTGTAGTTAAATATATATAGATTACTTAATACTTTTCCATTTACATCGCAATGAGCAGAAAAATTAAATTGATGTTCTTTTAATGAAAACATATTACATGTTAATTGATCTTGTAAATACTGTATTTTATTTTTTCCTTGTATTGTGACTAATACCCATTCTTCTAATGAAATTAGAGTTAATGGAAGTTTTTTTGAAGGTATTGGATAAAAATACTTTGGTTTTTTATAATTCATATAAGTTTTAATACAGTAGTTAATAAATATTTTATTAAATTAATTTTACATAAAATTATTTTTTAATTTATTTTATTTTTTTATTTTTAATAATTTGTAAGATTTTTCTAAAATATTTTCAATATTTATATTAAAAAAATTAAATAATTTTTCTGAAGGAGCTGATTTTCCATATGTATTTATTCCAATAATTTTCCCATTTAGACCTACATATTTGTACCAATAATCAGTATATCCTGCTTCTATAGCTAGACGAGATTTTATTTTTTTTGGTAGTACTGATTCTTTATATTTTTTATCTTGCATATCAAAAATATTAGTTGATGGTAGTGATACAACTCGTATTTTATATTTTTTTTCGGTTAATATTTTATATGTTTCAATTGCTAATCCTATTTCTGATCCAGTTGACATAATAATTAAATCTACATCATCATTGTTGTAATTACCTGCTATAATATATCCTCCTTTACATATGTTTTTTATTTGTGTATCAGTTCTTTTGTTATATTTTAGATTTTGTCTGGATAGAATTATAGCAGTTGGTCCTTGATTTTCTATTGCTGATTTCCAAGAGATAGCTGTTTCTATTAGGTCGCATGGTCTCCAAACATGTAAATTTGGTATTATTCTTAAAGTTGATAATTGTTCTATTGGTTGATGAGTTGGACCATCCTCTCCTATTCCTATAGAATCATGTGTATAAATCATTATGTGTTTTGATTTCATTAATGATGCCATACGAATTGCATTTCTTGCATATTCTGTAAAAATTAGAAATGTTGATGTATAAGGTAATAGTCCTCCATAATTTGCTATTCCGTTAGCTATAGCTGTCATACCGAATTCCCTTACTCCATAATGGATGTAATTACCTCCATGATATTGATTTATTGATTTAGATGATGATGTCATTGTTAAAGTACTTGGTGTTAAATCTGCTGAACCACCTATAATTTCTGGTAATATTGGTGTTATTTTTTCTAATATTTTTTGGGATGCTTGTCTTGTAGAAATATTTTCTTTTTCTTTTTTTAAAGTTTTAATAATGTTTTTTATATTTTCTTTCCATGTTTTTGGTAATTTTCCAGATATTCTTCTTTTAAATTCTTGCGCTAATTTTGGAAATTGTTTTGTGTAAATAGAAAATTTTCTATTCCAAATATCTTCTAATTTTTTTCCTTTTTCTTTAGCGTCCCAGTATTTATAAATATTTTTTGGAATAATAAATGGTGGAAAATTCCATTTTAATTTTTTTCTTGTTCTTATAACTTCATATTCCCCAAGTGGTGAACCATGAGATTGATGAGTTCCAGCTTTATTTTCTGATCCAAATGCGATAATTGTTTTGCATATTAATAAAGATGGTTTGTTTGTTATAGATTTTGATATTTTTATTGCTTGTTTAATATCATTACTATCGTGACCGTCAATATCTTTTATTACATGCCAGCCATATGATAAAAATCTTAAGTAAGTGTCATCATTAAACCAATTTTTTACTTTTCCATCAATTGAAATTCCGTTATCGTCATAAAATACTAATAATTTTCCTAATTTTATAGTTCCAGCTAAAGAACATACTTCATGTGATATTCCTTCCATTAAACAACCATCACCAATGAATGCGTAAGTGTAATGATTTATTATTTCATAATTAGGTTTGTTGAATTGTTCTGATAATATTTTTTCAGATATAGCAAATCCAACTGCATTAGCAAGACCTTGACCAAGTGGACCAGTAGTAGTTTCTATACCTTCTGTTTCCTTGTATTCCGGGTGTCCTGGTGTTTTAGAGTTTAATTGTCTAAATTTTTTTATGTCTTCTATAGAAACATTATATCCAGTGAGATGTAATATACTATATAACATCATAGATGCATGTCCGTTTGATAGAACGAATCTGTCTCTATTAATCCATGATGGATTATTTGGATTATGATTTATATAATCTCTCCATAATACTTCTGCAATATCAGCCATTCCCATTGGTGCTCCTGGGTGTCCAGATTTTGCATGTTCAATAGCATCTATAGATAAAAAACGAATAGCATTTGCAAGAATTTTTCTTGATATCATTAGGATCTCCAAAAATTTTGTATATTTTTTACATTTTTTATATATTATAGTATAACAAATTTATATATTTATTTTTAGTAAATATAAATAAAAAATTAATAATATGTATTATAAATTTAATTGTTTTTTATTTTTTTATAATATATTTTATGCTAAAAATTTTAATGTAATATTTATTATTTTAAACAATTTAAAAATAATTATGTATTTAAAATTATTTTATATTTGAATTTATTATGTATTATATAATTATTATTTTAATTTATTTGATTTTTATAAAATCAATGTGTATAATTTTTGACGTGCATGGATGATATTGTATTTCTTTTATTTTTGTTTCAATTAGTTTATCATCTATTAATATTTTTATTATTTTTTTTAAAAAAATATTTTTTTTTCTTGTTATTAAATAATATTGTTTTTCATCTAATTTAATTGGAATTGATGTATTTTTGTTACCATATATTATTCCAGGTAGATTATTTTTATTTCTAAGTTTTCTGCTATTGTTTGTTCCGTTTTTATTTTTTTTTGTTGCGTATATTGTTATCATAGTTTTAATGTATACTGAAAATAGTTTATTTTATTATATCATGTGATATATAAAGTATATTTAATTTTTTAAGAATATTTATTTATATTTTTGTATTTGTGTTATATATTATTTAACATATTGGTATAACTGAAATGTACTATTTATTTTGAAAATATTTTGAATTAATATTTTATTATGTTTTTTAAAATAAATTATTGGTATTTACTAATTAAATTTATTTAAATGTATTAAAATTATTAATATATTTTGATTTTTTAATTTGTTATAGTGTTAATTTTTGATTTTTTAAATTTTAAATATAATTTTTTTTATACTATTATATCATGTAATTTTATTTATTGTTTTTATTATTTAAATACAGGATAGATATGTCTTATTTTACTGTTCTTTCTAGAAAATGGAGACCTAAAACTTTTGATGATATTGTAGGTCAAATTAATGTTGTTAAAGCATTAAAAAATAGTTTTTCTTTAAATAGGTTTCATCATGCATATTTATTTTCTGGTATGCATGGTGTTGGAAAAACTAGCATTGCTCGTTTGATGGGTAAAAGTTTAAATTGTTCTAAAGGTGTTACTATTTCACCATGTGGTGTTTGTGATAATTGTTTACAAATTGAAAAAGGAAATTTTGTTGATTTTATTGAAATTGATGCAGCTTCTCGATCTAAAGTTGAAGATGTTAGAGAATTATTAGAAAATGTTCAGTATATTCCAATTCATGGGAGATTTAAAATTTATTTAATTGATGAAGTTCATATGTTATCTAGATATAGTTTTAATGCATTACTTAAAGTGTTAGAGGAACCTCCTGAATATGTTAAGTTTTTTTTAGTAACAACTGATCTTCATAAAATACCTATTACTGTTGTTTCTCGTTGTTTGTTATTTTATTTTCAGTCTTTATTAGTTGATCAAATTCAAGATAAATTAAAATTAATATTATTAAATGAAAAAATTAATTTTGAAGATAGTGCTTTACATTTTTTGTCTAATGAATCACAAGGTAGTATGCGTGATGCACTTAGTTTGGTAGATCAAGCTATAGTATTAGGTAAAGGATTTATAAATGAAAGAATAGTACATTGTATGTTTTGTTTCATTGATAAAAATTATTCTTTGTCTTTAATTGAATCGTTAGTTTTTTTAGATACTAAAGGAATAGTTTTGAATCTTGAAAAATACTCTAATCTTGGTTTAAATTGGGAAAATTTGTTAGTTGATATGATTTTATTATTATATCGTATTTCTTGTATTCAACTATCATATAATAAATTTTTTGATAGTTCATATTTTAAAGAAAGTGATATATTTAGTCGTTTAAAAAAATTATCTTCTTATATTGATAAAAAAGATTTACAATTTTATTATAAAGTATTATTAAAAGCAAGAAGAGATCTTCCATATGCACCAAGTTATCAAATATGTGTTGAAATGTCATTGTTTAAAATATTAACATATCATATTAATAAATAAATATTGAATTTATTAGTTATGTTTATTTTTTAATATTATTTATATTTATTTTTATAAAATAAGATTATTATTTTTGTTTTATATCTTTATTCAATAAATTTGTATTTTTTAATACGTAATTTTATTTTATTATTATAAATATTAATTTAATATATTTAAATTTATTTAATTATGAAAATTGATGAATATTTGTGGAAAAAAATTTTATCATCTTTTAATGAAAAAAAATTTTTTTCTGGAAATTTAGTGATTGATGAATTGTTAAAAGCACGTTTTTTGATATTACAATATAGAAATATTAAATATAAAAAAAATTAGTAATTTAATGTAATTATTTGTATTGTTTTGTTATTTTTAAATATTTTAAAAAAATAATATTATTAAAATTTTAATAAAATATTATATTTTTTAGTGTTATTGATTCATGTTATTATTTTATGAATATTGAAAAGAAAATTTTTTTTATTTATATAATTTTAATTTGTTGTATATTTTATATTTTTTTATTTTTTAAAATTGTATTAAATATTTTTAAAAAGTTTAAAATTTTTTATTCTATAAATTTTATGTAAAATTTAAAATTATTAATTTATATTTATTAATATTGTTAATATTATTTATTATGAGAATTATTTTATTGGGTGCTCCTGGTTCTGGTAAAGGGACTCAGTCAAGATTTATTACGAATAGGTATAAGATACCTCAAATTTCTAGTGGGGAAATATTGCGTTCTTTACTAAAAGAAGATTCTGTTTTATCAAAAAAAATTAAAAAGTTTATGAATTTTGGAATATTAGTTCCTGATGATTTGATTATTTCTTTAATAAAGAACAGAATACAAAAAAATGATTGTTTAGATGGTTTTTTATTAGATGGTTTTCCTAGAACTGTATTTCAAGCAAATTATATGAAAAAACAAGGTATAAAAATTGATTTTGTTTTTGAAATTTTAGTTCCAGATGATGTGATTATAAACCGTATTATTGGCCGTAGAATTCATTTGCGTTCTGGTCGAGTTTATCATGTGATGTTTAATCCACCAAAACAAAATAATATAGATGATATTACTGGCGATCCTTTAATTATTCGTGGAGATGATAAAATTGAAATTTTAAATAATCGTTTATTTGAATATCATAAAAAAAGTTTATTTTTGATAGATTTTTATAAATATGAATCTTATATTAATAATATTAAATTTTATAAAATTGATGGTACTAAGGAAATATTTGAAGTACATAATTTATTGTCTAATATTCTTGATTAAGAACATAAAGTGTTTATTTCTTTTAAAGAATGTTTTTATTTAAATTAAATTAATAAAATTGTAAATATAATATAAATATTTTTATAGAAATTTTTGTATTTTATTTTTTATTTTATATTGATAAAATTTTTGATTTTTATTATTGTAATACATACTATTTAAATTTATTTAAAATTTTTTTGTTTTATTAATAATATTAAGTATATTTTAAAAATATTAATAAATATTTATTAATAAAAATATTATTTGTTTTTATATAAAATTTTAAAGATACATAATGTATGTATAGAATAGTTTATGTTGAAAATTTTCAATACTTTAACAAAAAAAAAGGAAAATTTTAATTCTATTCTTCCTGGAAGAATTAGCATTTATGTTTGTGGTGTTACGGTATATGATTTATGTCATATAGGTCACGCTCGTACTTTTGTAATTTTTGACATAGTAATTCGTTATTTTTTCTATAAAGGTTATCAAGTAAATTACATAAGAAATATTACTGATATTTCAGAAAATATTTTATATTTTTGTTATCAAAGTGGTGAAGATATTAATGATTTTATTTGTAATATGATATGTGAAATGCATAGAGATTTGGATAGATTGAATATATTAAGACCAAATAAAGAACCACGAACTACTGAATATATACAAGAAATTATAAAATTTATACAAAACCTTTTAATAAATAAGTTTGCATATATTTCTTATAATGGGGATATTATGTTTTCTGTTGATAGTATAAAGAATTATGGGATTTTATCCAAACGAAGTTGTTTTAATCTTAGTTCTTATCATGATGTACATAATAGTAGAAATTATAAAAGAAATTTGGCAGATTTTGTTTTATGGAAAGTTATGAAATCTGATTGTTTTGTTTGGAAATCACCCTGGGGGTATGGCAGGCCTGGTTGGCATATTGAATGTTCTGCAATAAATACTAATCAGTTAGGTTATCATTTTGATATTCATGGAGGGGGGGCAGATTTGATTTTTCCACATCATGAGAATGAAATAGCTCAATCTGTTGCTTTATATGGAATGCCTTATGTAAATATTTGGATGCATGTTGGATTAGTAAATTTAAAAAATAGGAAGATATCTAAATCTTCTGGAAATTATTTTACTTTACGTAAAGTATTTCATGATTATGATTGTGAAGTTGTAAGATATTTTTTAATGTCTTTTCATTATCGTAAACCTATAGAATATACAAAAAATAATTTTAAAGATGCATATATGTCTTTAAGGCGTTTATATATTTCTTTGTTAGGAATGGATAAAAAAATTATTCCAGAAAAAAATAGTGAAGATTATTTAGATAAATTTTGTATAGCTATGGATGATGATTTTAATACTCCTAAAGCTTTTTCTATATTATTTGATATATCTCATGAAATTAATAAATTAAAGATTGTTAATTTTAATAAAGCGCAAAAATTAGCTGCTAGATTAAGACAATTAGCAAAGGTTTTAGGGTTATTACAAAGAGATCCTGGTTCTTTTTTAAAGAATCAAACAAAAGATAATATAGATGAAAATATTAAAGTAGAAAATTTAATAAGGAAGCGTAATATAGCTAGATCTTCTTGCAATTGGGTTGTTGCAGATAATATAAGAAATAAGTTATTTAATATGGGAATAATATTAGAAGATACTGCACAAGGAACAATATGGAGACGTTAATTTATGTTTTTATTTTTTTATTTTCATATTAATAATTTTATTTTTAATATTTAAATATTTTGAAATTAACTATTTTAGTATTATGTATAAATGTATGTATTTAATTAAAATATTTTGAATATTATGTCTTTGATAAGAATTCTTCATATGCTTTTATTGTGTTTTGAATTAAAGAAATTACTGTCATTGGACCTACACCTCCAGGTACTGGTGTAATATATGATGCTTTTTTTATTGCGCTTTTATATTCTATATCTCCAACTATTTTTCCATTTTTTAAATAATTAATTCCTACATCAATAACAATTGCTCCTGATTTAATCCAATGTCCTGGAATAAATTCAGCTTGTCCAATTGCTACTATGAGTAAATCAGCATTTTTAATGTGTTGATATAAATTTTTTGTTTTATTATGTGTTATTGTTACTGTACATTCTTGCGATAATAATTCCATACACATTGGTTTTCCGACAGTATTTGATGCTCCTACTATAACAGCATGTAATCCAGATATTTTTATTTTGTATTTTTTTAGTAGTGTTATTATTCCTTTGGATGTGCATGGTCTAAGTTTTGGGGATGATTGACATAATTTTCCAATATTTCTGGAATTCAATCCATCTACATCTTTTTTCGGTGAAATTTTGTTAAATATTTTTATGTGATTTATCGTTTTAGGTATTGGTAATTGAACAAGTATTCCATCTATTTTTTTATTGTTATTTAATTTATCAATTAAAGTTAGTAACTTTAGTTCTGAAATTGATTTAGGAAATTTATATAAAAAAAAAGATATTCCTATATCTTTACAAGCTTTTTTTTTATTATATACATATAATTGTGAAGCTGGATTTGTACCTATTAAAATTATTGCAAGTCCTGGTTTTCTTTGTTTTTTTTTTTTGTTATTTTGTATTTTTTTTTTAATTTTATTTTTTATTTTGTTGGAAATAAATTTTCCATCTATGATTTTTGCTTTCATGTATTTAATATATATTTTTATATTAATTTTTTTTATAAGTTTTATATTATATTTGTATATAATTTTATATTTAATATATTACTAATTATTTGACTTTAATAATTTTTTATTTTATATATATATAAGTTTAAAAATTTTGCGCCCTTAGCTTAAATTGGATAAAGCAACGACCTTCTAAGTCGTAGAGAATAGGTTCAAATCCTATAGGGCGTGTTTTTTTTAATTATTAAATATTTTGTATTTTAATATTAGAAATTATTAATAAAACATTTTGTATTTTTATATATTTGTATAAAAACACAAAATGTTTTTGTTGATTTTTCATATTTTTTTTGAATAATGAAATTCAATTTATATTTTCTGAGTTTTTGAAAAAGATAATTTTATTTTATTATTTATTAATTTATTTAAATATTTATTTTATAATAATAGCTTTTACATATTATAATTTAATTTTTGTATTTTTTATATAAACATTTTAATAAAAATTATATTTTGTAATATTTATGAAACTTAATAAAAAAAATATTAATTCAATTGAATCTACTATGTATCCTTTAATTTTGGTTGACGGAAATATATATTTGTATCGTGCTTATTATGCTTATTGTTCTTTTCATAGATTTATAAAAGAAAAATCTTTTAATATAATATATTGTGTATTAAACATGTTAACAAATTTATTAATTAAATATAATCCTAGTTATTTTGCTATAGTATTTGATTATGGTGGAAAAAATTTTCGCAATAAATTATTTAAGTTTTATAAATCTCATCGTAAAGTAATGCCAATTATTTTATCTTCTCAAATTACTCCGTTACGTTCCATAATGAACGCTATGGGTTTAATGACTTTAACTATACCAGGAGTTGAGGCTGATGATGTTATTGGAACTTTAGTATCTTTATTTAGATGTAGGAATTTGAATATATTAATTAGCACTTGTGATAAAGATATTTCACAATTAGTTTCAGATAATGTTTTTATATTTAATTTAATATCAAAAGTTGTTTTTGGCCCAAAAGATATATTTAGCAAGTTTGGTGTTTTACCTCATCTTATTGTTGATTATTTAGCATTAGTTGGTGATACTTCAGATAATATACCTGGGGTTCCTGGTATAGGTAAAAAAAATGCTGTAATTTTATTAAAAAATTTTGGTAATTTAGAATATATTTATAAAAAAATAGAAGAAGTTCATGTTTTAAGATTTATAGGTTCTAATATTGTTGATAAATTAAGAAAAAATTATAAAGTAGCTTGGATGTCTTATTATTTAGCAAAGATTAAAACCGATGTTAAGTTAAATATTAGTCATGATGATTTAATAATTAAAAAACCAGATTTTAAAAAACTTGATATTTTATTTAAAAAATATAAATTTAATAGATGGATCAATATTTTAAATAAAAAGGTTTGGCCTTGGCATTTTATGTAAAATATATAATAATTATAATTAATTGAAAATTTATTTTTATTATGTTATTTATATTTTAAATAATATGAAAATTTTTTGTCATGATTCGTTTTGGATGTATCGTGCAATTATGTTAGCTAATAGAGCTGAAATGGAAGGGGAAATTCCAATTGGTTCAGTTGTTGTTTTGGACAATGAAATTATTGGAGAAGGATGGAATAAATCTATTCAATATTCTGATCCTTCTGCTCATGCAGAAATTGTATCTTTAAGAGAATCTGGAAAAAATCTTAATAATTATCGTTTAGTCAATACTACAATATATGTTACTCAAGAACCTTGCATTATGTGTATTGGAGCTATAATTAATGCTAGAGTAAAACGTTTGGTTTTTGGATCTAAAAGTAAAAAAAATTGTGTTATAAATATTTTATTTAAATTTTTTCCTTATTTGATGTTAAACAATAATATTTCTATTACTTATGGAGTTCTAGAAACATTATGTAATTTTCAAATTGTAGATTTCTTTAAAAGAAAAAGGTGATTTATTATGTAATATTTATGTTAATTTTTATTTTAAATTTATGGTAAACTTTAAAAGTGTTGTTTTAAAATTTGTGTTTAATGTGTTTTTTAATTTTTAAAAAATATTTATTTATATTAATTGTTAATTATTTATTTTTTAAATAAGTAAATTTTAATTAATGTAAATTTATTTGTTAATTTATAATGTGTTTTTTTTAACATTTTGAGTTAAATATTAAAAATTAATTTAATTTGTTATATATTTTATTGTAAATTTTGGAAAAATTAATGTGGAAAAATAAAATTTATATTTCAAATTACGATGTTGATTTGTGGAAAATAATCAAAAATGAAATTATTCGTCAAGAACAAAATATTGATTTGATTGCTTCTGAAAATTATGTTAGTCCATGTGTTATGGAAGCTTTAGGTTCACAATTAACTAATAAATATGCTGAAGGTTATCCAGGAAAACGTTATTATGGTGGATGTATTTTTATTGATGAAATAGAAAGATTGGCTATTGATCGTGCAAAAGATTTATTTGGTGTAGAGTATGTAAATGTGCAACCACATTCTGGGTCACAAGCTAATTTTGCTGTTTATAGTGCTTTATTAAATCCTGGTGATACTATATTGGGTATGAAGTTAGACCACGGTGGGCATTTAACTCATGGTTCTTCTGCAAATTTTTCTGGAAAATTTTATAATGTTGTTTTTTATGGCCTTGATAAATATGGAAATATTGATTATGTACAATTGTCTAAATTAGCTAATTTATATAAACCAAAATTGATTGTTGGTGGTTTTTCATCATATTCAGGTATTATTAATTGGTATGATATGCGATGTATTGCTGATAATGTTGGAGCTTATTTGTTGGTTGATATGTCACATGTTGCTGGTTTAGTTGTCGCTGGAATATATCCTAATCCTATACCACATGCTCATGTTGTTACTACTACTACACATAAGACATTAGCTGGTCCAAGAGGTGGTATGATTTTATCTAATTGTTTAAATGAAAAAATATACCATAAATTAGATTCTTCTGTTTTTCCTGGTACTCAAGGAGGTCCTTTAATGCATGTGATTGCTGCAAAAGCAATAGCATTAAAAGAAGCAATGTGCCCAACTTTTAAGATTTATCAGTGTCAGGTAGTTAAAAATTCTAAAGCAATGGTAGATGTTTTTTTGTCTAGAGGTTTTAAAATAGTTTCTGGTTCTACAAATAATCATTTATTTTTAATAGATTTATCATGTAATAATTTAACAGGAAAAATAGCAGATAAAATATTAAATAAGGCTAATATAATTGTAAATAAAAATAGTGTACCAAATGATAAATATGGTGTAAATATTACATCTGGTATACGTATTGGTACTCCAGCAGTAACTAGGAGGGGTTTTGTTGAAAATGATGTTAAAAGATTGGCTCATTGGATTTCTGATATATTAAATAATATAAATAATGGTTTAATAAGAAAGATTATTAAAAAAAAAGTTTTAGACTTATGTTATAAATATCCTATTTATATTTCTAATGATTAATTATTAATATAAATAGGTGTTTAAATTTTGTTTTATTTATAAGAATTAAATATATTGAAAATTTATTAAATATAATCTTGTATTTTATGTAATAAAAAATTATATATATAATATTTGTATTTTTATTTTTTTAAATAAATATTTTAAATATTTGTGTATTTTTTATTAATGATAGACAATATAGATTGTACTATATGTGGATTTCCAGCAATTATATTTCCAGAAAATAAGTAATTTTTTTTTCCATCAAAATCAGTAACTAAGCCTCCAGATTCTTGTATTAATAATATTGCTCCAGAACAATTTCTTGGATTGTGATTTATTTGAATAAACCCGTCTATTCTTCCAGCTGCAACATAAGCTAATTCTAATATTGGAGAACCAATGCATCTAAATTCTGTAATATTTTTGATTAAAAATAGTTTTGTAATTATGTTTATATAATTAAGAAAACATTTTTTTTTTTGTAAAAATAAGTTAATTGATAAAGATGATTCATGTAAATTACGTGTTATATTGGTTCGAATTCTGTAACCGTTTAATTGAGCTCCTTTACCTCTCATACAAGTAAATAATTCATTGCATATTGGTTCATATATTACTGCAATTTCAGTTTTATTGTTTATATGTACAGAAATGGATATTGTAAAATACGGAAAATTTTTTATAAAATTATTTTTTCCGTTTATTGGATTTATATACCAATAAATTTTATTTTTTACATTTATTATTTTTTTGCTATCTATAACAATGTGCTGTGGATAAAATTTATGAATTGTATGTGTAATTGTTTTTTTTACTTCATTTTCTATTTTATTAACAAATATTTTATTTTCTTGTTTTGTTCTTTTTTTGTAACAATAGTTATTGTAATATTTAATAATGATTTTACCTGCTATTTTTGTTGAGTGAATTGCAACATTTAAAATTGGGTACATATTTTATTTATTAAAATAAATTTTGTTTATATTAATATATAGTATATAAATTATATTTAATTATTTAATTTCAAATAATTTTATTAAATATTAAATATTTTCATATAGAATTATACATGTTATTATAAAAATAAAAAAATATTTTTTATTATTATTTATTTAATAATAAATGTGAATTTGTTTTTATTCAAAATAAAAAAAATATATTTTGTTTGTATTAATTGAATATTTGTATAATATATTGTTTATATTATTAAAATATATTAATATTTTTTGTAATAAAATAATTTATATTATAGATATAATTCAATTTTATATATTAATAATGAAGTTTCCTATTTATCTTGATTATGCTGCAACAACTCCAGTTGATGTGAGAGTTGCAGAAAAAATGATGAAATACCTTACAATAAGTGGTATTTTTGGTAATCCTTCGTCTAGTTCTCATGTTTATGGCTGGAAAGCTTACGAAGCTGTAAGTTCTGCTAGAAATAATATTGCATCTTTTTTTGGAGTTTGTCCTGAAGATATTATTTTTACTTCTGGAGCTACAGAATCTAATAATCTGGCTATTAAAGGAATTGTTTATGCATATCAGAGTAGAGGTAAACATATTATAACTAGTATGACAGAACATAAATCTGTGTTGAATACTTTTTATTATCTTAAAAAATTAGGGTTTTTAGTTACTTTTTTATTTCCTGGAAGGGATGGATTAATTTCTTTAGAATCATTAAAAAAAGAAATTCGTTATGATACCATTTTAGTATCTTTAATACATGCTAATAATGAAACTGGTGTTATTCAAGATGTTGAAATGTTTGGAAAATTTTGTCGTTCTAAGGGTATATTTTTTCATGTAGATGCTACTCAAAGTGTTGGAAAATTATCAATAAATTTGATGAAATTACCAATAGATTTAATGTCATTTAATAGTCATAAAGTATATGGTCCTAAGGGTGTAGGTGGTTTATTTATTCGTAAAAAATATAAAATACATATTAAAGCACAGATTCATGGTGGTGGGCAGGAATATGGAATTCGTTCAGGTACTCTTCCTGTACATCAGATTGTTGGTATGGGTGAAGCATATCGTATTTTACATGAAGAAATGAAGATAGAAGTGCATCGTTTTAAATATTTAAAACATTATTTGTTGAATGGTTTACAAAAAATTACAAAAATTTCAGTAAATGGAACTTTAAAAAATAGTATTTCTACGTTATTAAATGTTGCTTTTCATAATATAAATAGTTCAATTTTGATATTAGAATTACATGATATTGCTGTTTCTCCAAGTTCAGCATGTGTCTCTTCTACATATGAATCTTCTTATGTTTTACATTCTATGGGGTGTAATAATGATACTATTAATAGTTCTGTTAGGTTTTCTTTAGGAAGATTTACTACATTTGAAGAAATTAAGTTTTCTTTATACAAAATTAAAAGTGCAATTTTTCGTTTGAGAGATAGTAATATGTTATAGTTTTTAATGTAGAATATTTAAAAGTACTTTAGTTTATTTTTTTTAATATAAAGTAGGTTTATAAATGAGTATTATTTTATATTTTTTATATTTAGTTATAATATTTTGAATTTCATTAATAATATTTTATGTTTTCATAAGTTGCATTGTATATTTTATATTTAATTATTAATAAATTTTATTTTTTAAAGTTATTGTTTTATATTTAAAGTTTTTATTCATTAATTTTATTATTTATAATATCAATTTTAAAAAATATTAATTTTAATTTTTTTTAATTACTTATTTATTTTTATAAAAAATATTATTTACTTTTTTAAGTTGAATTCTTTTAAATAATATTTTAAATGGGCGAATTTTATGTGAAATTAGTGGTATTTTAATATTATTCCATGATAAAGATGTATTTAAAAAAAGTTCTGTTTTGTTTGCTAAAGATGGAAGAATTGGTTTAAGATAAATTATTAATATTCTAAATAAGTGTATACCCATAGAGCAAATATTATGTAAACTTTTGTTTTTTTCTTCTATTTTTATTTTCCATGGAGCTTTTTTATTTATGTATTGGTTAGCTAAATTTGCAAGAAAAATTATTTTTTGAGTTACTTTTTTTGTTTCTCTATTTAGGAAAAATATTTCAATGTTATTTTTTTCATTAATAAATTTGTCATATAATTTTGTATTTGATATTTGTTTTGATAAATATCCATTAAAATATTTTTCTATGAAATTTGCATTTCTGGAAGCTAAATTTACAATTTTATTTACAATATCGGTATTAACTTTTTCAACAAAATTTTTTGTATTAAAGTTAATATCTTTAATTTTTGATGATAATTTGCTTGCATAATAATATCTTAAACAATCTGGTTCTAAATAATTTAAATAATCCCTGGCTTTTATAAAGTTACCTTTTGATTTGGACATTTTTTTACCATTGATTGTAAGATATCCATGTACAAATATATTTGTTGGTTTACGAAAATTACTTCCTTCTAGTATAGAAGGCCAAAATAAAGTATGAAAGTATATAATATCTTTTCCAATAAAATGGTAAAGTTTATGTTTTGAATTTTTTTTCCAAAAATCATTAAATGAAATATAATTTTTTTTATTACATAAATTTTTAAATGTTCCCATATACCCAATAGTTGCATCCAACCAAACGTAAAAATATTTGTTTGATACATTTGGTATTTTAAATCCAAAATAAGGATGATCACGTGAAATATTCCAAGATTTTAAACCGGATTTTATCCATTCTTTTGTTTTATTTGTTATTTCTTTTTGTAATATATTTGAATTAATCCAATTATGTAACATATTTTTAAAATGTGGTAAATTAAAAAATAAATGTTTTGATTTTTTAATTATTGGAATACTATTAGAAATTGTAGATTTTGGGTTAAGTATATCAATTGAATTATATATTTCACCACATATTTCACAATTATCACCGAATTGATTATGTGATTTGCATTTGGGACAATTACCTTTTATGAAACGATCTGGTAAAAATATGTTTTCTTTTTTATCATAAAATTGATATGTTGTTTTTGTTTTAATAAATCCATTCTTTTTTAAGCGTTTGTAGATTAATTTTATTAATTTATAATTTTCTTTACTATGAGTGGAATAATAATTGTCATAATTAATATTAAAATCTATAAGATCTTTATGGTGTTCTGAATGTATTTTTTTTATTAATTTTTTTGGGTTTTGTTTTAATTTTTTTGATTTTATCATAATTGCTGTTCCATGTGCGTCGTCTGCACAAATAAAAAATACTTTATTACCTTGCATTTTTTGATATCTTACCCAAATATCTGCTTGTATATGTTCTAAAATGTGTCCTAAATGAATTGATTCGTTTGCATAAGGAAGTGCACATGTTACTATCATTTTTTTTGTTTTTTTTATCATTTTGTGTATCCTTATTTTTTAATATTATTTTAATTTAATTTAAATATTTAAATTTTTAATATAAATAATTATATATTTTATTTTTGTTATTCAATTTATTTATTTTTAATAAATAATGCATTTTGTAAATATTTTAATTTTTTATAAATAGTACATTATTTTAATATTAATTAAATTAGTTATAGTTCATTATTAATAATATTATTTTATTAATTTTAAAGTATTTTTTTTAATATATTTAATATATGAAATTAATTTTTATTTTTTTAATGTTTTTATTATTACTTTTTAAATATTATTTTATATTTATGTATATTTGTAAAATTATTTAAAATTAATTCTTAAATTAAGTTAAATATTTTATAAGTAAATAAAATTTTAAAAAAATTAAATATTTTTATATTATTTTACTATATTAGTATGATTACTATATATATTTATTTTTAAATAATAATTGAATTTTAATAAAGTTTGATAAAATATTATTTTTTAAATATATTAAAATTTGATTTTTATATATAAATTTTTGTTTTATATTTTTATTTTGATTATTTTATTGATTTTGGTACTGTATTTATGTTTCAAAATAAATTTTGTAATAATACATGTGTAATTATTGGTATTGCTGGAGCTTCTGCGTCAGGTAAAAGTCTTGTTGCAAGAACATTGTATAGAGAATTATGCGATCAAGTTGGTTTTGAATGTATAAGTATTATTCCTGAAGATAGTTATTATAAAGATCAAAATGATATTACTATTCATGAAAGAATGAAAGTTAATTATGATCATCCAAATTCAATGGATCATAATCTTTTACTTAAGCATATTAAAATGTTAAAGTCTGGGTTATCAATTAATGTTCCTTTGTATAGTTATACAAGACATACACGTTGTTCAAAAACTCTTTATTTAGTTCCTAAAAAAGTAATTATTTTAGAAGGTATTTTGTTGTTAACTGATTTTAGATTAAGAAATGAAATGAATTTTTCTATTTTTATTGATACTCCATTGGATATTTGTTTTATTCGTCGTATAAAACGGGATGTTAATGAAAGAGGTAGGTCTATGGATTCGGTTATTAGACAATATAAAAAAACTGTTCGACCTATGTTTTTACAGTTTATCGAACCTTCTAAACAATATGCTGATATTATAGTTCCAAGAGGTGGTAAGAATCGAGCAGCTATTGATATATTAAAAGCAAAAATTAGTCAATTTTTGAAATAGATTCAATATTTTTTAATATTGTTTATAAGATATTTTGTTAATAAATTGGATTTAATAAATAATGTTATTAATTTTTAATTATATATTTATTTTTTAATATTTTAAAATTGTTAATAATTTTAAATTTTTAAATACTTTTTTTAAAAATCATAATTTATTTAAATTTTATTTGTATTGGTATGCTTTTTATTTTTAAATTTTCATAAAAAATGTTTTTTAAATAATTTTTATATGAGTTATGAATATATTTAGTATTATTTCCATGTATTACTATGGTTAATGGATTATATTGTTTAATATTTACAAATTTTAATTTTATTTTTTTATTATGTGTCAGTGGTTGTTGTTTTTTTATTGCATTTTTCATTATTCTTGTAAGAAGTGAATTATTTACTTTTATTTTTGTATATTTGTAAATATTGTTTATTATTTTAAATAATGAAGAAATTCCAATTGAATATTTTGCTGAAATAAAATGAATTTCTATAAATTTTTCATATTTAAAATAATCTGTTAATTTTTTTTTTATTTTTGTTTTTTCTATTTTGTTTAAAAGATCACATTTATTTACTAATATAATTAATATTTTGTATTTTTTTTTTATAACAAAATTTATTAAATTAATATCTTTTTTAAACATTCCTATAGAAACGTCAATTAGTAAAAGAACTACATTTGAGTTTTGTACTGCATTTAATGTTTCATTAATAATATATTTTTTTATTTTTTTCTTTTTGTTATTTTGTAATTTTGTTATTCCCATAGTATCTATTAATGTATATTTTTTTTTGTTAAATACTACAGGAATGTAAATATTTTCTTGTGTTGTTCCTGGTGTGTTGTGTGTTATAACTTGTTGTTTTTTTAGTATACAGTTAATTAAGGTTGATTTACCAACATTAGGTTTTCCAATAAAAGCAAGTTTTATTGGAAATAATTGTTGATTTTTTGTTTTTTTTGTTAATTCTTGTTTTTTTAATAATATTAAATTTTTTTTACATAATATTTCGTTATTGTTAACATTTTTTTTTAATATTTCATTTTTTTTTAAAAATGAAAAAATTTTATTTTTTACATTTATTATTTTTTTTCCGTATAAAGCTGAAACAAAATTAATTTCATTTGTTCCTAGACAATGAAAATTATTTTTTATATTTTTCAAATTAATTTTTTCTATTTTGTTTACAATAATAATTATATTTTTTTTATAAGTTTTTCTTAATAAATGAGATATATTTTTATCAATGTCTGTTAATGATGTTGATCCATCTATTACTAGTAATATAATATTGGATTCTTCAATTGATTTTAATGATTGTTTTTGTATTTTTTTTTCTATTGTTGAATTTGGTCTATTATTAAACCCACCAGTGTCAATTATAATACATTTGTTATTTTTGTATGTCATTTCTCCATATTTTCTGTCTATTGTTGTTTTGATTTTATTTATTTGAATTTTTTTTCTATTTTTTATTAATTGATTAAATAATGTAGATTTTCCTACATTTTTACGACCAATTATTGAAATTATTGGTATATATTGTTCCATTTTGTTTTATTAAATAAATAGTGTTTAAAATTTTATCATAATTGATAATATTAAATATTATACAAATTTTCGTTATTTTATATTAATAAAATGTTATTTATTTTAATACATTTTATGATTTAAATATAAAAATTCTTTAGTTAATATTTTTTATTTTATTAAAATTTTTAAATATTTTAATTTATTTTTAATATTTATATTTACATTATGAAAAAAAATTATGTGTATATTTTTATTATTTCATATTTTATTTTTATTTTGTAAATAATTTAAGAAATAGTTTTAATTAGATAATATTTATTATATTAATTATTTTTAAATAATAAAAAATATTATTTTGTGTTAAAGTAATATATTTTTAATATTAAAATGTTTATATTTATTTATATGTTAAAGAATATTTTTAAATTTTTAATAATTTTGTTTTTTTTTAATATTTTTTGTTTCTTTTTTTTAAGATCTTTAAGAATAATTATTTTTTCCTCGTTTTCTTTTTCTCCGAAAAATAAAACTATTTTAGATTTTAATTTATTCGCTTTTTTAAATTGTTTGGAAATACTTTGTTTTTTATAATTTATCATAATATTAAGAGATGGTAATGTATCTCTTATGTATTCTGATAATAGAATTGCTTCTTTTTTCAAAACATCATGATTTGTAGTAATTATATAAATATCTATGTATTTATAAATAACACATTCAGGATTTACTAATTTTATTAGTAATGATAATCTTTCTAAACCAGCTGATAATCCTATTGCTGGAGTTTTTGGTCCTCCAAGTTTGTTTATTAAACAATCATATCTTCCACCACCACAAATAGTTATTTTTTTTCCTAAATCGTATGTAATCCATTCAAATATTGTATTATTATAGTATCCTAATCCTCTCATTAAATTAGGGTTAATTTTATATGAAATGTTCATTCTATCTAAGAATTTGCAAATATTATCAAAATGTTTTTTAGATTTTTTATTTAAAAAATTCAGTATTTTTGGAGCATCATCCAATAATCTTTGAGTTTTTATATTTTTTTTATTTAGAATTTTCATTGGATGTTTTTTAATGTATTTTTTACAATTATTATCTAAATGATTTTCATATTTTATGAAAAATTTTGTTAGTTCCTTTTTATATTTTTCATATTCTTTTTTTTCTCCAAGAAAATTTATTTCTAATGATATATTTTTGTTAATTCCTAATATTTTCCACCATCTATTAATCATTAATATTAATTCTATATCACTATTTGGTCCAATACATCCAAATTTTTCTATTCCTAATTGATAAAATTGGCGGTATCTTCCTTTTTGTGGTTTTTCATGTCTAAACATTGGTCCAATATACCAAAATTGTTGTTGATTTAAACGAAATAATCCATGTTGAATAAAAGAACGTACACAACTTGCTGTTCCTTCAGGTCTTATAGTTATATTTTTTTTGTTTTTATCTACAAAAGTATACATTTCTTTTGATATATTGTTTTCTAATGTCATTGTTTTTTCGAATAAAATGCTATATTCTAGTACTGGTAACCGTATTTCATAATAACCGTAATTTGTTACTAATTTTTTGAATGTGTTTTCAATATGTTGAAAATATATTGTGTCTTCATAAAAAAAATCATGCATTCCACGAATAGATTGAATTTTTTTTATCATTTTAATTGTAAGTAATTTTAATATTTTGTTATTTTTTTATCTTATGATTTCAGATTTTTAAATTTGTAAATGTATTGAATTATAATTGTTTAATTTTTTTATTTTTTTATTATTTTAAATGTTAAAATCTATTAATTTAAATTTAATTTTGTTATTTTCATATTTTAAGTTTTTTTAAAATATTAATTTATATTACCTATTAATTGTCCACATGATGCATAAATATCAGATCCACGTGTTTTTCGTATTGTTACAGTTAATTTATATTGTTGTAAAATTTCAAAAAAATTTTTAATATTAATT
Organism: Candidatus Westeberhardia cardiocondylae; assembly: GCA_024648785.1. Taxonomy (GTDB): domain Bacteria; phylum Pseudomonadota; class Gammaproteobacteria; order Enterobacterales; family Enterobacteriaceae; genus Westeberhardia; species Westeberhardia cardiocondylae_C. The sequence continues at coordinate 18,155 of JABYQB010000003.1, read as the reverse complement.
TTTGAACTACATTTATATTTTGAACCTGGGAATGAATTCCATGGTATAAGATTTATTTTACAAGGAAAATTTTTTAAAAGTTTTGCTAATTGATGTGCATGTTCTATTTTATCATTTATATGTTTTAGCATAACATATTCTATAGTTGCTTTTCCTTTATTTGCTGATGATTTCTTTATATATTCTTTCATGGAATTTAAACATGAATTAATGTTATATTTTTTATTAATAGGAATAATATTATTCCGTATTTTATTGTTTGGAGCGTGTAATGATATTGCTAATACTACATCTATTTTATCAGTTATTTTTTTTATTGCAGGAGATATACCAACAGTAGATAATGTTATTTTTCTTTTAGAAAATTTCATGCCTTCTTTATCTAACATAATATTTATTGATGTTATTATATTATTTATATTTAATAATGGTTCACCCATACCCATAACAACTATGTTTGTAATTGGTTTAAATTTTTTAATATTTTTATTTTTTTTACTTAATAATTTTGATATTTTCCAAATTTGTCCAATAATTTCAGATACCGCTAAATTTTTTTCAAATTTTATCCCACCTGTTGCACAAAATTTACATTTAATAGGACATCCTATTTGAGATGATATACATAATGTTTTTCTATTTTTTTCTGGAATATAAACTGTTTCTATTGTTTTTGAATTTATTTGAATTATCCATTTTATAGTTCCATCTATAGAATGTTTTTCGTCTAATATATTTGGAGCGCTAATCTTAGTGGAAATTTTTAATTTTTTTTGTAAATTTTTTCCGATATTTGTCATTTTATTAAAATTATCACAGTATCTTTGATATATCCATTTCATAATTTGATTTGCTCTAAAAGTTTTTTCACCTATTGATTTAAGATATGTTCTTAATTTTGTTTTATCCATGTCAAGTAAATTTATTTTATTTTTATTTTTTCTTTGCGTAATTTTCATTTTATTAATTTTATTCATGTTTTATAGTTTTTAAAAATTTTACTAAGTTATTTTATTTGTAAATGTTTAAATATTGTATTCTAATTTATAGATAAAATATAAATATTTATGAATTATTAATTTTTATATATATTATTTTATATGTTAAAATATTAATAATATTTATTTTTAATAAAAATAATTTTATTTATTTTTATATATAAAATTAATAATAATTTAATTTTATTAAATATATTATTATAATATTTATTATATGTTTTAAATGTAATAATTTATTAATTTAATTATATTTTAATTGTTCAAGCATCCATTCTGTTTCAGGATAATATTTTTTGTTTTTTTTTGATGTTATTATTATATATGATAAGTCTATGTTTAATGGATTAATTGCTTTTTTATTTACCCAAACTTCAAAATGTAAATGAGGACCTGTTGAACGACCGGTATTTCCTGAAAATCCAATACATTCTCCTTGTTTGACTTTTTGTCCTTCTTGTACTAAAGATTGTTTTAAATGCATATATTTAGTTATATATTTTTTATCATGCATTATACTAATATAGTTTCCTGATATTTTATTTTTTTTGTTTTCTATTACTATTCCATTATTTATTGTTAATATCGGTGTACCAATAGGTACAGCAAAATCAATACCTTTATGTGGTGAAATCTTTCCAGTAATAGGATGAAGTCTATTTAAATTAAAATTTGATGAAATTTTGTAAATGTCTCTGACAGGAAAATGTAAAAATTTTTTATCTGTTAACTCTAAAACACTATGATAATAAAATTTTCCATATTTGTCACGAAAAATATAATAGTTTTTTTGACCAGTTTTTAATCTTATTCCTATTAATGTATTTGTATTTTGTTTGTTTTTTTGATTTTTTTTTATTATCAATAAAAATTGATCTTCTTTTTGTAATTTATTTAAATTTATTTTTGTTTTTAATAAATTAATAATTTCATAAATATCATTATTATTTAATTTAGCTAATTTTATTGTAGAAAGAAAATTTCTATCCAGTTCTTTCTTAAAAAAAAATTATTTGCTTTTTGTTTTTGGTAAATATTTATTTTTTTATTTGTTAGATTATTATTTTTTTTATGTTGTTTTTTAAATTCTTTTATATATATATATAAATTATTAAAATATTTGGATGTATTCTTATTTATTTTATTATTATAAATATTTAATGTATTGTAATGTTTTTTATTATATAAAGTTAAGTATTTTATTTCATATATATATTTAACATTTTTTGTTTTTTTTTGTGTGTCATAAATATTTTTTTTTAACATTAAAATGTATATATTGTTTAATTTTATATTTTTGTTATTTTTAATGATATTTTTTTTATTGTAATTAATATAATAAAAGAATTTTTTTTCAATTTTTCCATCATATTTTTTTATAGTAATATTATGTAAATTTGTTTTTTGTTCGTGAGTAAAATTTACAGGATAAATGTCTTTATTTAATAACATTAATGTTATAAAAGTGTAAAATTTTAATTGTATCATATTGGATATGATTTATATTTAATGTTGTGTTTAGTATATAATTTAAAATTTTTTTTATTTAATTTTTTTAATATTTCATTAAAGTTTGATTTAATAATTTTATTTATTAAATATTTAATTTAATAATAATTATTTCATTGTATTAAAGAATATCTTAAAAATTATATGTTTATATTTTTGTTTAATATTATTATATTATATTTTATTTTTTTATATTTTATTTTATTGTTTTATTTGATTTATTTATGTAAATTTAGTTGATTTATTATATAATGCATAATTTTTTTATTTTTCTAATTTATTTATTTTTTATAAATTTAATATTTATGAATAATATTTATTTTAGTATATAAATTGTGTATTATAAATTTTGATGATAAAATAATATAATATGAAATATTAGATTTATTATTTTAATAAATTAAATATTATTTAATAAATATATTACATTGAAGTTTTTAAATATTTTTGTGAATAGATACAATATGTACAATATTTTATTTTCTTAAGTTTAATGATTTTTTAAATTTTTGTTTAATAAATTAAAAATAATTTAGTTAATTTTTATTTTTTTAATTTATTAAGTAATAGTTATAACTTTTAAAGTTAAATATATAAAAAATTATTTATTTTATTGAATATAATTTATTTATATATTTTTTATTTAATAGATAAAATATGTATTTTGTCTTACATTTTATTTATTTTTTATATCATATGTAAATTTTATGTTTATATAAATTATTTTTAAGGGGTTTAGTGAAAGTACATAATTTAATAAAATATTTTGAAGATAGAGGTTTAATTTTTCAAATTTCAAATCGTGAAAAATTAGTAAATTTTTTAGAAAATAATTCTATCACTTTATATTGTGGCTTTGATCCAACTAATGATAGTTTACATATTGGTCATATTGTATTGTTATTATGTTTGAAAAGATTTCAATTGCTTGGTCATAGACCAATTATTTTATTAGGTGGGGCTACTGCTTTAATTGGAGATCCAAGTTTTAGAATGTATGAACGTAAATTATATAATTTTGAATACATTCAAAATAATACAATAAATATTGTAAAACAAGTTAAGCGTTTTCTTAATTTTAATTGTGGGAAAAATAGTGCTATTATTGTTAATAATTATGATTGGTTTAAAGATATGAATATATTATATTTTTTACGCAATATTGGTAAAAATTTTTCTATTAATTATATGATTAATAAAAAATCTATTAAGAATAGATTAAATAATATTGGTTATGGAATAACTTTTACAGAATTTTCTTATAATATTTTACAGGGGTATGATTTTTCATTTTTATATCAAAAATATAATGCTACTTTGCAGATAGGTGGTTCAGATCAATGGGGTAATATTACTTCTGGTATTAATTTAATACATAGATTGTATAGTAATATTGTATATGGATTAACAACCCCCCTTATTACAAGGGTTGATGGTACTAAATTTGGTAAAAATAATTCAGGAAAAATGTTATGGTTAGATTCAAAAAAAACTAGTATATTTGATTTTTATCAATTTTGGATAAATGTTTCTGATAATGATGTTTATAATTTTTTAAAATTTTTTACTTTTATTGATTTAATGGATATTATGGAGTTAAAAAAGAATAAGAATAAAAATGTTTTTGTTAAAGATAATATTTTGTTTTGTAAGCCTCAGTATATATTAGCAAAATATGTTACTAAATTAGTTCATGGAAAATATGGATTGTTTTTAGCTGAAAGAATCACAAAAAATTTGTTTTCTTTAAATGCAGAAAAAAATTTAACTAAAAGTGTTTTTGAACAATTTGTTCAGGATGGAATACCAACTGTATTTTTAAAAAAAAATAACGATATTAGTTTACAGAAATCTTTAATAATTACTAATTTAGCTATCTCTAATAGAGAAGCTAAAAATATGATTGAATCTAATGCAATATCAGTAAATTTTAAAAAACAGAATAATAAAAAATATGTATTTGCAAGTAATGATATAAAATATAATCATTATACTTTATTGTGTAGAGGAAAAAAAAATTATAGGATAATTTATTGGAAATAAAATATCTATTTTATTTTTAAATATTTAATATTTTAGTTTATATAATTTAATTGTTTAAATAATATTATTTTATTTGAATTAAAAATATATTTAAAAAATATTTAAATATATAAATAATTTAATACTAAAAATATTAAACAAATATTTTTTTAAATTTATTTACATAGAAATTAATTAATTAATTTGAAAAAAGTTTGATAATTTATTTTATAAGATAAATAATTTGTTTATGCTTTATTGGTATTAGAAATTAATTTTTCATTTTTAGGAGCTGAATTATTTTAGGAGCAAAAAATAACATTAATATAGATATAATTCCTGAAAAAATTCCTATTTTTATGAATACTTGATTATATAGTATAATAGATTTTTTAGGATCATTTAATGAATTTGGAATAGCGGATAGATTTGCAATAAACCCAGCAATAATTGCAGAAGTAGCTGTAGTTAGAAACCATGAACCCATAATGAACCCCATTAATCTTTTTGGAACAAGTTTTGCTATCATAGCAAGTCCTAAACCAGATATCATAAGTTCTCCAATGCTTTGTAAAGCATAACTAAAAATTAGCCAATATATTGAAACAATACTTGATTCATCTGTTAATTGTATTCCAAGTGATAGTATTAAGAATGAAATTGAACAAAATGCCATACCAACAGCGAATTTAAATGGAATTGAAAATTTATCACCAATTTTATTGTATATAATAGTTAATAAAGGGCTAGTAATAATAATCCAAAATGGATTTAGTGCTTGATATTGTTCTGGTTCAAATTGTATACCAAATATATATTTTTCTACGTTATGAATAGCAAAAAAATTTAATGATGTTGGCATTTGACTGTATAATATGAAAAATATTATTGCTTCTAACATCATAATAATTGCTGCTAACATTTTTTTTTTTCTTATACCATAAAGTTGTGTTGTTTCATAAAATAATATTATGAAAACAATTATTGTTGTTATTAATAATGTAGCTCTTGTTATGTTTGGGTTGTATAATAACCAAGAAGATAATGGTATTAATAAAATTATACCAATTATAACTATGAATAAAAAATTCCATTTTAATGATGTAAAATCTGGTTTTGATCCAAATTTTTGAATTATGTTTTTAAATAAAATAAAATTTAATAATGTGATTATCATACCTACTATACTAGTGGAAAAAGCAACACTCCATCCATGATGTACTGCTATCCAAGGCGTTAATAACATTGATATAAATGAACCAATATTAATTGCCATGTAATACATAGTAAAAGCACTATCTAATCTTGGATCTTCTTTTTTATAACATGTTGATAATAAAGCTGATGGGTTTGCTTTAAATAATCCACTTCCTATGGCTATAGTTGACATACCTAAATATACTATGGACATTCTGTGTTCTGAGAATGCTATCATACTATATCCAAAAATTAATACTATTAATCCAAGAGTAATAACTCGTTTTGTTCCTAATATTTTATCACCTAACCAACCACCTATTGCAACAAAACCGCAAGACAATGCACTAAAAGATGAAAAAAGAGTAATAGATGCAGATTCTGATAATCCTAGCATTTTTACTAAATATATTGTAAATATTCCTTGTAATCCATAATATCCAAATCTTTCCCATATTTCAATTGAAAAAATTAAATAAAATAGTTTTGGTTGTTTGAATATATTTTTATTATTTTTTTTATATAATTTGTTATATTCCATATTTAATTAAAAGTAATTATGACATTTATATGTAAAACTTTAAAAAATTAATGTTTATATTGATTTATTTTATTAAAATTTTTAATTTTATTTAAATATTTTGACAAAAAATATTTTAATTGTTTATTGTAATGTATACGTATTAAAAAGTGAATATTCAAAGTATTTAATAAATTAAATATAAATTTCATATTTTTAATAAATTTTATATTTTGTAAAATTAAACAATATCATTGTAGTATTTTTTAAACATTTTTTATATTTTTCATATTTTAAATTTTAAAAAAATATTATTAACAATTTCCATTATGATATATTTTTTTTATTTCGATAAAATTTTTTATCATCTTTATTAATAAAGAAAATTTTAAATTATCTTTTATATTTGTACTAATTTTATTAATAGGAATATTTATTATTTTTGATGATATTATAGTTAATCCATATGATATTAATTTTAATTTTGAATTTTCAAAATTTTTTTTTGTTGTATAAATTATAATTTTATTGTTTTTTTTGAATATTATATCTTTTGCTAAAATTTTTATTGCTATTTCTATTATTTTATCTTCAGTAATTTTACTGTTTTTTTTATTTGTTAATTTTATTACTCCTATTGTTTTAAATAAATGCATTACTGATCCAGTATTACCTAATTTTCCTCCAAATTTTTTAAAAGCACACCGTAGTTCTTGTAATGTTTTATTTTTATTTTCACTATAACATTGTAATATTATTGCTATTCCACCAGGGCCATATCCTTCATAAGTTATATTTATTTTTTTTTTATTTTTATTATTTGTAATAGCATTATATAATGTTTTTCTTGATATATTATTTGATAAAGCTTTATTTATTAATGATTGTACTTTTGAGTTAAGATTTGAATTTGATTTGGATAATATATATGTATTTTTTAATTTTTTAATGATTTTAGTAAATTTTTCTCCTTTTTTTTTGTCTTTTAAAGTTTTTTTATGTTTTATTTTTGACCATTTGTTATGACCTGACATTTTTCCCTCAATATTTTCATTTTAAACAAATGTTATGTAATAAATGTATATATATTTAAAGTTATTTAATAATTAATTTAATTTTTATTAATAATTTATAAATTTAAAGTATTTTAAAATTTTTTATATTTTCATAATTTTTAATAAAGTAAATATAAAATTATTTATTTTTATATATATTAAATTATTAATATTATAAATAAGTGTAATATTTAATTTTTTTATTTTATTTATGTAATTTGTAAATAAAAAATATATAATGGATAGTTTTTTGAAATTATATGTAATTTATTACAGATAATTTGGTGAATCTGTCATAAGATCAATTCCTGACGTTGTTTTTGGAAATGCGATAATATCACGTATATTATTTGTATTTGTTAATAACATCATTATTCTATCTAAACCAAACGCGAAACCTGCATGTGGTGGGGTACCATATTTCAATGCATTCAAAAAGAAGTCAAACATTTTTTTTTGTTGTTTTGTATTAAGATTTAATATGTCAAAAATTATTTTTTGCATTTTACTTGTATTTATTCGTACTGAACCACTTCCAATTTCGTATCCATTAATTATCATGTCATAGGAGTCTGATATAATCGATAAAGGACGTTTTATTAAATTATTTATATTTTTAATTTTTTTTGGAGCAGAAAACGGATGATGTGTTGGTATTATTGTTTTATCATCTAGTTGTTTAAACATAGGAAAATTTATTATCCATAATGGTGACCATTTTTCATTATTTATAATATTTAAATTTTTAATAAAATTTATTCTTAATTTATTCATATATTTTATGATATTTTTATCATTATTAAAATGAAGTAATATAAGAGTATCACCAACACAACCTTTACTTTTAATTATAATATTATTTATAGTTTTTTGATTTATAATGTTTATTATTGAACTTTTAATTTCATATGTTTCATTATGATATTGATAAATTTTTATCCATAATATTTCTTTATTTTTTATTTTATAAAGTTTTTTATATTTATAGTAATTATCAATTACTTGTTGATTAAATTTAATACAATTTGGTAAGCGCATTGAAATAATTTTATGTTTTATATTATCTAATTCAAAAATCATTTTTAATTTGTCATTTTTTATGATATTGGTTATATCATAAAATTCTATTGGATTTCTTAGATCTGGTTTATCAGAACCGAATTTTTTTATAGAATTATAATAAGTTATTTGTTGGAACTTTTTAAGTTTTATTCCAAGAATTTTTTTCCAAATTTTACATATAAGTTTTTCTGTTATTTTTATAATCTTTTTTGATGTTGTAAAAGATGCTTCTATATCAATTTGTGTAAATTCTGGTTGTCTATCAGAACGTGAATCTTCATTTCTAAAACATTTTGTTATTTGATAATAACGATTAAATCCTGATATCATAAGAAGTTGTTTAAAAATTTGGGGTGATTGTGGCAAAGAAAAAAATTTTTCTTGTTGTGTTTTAATTAAAAAATTTTTTGCCCCCTCCAATGTTATTTTACTTAAAATTGGTGTTTCTATTTCCAAAAATTTATTTGTGTTCATAAAGTTTCGCACAATATTATTAACTTTTGCCCTTGTTTTTAATCTATTTATCATTATAGGTCTACGTAGATCAAGATAACGAAATTTTAATCGTTTTTCTTCAATATTCTTTTTATTATTGTCTATTGGTAGAGGTTTAGATTCATTTAAAATAATAAGATTTGTTGTACAAATTTCTATGAATCCAGTTGACATATTGTGATTAATTTGATTTTTTGGTCTTACACAAACTATACCTTGTACTTTTACACAAAATTCATGACGTACTTTAGAAGCTTGTAGAAAAATTTCTTTTTTGTTAATATTAACAAATATTTGTATAATTCCAGTCCAATCTCTTATTTCAATAAAAATAATATTTCCAAGATTTCTGAAATTATTTACCCAGCCATATAGTGTAACTTTTTTATTAATATGTGTTTTATTTAATTGACCGCAATATAGAATATTCATAATTTTATTTTAATATATTTATTTAGATTTTATAATATAAATTTAATATTTTATATTAATAAAATAATTAATAATGTTTTTAGAAATAAATTTAATATATCAAAAATATAATTAATATATTTTATTAAAAATAGATATTAATTTATATAATAATATAATTTTGATTCTAACAAAAAATTTGATCAAAATATATTGTGTTTTTTTAAATATATGTATTTATTTAAAATAATAGTATTGATTATGTTATTTATAATTTATTATAATGTTTTATATTATTAATTATTAAATTAGTTTATTTTATTTATTAAAAAATAAATATTTTATTTTACATGTTTAAATAATATTTATAATTTATATAATTTTAAATATTAATTTTAATTTTTTATTATATATTTAAATATATTAAATTAGTTTAAAGTAATTATTTTATTCTTATATATATTTTTTATGAATAATTACAATATTTGTTTGTATTATTTAGATACTAATTATACTTAATTATCATATTTATTATGAAAATTTTATAATAAATTTGTATGTAATTTTATTAAATTAAATTTTTTAAAGTTTATTTAATTGAAATTTAAATGTTTTAATATTTATATTTTGTTTAAAAATTTTAATTATTTTAAAATATTGAAGAATATTGTTTAATATGAATATTAGTTATATTTTATCGAAAAAAATTAACAAAGCATTATTTATTGTAACAAAATTATCTATAGATTTTGAATTGAAAGTACATCCATCTAAGAGGGATGAATATGGAGATTATCAGGTTGATGGAATAATGAAGATTGCTAAAAATATTGGATTTTCTTCTTTAGAATTAGCAAAAAGGATAGTTAGTGTTTTAGATTTAAAAGATATTTCTTCAAATATTAATGTTATTTCTCCAGGTTTTATTAATATTTTTCTAAATCCTAAATGGTTATCAAAAAATCTTATTAAAATTTTACATTCTTCTCGTTTAGGTATTGCTTTTTCTACCGAAAATAAAAATATTGTTGTTGATTATTCGTCTCCAAATATTGCTAAAGAAATGCATGTTGGGCATATGAGATCAACAATTATTGGTGACACTTTTGTTAGAATTTCTGAATTTTTGGGATATTGTGTAATTAGATCAAATCATGTAGGAGATTGGGGAACACAGTTTGGTATGTTAATTGCTTATTTACAAGATATGAAAATTGATAGTAATAATATTTCTATATCTGAATTAGGTATTTATTATAGTATTGCTAGAAAAAAATATAATAGTGATTTGTCATTTTTTAATAAAGCACATAATTGTGTTGTGAAGTTACAAAATGGTGATAATGATTGTAGAGTAATTTGGAAAAATTTAATTTGTCTTAGTATTATGGAAAATCAAAAGATTTATGATTTGTTGAATATTACATTAAACAAAATTAATTATATGGGTGAAAGTATGTATAATTATATGTTACCTGATATTGTGAAAGATTTAAAGAATAAGGGATTAGCTTTTAATGATCATGGTGCTGTTATTGTATATTTAGATAATATTAATAAAGATAAAGTAAAATTTACTGGTGTAATTATTAGAAAAAAAGATGGTTCGTATTTATATTCAAGTACTGATATTGCTGCTGTTAAGTATCGTTGTGAAATTTTTAAAGCTAATAGGATAGTGTATTACGTTGATTTTCGTCAATGTCAACATTTAATAAAAATTTGGGAAATTTCTCGTAGAGCTGGTTATATATCTAATGGTGTATTATTAGAACATCATGTATTTGGTATGGTACTTGGTAAAGATGGTAAACCATTTAAAACACGTTCTGGTAAGATAATAAAATTAGTTGATTTATTAAATGAATCAATAAAAAGAGCAAAAAAATTAATTTTAAAGAAAAATATACAAATTTCTAAAAATCTTCTAGAAAAATTAGCAAAAAAAATTGGAATTGGTGCTATAAAATATTATGAATTATCTAAAAATAGAACTATCAACTATGTTTTTGATTGGAATAAAGTTTTAGATTTTAATGGAAATACTTCTTTATATATACAATATGCTTATACTAGAATTTTTTCTTTGTTAGAAAAATATTATAAAAAATATAGTTTTAAATATTTGATTTTAAGTAAAATTAAATTAGAAACGAAACATGAGATTAAATTAGCTATACATTTATTAAAGTTTGAAGAAGTTATTTTACTTGTTTATCGGCGTGGTTTTCCTAATCTTTTGTGTTCTTATTTATACGATTTATCAGTATTATTTTCTGTTTTTTATGAAAATTTTCCAATTATTTTTGCTAAAACTGAAGAGTTAAGAACAACTCGTATTTTATTATTAATTTTGATTTCTAAAACATTGGAAATTGGATTAAATTTATTAGGTATTGAAATAGTTCATAAAATGTAAAAAATATAATTTTGTTTGTTAATTAAATTTAATCATTTATAAAATAAGAAAAATATTTTAAGGAAAATCCTATTATCCATAATACTGTTAAATAGGATAATATACCTATTATAACTACACTAGTTAATCTTAATAATCTATCAACCATATTTCCTGTCCCCCAATCCGGCATAATTTGTAATACTATAAATAGTATTATTATCATAGCACTTGACGCAATTAGTAAACGAAATAGAAAATTTAACCACCCTGGTTGTGGTGTAAATATTTTTTTTTTTCGTAATTGCCAATATAGTAAAGCAAAATTTATACAAGATCCTAAACTTATTGATAATGATAAGCTAATATGTTTTAAAGTGTTAATACATGCTATATTTATTATTTGAGTAGATAAAACAGTAATTATTGCCATATTTATTGGAGTTTTAATATCTTTTCTAGAATAAAAAGCTGGACTTAATACTTTAACACCAAGAAAACCTATAACTCCTATTGAGTAACTAATAAGAGCTTGTTTTGTCATTAGTGTGTCAAATGAAGTAAATTGTCCATATTGAAATAATGTTGCAACTAAAGGATGTGCTAACATACCTAAAACTATTGCACTTGGAAATCCTAGTATAAAACATATTCTTAACCCCCAATCTAGTAAACGGGAATATTCTTTATAATTGCCGCAACAGTAATTTCTGGATAATACAGATAATAAAATATTGCTTAAAGCTATTCCATGTAATCCTGATGGTATTTCCATTAAACGATCGGCATAATATATCCATGATATTGAACCTGATGTTAAATATGACGAAAAAATTGTATTAATAATATTTGATATTTGATTAATTGATACACAAATAATGGCAGGTCCTACTGATTTTAACATATTCCATATTTCGTTATTTTTAAATTTTAAACTTGGAAATACAAGCATTTTTATTTTTTTTAATTCTGGAAGTTGATAACTTAGTTGAAGAAAACCTCCTAATATTACAGCCCATGCTAGTGCTAAAATTGGTGGATGAAAAAAGGATGTTCCAAAAATTGTAAACATTATTATACTAAAATTTAATAATGTTGGAGAAAATGCTGGTATTAGAAAACGATTCCATGTATTAAGAACAGCTGTTACTAGAGATGCTAATGAAATTAATATAATATAAGGGAAAGTGAGTCGAAGTAATTTTATTGTTAAAGTAAATTTTTCTGGTATATCTAAAAAACCTGGGGCAATTATTATTACAATCCATGGTGCTATTAATACTCCAATGATTGAGGTTATAATTAATATTAATATAAATAAACCTGTTGTACAAGATATTAATGTTTTTATTGATGTTTCTTTTTTTTTGTTTTTATGTTCTTCAAGTATTGGTATAAATATTTGCGAAAATATTCCATCTGAGAATATTCTTCTTAATAAATTTGGTAATTTAAATGCAAGAAAAAAAGCGTCTGTTGCTATCCCAGCTCCAAATGTTTTTGCTATTATAGCATCACGAATAAAACCTAATATTCTAGATAAAAAAGTTACAAAACTTATTGTAATTAATGATTTTAATAGATTCATGATAATTTATCCTTATAATGATAAATATTAAAATATTTTATGATTTTTCAATTATGTTATTTAATTGTATGTTTATTTATATAAATAAAATTTTTAAAATTTTACATATTTTATTTTTTTTTGAATATATTATAATAGTTTATTTAAACAATTGAATTGTTGATATTTTTATAATTAAAGAATTTGTAAAATATTTAAGATTTTTATATTTAATAGAATATTTTGTATTATGAGTAATAATGTGTGAATCTTAAAAATAAGAAATTATATGTTTATTTTTGTTTTCTTTGATAATTTTAAATACAATTAAATATTGTATTTTTGAAGATTATATATTTATTATATTTTAATTTTATTAATTATTTTATGTATGAGATAAAATTATTAATTTTAAATCAAAATTAATTTTAAAGATTTTCACATTTTAATTAAATTTTTACAAAATATTAAATCATTATTCTTTATAATTACATGTATATTATAAAAATAAATATTAGGTTTTGTATATGTATAATATTTTTTTTGAGTATTAATTTTTATATGTAAAATTTCCATTTTATTTTATAATTAAAGAAAATTGAACTGAATATTTCAGATTAATTAATTTTATAATTATAATGTAATATTTATTAATATTGTGATTATTTTATTTTTTTCTTAATTATTCATTAATAAAATTATTTTATAAATTTATTTATTCTGTATTAAAATATTTTATATTTATAGTGATTTTTAATGATTTTAAATGTAATGAAAATATTATAAAATAAATAATTTTTTTTAATTTATTTTAATTTGTTATAAGTCTATATTTATTGCTTTTAATGCATTTTCTTCTATAAAATTTCGACGTGGTTCAACTGCATCACCCATAAGTGTATTAAACAGTTTATCTGCTAATATTGTATCTTGTATTTTTACTTGAAACATTTGTCTAGTTTTTGGATTCATTGTTGTTTCCCATAATTGCATTGGATTCATTTCTCCTAATCCCTTATAACGTTGAATTGTTAATCCATGTGTAGCTTGTTCCATAAGTAATTTTATTATTTTTTCAAAATTATCAATATGTATAAAATATTTCCCCTTTTTTATATAAATATTTTCTTTAATAAGTTTGTTAAATACTTCTCCAATTTTTGTTAATTTTGTATATTCTTCACTAATAATAAAATTATAATCTAGTAAATATTCCTTATAAATTTCGTGTATTCTAATTTTTATAATTGGTTCTATTATTTGATATTTTTTATTATTTTTTAAAATGTAATCACATTCATAATTTTTTGTATTTTGTAATTTTTTAAAAAATTGTTTTAACCAGAATATTACATCTTCTTTATTTTTCATTTGTTCTATCTTTAATTTTTTACTTTTCATTAAAGTATTTAAAATAATTTCTGGAAAACGATATTTTGTAGAATTTATAATTTTTTTTATAATAAAATATTTAAATATTAATTTTTTTAGCTTTTTATTGGATAATATTGGTACATTGTTATTATATTGAGAATATAATTTAGAATTATTTATTGCTAGAGAAATTTGATATTTTATCATATCATTATCACACTTAATAAAGTGTTCTTTACCACCTTTTTTTATTTTATATAAAGGTGGGGATGCTATATAAATATGCCCTTTTTTAAGTATTTCCGGCATTTGTCTATAAAAAAATGTTAATAATAATGTACGAATATGAGAACCATCTACATCAGCATCAGTCATTATAATTATACGATGATATCTTAGTTTATTAGGATTATATTCATTTTTTCCAATTCCACATCCTAAAGCCGTTATTAATGATATTAATTCTTGAGAAGAAAGAATTTTTTCTATATTAGATTTTTCAACATTTAAAATTTTTCCTTTCAATGGTAAGACCGCTTGATTTTTTCTATTTCTTCCCTGCTTTGCTGAACCTCCAGCTGAATCTCCTTCTACTAAATAGATTTCGGAAAGTTCCGGATTTTGTTCTTGACAATCCGCCAATTTTCCAGGTAGAGAGTTTGATTCTATTGTATTTTTACGTCTAGTTACATCTCTGGCTTTTTTTGCTATTTCACGTGATCTTGCTGCATTAATTATTTTCTCTAATATTTTATTTGAATCTTGTGGATGTTCTAAAAAATATTCTATTAATTTTTCATGTATTAGTGATTCTATTATTGGTTTTACTTCCGATGATATTAATTTATCTTTTGTTTGTGAAGAGAATTTTGGCTCTAACATTTTTATTGAAATTATTGCAGTTAACCCTTCTCTAATATCATTACCTATAATATTTATTTTATTTTTTTTATTGAATTTTTCTTTTTCTATGTAAGAATTTGTCGTTCTTGTCATTGCAGAACGAAATCCTGATAAATGTGAACCACCATTGTTTTGTGGAATATTATTAGTATAACAATATATATTTTCTTGAAAAGAATTGTTCCATTGTAAAGCTATTTCTACATTAATGTTTTTTTTTTCATGAGAAAAGTAAAATATGTTATTATGTATTGGATTTTTGTTTAAATATTTTATATATGTTTGTATTCCACCTTTGTAATTAAATTTTTTTCGTTTATTATTTTTTTGATCATTTAAAAAAATTGTGATTCCGTAGTTTAGAAAAGATAATTCTTGAAAACGTTTTTTTAAAATATTATATTGAAATTTAACTTGATTAGTAAATATAGATAAATCTGGCCAAAAATGTATATATGTTCCAGTTTGTTTAGTTTCCCCTATTGTTTTTAATGGTTGACAAGGTATACCCTGATGATATATTTGTTGGTATATTTTATTGTCTCTGTATATTACTAATTTTAATTTTTTAGATAAAGCATTTACCACTGAAATACCAACACCATGTAATCCCCCTGAAATTTTATATGAAGATTTATCAAATTTTCCACCTGCATGTAACATAGTCATAATAACTTCTGCTGCTGACATTCCTTCTTCATGAATATCTACTGGTATTCCTCTACCGTTGTCTTGTACAGAAATTGAATTATCTTTATGTAAAGTAACGTATATTTTTTTACAATATCCTGATAATGCTTCATCAATAGAATTATCTATAATTTCAAATACCATGTGATGCAACCCTGTCCCATCATCTGTATTACCTATGTACATACCAGGTCTTTTTCTTACTGCATCCAATCCTTTGAGTATTTTGATATTTGAAGAAGTATAAGAAGAATTTACTGTCATATATGATATTCCATATTGTGATTTATATTTAAATATAAATCTTATTTTTATATTTTTGATAAAAATAATTTTTATTTTATCATGTATTTTAAATAATTATTATTATATAAATTTTTATTTATATTTATTAATTTTTTATAAATTTTTTGATGTTTTAAATTATTAATAATTTTTATTTAAATTGTTTATTTACATTTTAATAGGTATTTTATATATATATATTTATCATAAATATGATTGTATATTTATAATTAAAGTACAATTTATAATTTCATTGGCATAACAATATAAATTGATTTTTTATTTTTTACATTTTCAATTTGTACACTAGAATATTCATTAATTAATGAAATTTTTATTTTTTCGCATTTTAATGTATTTAATATATCAAGAATGTAACGTGAATTCAAACAAATTTCTATATCTTTATTATTATATACTACATCTAGTGTTTCTTCGGCTTCTTCTTGATTTGAATTATTTGATGTAATTTTTAAGTTATTTTTTGTTATATTCATTCTGATACCACGAAATTTTTCATTAGATAATATAGATACACGTGTAATTGCATTTTTTAGTTTCATAGTATCTATTTCTAAAATTATATTATTATTTTTTGGTAAAATATGTTTATAATGTGGAAAAGATCCATCAATTAGTTTGGATGTAAATATAAAATTGTTTGCTATAATTCTTATATTGTTATTACTAATATTTAGTTTAATAGGATTGTTTTTAATATTTTTTAAAATTTTAAATAGTTCTATTATTCCTTTTCTTGGTATAATAATGGAAAGTGTTTTATTTATTTTTGTATTATGTGTTATTGTACAAATTGATAAACGATGTCCGTCTGTTGTTACAGATTTTATATAGTCATTTGTGATTTTTAAAAACATTCCATTTAAATAATGACGAATATCTTGGTTTGCCATAGAAAAATATGTTAATTCAATTAATTCTTTTATAACTTTTTCAGTATTAAATTCAATTTTTGTTATGTTTTTTTCTATGTTTATAACAGGAAATTCAGATGGTGGTAAAGTAGAAAGAAAAAAATAACTTTTTTCTGATTTTATTATTATTTTTTTATTTTTTGTACTAATAATAATTTTTGATCCTGGTGATAAAGAACGGCAAATATTGAAAAATTTTTTTGAATGTATTGTTATACTTCCTTCTTCATATTTTTGTATTAATTTAATTTTTGAAATAATTTCTATTTCGAAATTTGCTACAATTATTAACAAATAGTTTTTTATTACCTTTAACAATAAATAATTTAAAATTGGTAATGTAGAATTATGTAATAAAGAACCACTAATTTTTTGCAATGGATTTAATAAATCTTCTCTATCAATAATAAATTTCATTTTTATGAAGTATTTATTTTTTTTACAATTTTTGTTGTAAAGAAAAATTTTAGTGAATTATTATAATTTTTTTAAGAATATTATATTTATACTTAATAATAAAATGTTAGTTTTTAAATATATAAAATATAAATATGTATTTTAATTTTAAATTAATAATTTATTTAATATTTTAAATTTATGTCTAATGTAATTAATTTGTAAATATAACAGAATTGTTTGTAAAATTAAAATTTTTAAATTTAAATTAAATATTTCTTAAAATTTATTTTGTTATTTTTTTATATATTACTATTTGTATAATAATATTACATATTTTA
>JABYQB010000002.1 GCA_024648785.1 Candidatus Westeberhardia cardiocondylae | reverse complement strand
ATTTCATTATTAAAAAATAATATTTAAATTAATTTTTAATACATATTAAATATTTCTAATTTTTATCCAAAAAAATTTTCAATAAAAAAAAATAATATTTTTATATTATTTATAATACTACTTACATAAATAAAATTTTAAAAAAAATTTTAATTTTTATAAAATGAAAAAATATATTTATATTTCCAAATTAATATTTAATATTACTTTAATTTCTTAAATTTTTTACAAAATATATAATAATATTATGTATTAGAACTTATAAAAAAATTAAAATATATGTATTATATTTTATAATACATAATTTAATAAAATCAATACATATTTTAAAAATTAAATTTAAATCAATTACAATATTTTTTTCTTTTAAATTAAATTTTTAAATAAAATATGTTAATTTAAAATATTGAATATATATTTAATATATAAATTAACTTATTTAATTAATATTAAATGTTTTATTAAATATTTATTTAAATTTTTATAAAAATTTAAATAAATATTAAATTTAATTTCATTTTATTTGATGATTTATATCAAATATTTTAAAAATATAAAATACGGAGAAGTAGAGATTCGAACTCTAGTAAGAAAATTCTTGAACAGTTTTCGAAACTGACCCGTTTATCCTCTCCGGCACTTCTCCAATATATAATTTTTTAAAAAATTTAAATATTATTTAATACATAAAATATACAATGAATAATATTAAAATTATTAATTAAATTAAAACATATAAATATATATTAAAATTTCATTTATTTTAATTTTTAATAAAACTTTTAATTCAAAATTATCAAAATATTACATTATATAAATTTTGTAATTTATTACTTAATTTTAATATCTTAAATATTTATATAAGTTATTTATATTTAATAATATATAATTTTATGAAAAATTTTAGTATTATAAAATTTATTTAATTTATTAAAAGTTTATATTATTTTTATACAAAACTAAATAATTATAATGTTACTTTCACAGAAAAAAAATCAAATATTATATATCTTAGTATCAACCAATTTATTTTACAATATTTTTAAATAATTTTATTAAAAAATTAAATTCATCAACATTAATTTACATTATGTATAATTAATAAAATAATAATTTTTATTACTTAAAATAAATTTTACATATTTATTTAATGTAATATTTGATTAATATTAAAATTTTTTAGTAGATATTTTATTAATTTGTTTTATAATATCAAAATAAAGTATTTATGCTCTATATATATTAGATTCTAATATAGAAAATCTTAAAAATTTAATTTATTTATATAATAATTTTTTATATGTTAAACACTGATCTTGAATATGAAATTAATAAGAAAATTAATTCTGAAAAATATAAGGATTATTTACCTAATGGTTTGCAAGTAGAAGGAAGAAAAATAATAAAAAACATCATTACTGGTGTTTCTGCTTGTCAAGAATTAATTGATATAGCGATAAATTGTGATTCTGACGCAATAATAGTACATCATGGATATTTTTGGAAAAATGAATCTAGGAGAATTGTTGGAATAAAATATCAAAGATTACGAAAATTATTATCACATAATATTAATCTTTATGCCTGGCATTTACCACTAGACATACATAATGAATTGGGTAATAATATACAATTAGCTAAAAAATTGGGAGTGGAAAATATTAGTTTTTTGGGAAAATTTGCTATGCAAGGTGATTTATTAATACCAATGAATGGTGAAAATTTTAAAAAACATATAAAAAGTGTACTTTCATGTAATAATATATTACATTTCTCTAAAAATGCTCCAAATATAATTAAAAAAATTTCTTGGTGTGTAGGAAAGGGTCAGGATTTTATTAAATTAGCAATTATAAAAAAAATGGATGCTTTTATTAGTGGTGAAGTTTCAGAAGAAACTATGCATCTTGCTAAAGAAGGAAAAATACATTTTTATTCTGCTGGACATCATTCAACTGAAAAAATTGGAATTAAAGCATTAGGAAATTGGTTAACTAAAAAATATGATTTAAAAATTAATTTTATTGATATACCTAACCCTGTATAGAATTACATTTGAAAATATTTGATTTTTTATTAAAGTTTATAATTTAGTATTTTAAATATATAAAACATAAAATTATTTATGTTATTAGTGTATTTTAAATTTATTAAAATTTACTATACATGTAATGATTTATTTTTTTATAAATTTAATAAATATGAATTTTGTTAATTTTTATAAAAAATATTTTTTATAATGACTTTATTATATAAATGGTTAAAAATTATGAAATTAAATTTTCCTATTGTTCTCACTTTATTTAGGATAATTATTATTCCATTTTTTATATTAACTTTTTATTTTACTTATCAGTATTCTTCAATATATTGTACTACAATTTTTGTATTATCATCATTAACTGATTGGTTGGATGGTTTTTTATCTAGAAAATGGAATCAAACAACTAAATTTGGAGAATTTATTGACCCAATTGCTGATAAAATTATGATCATTACAACATTAATTTTAATTATTGAATATTTTAATTCATGGTATATTACATTATTATCTTACATAATGATTATTAGGGAAATAGTTGTTTCTATTCTTCGAACATGTATAATAAAATTTAGTAATTATAATATTAAATTAATATCTACTAAATTAAGCAAATTAAAAACTAGTTTTCAAATGTTTTCACTAATAGTATTATTATATGATAAAAATATAATAGTTGAAAATATAGGTGTAAATTTATTATTTACCGCAACATTACTTGCATTTTTTTCAATGTTACAATATTTATATGTTATATGGAAAAATATTTATAATTATTAAAATAATGAGAAATATGTAAATTTTTAAAACATCAAATCTTAATACATGTTTTATATATTTATATAAAACTATTTAAGTAAATTAAAAATTTGCGGGAATAGCTCAGTTGGTAGAGCGCAACCTTGCCAAGGTTGGGGCCGCGAGTTCAAATCTCGCTTCCCGCTTTTTATATTTTATACTTATGAATTTTATTTACTTAACTGGTAAAATTTTAAATTTCTACAAATATTTATTATAAATCTTGTTAAATTATCATTTTATTTATTAAAAAAAATGTTATTTATAAATTATTTATATTTATAAACATAATTTTATATTTATAAATATTAAAATTTAATAAATTAAAATATAAAATAAATATTGAATATTTTATATAAATTTATGTATTTTTTATAATTTTATATAATATTTAATTACAATAAATATGGCGCGTTGACAGAATGGTTCATGTATCGGATTGCAAATCCGTTAATCTCGGTTCAATTCCGAGACGCGCCTTATTGTATTTATAAAATACCCGGGTGGTGGAATTGGTATACACAAGGGACTTAAAATCCCTCAGCTTTTAAAGCTATGCGAGTTCAAATCTCGCTCCGGGTAATAAATTTATAAAATATATTTAAATATTGATATACAAATATAATTTCTTTCTTATTTATAATTCAATATTTATTGAACGTTTAAGTAAAAGTATGCAAAAATTAAAATCTATATTTATTATTTTTTAATTTTGCAATTCTATTAAAAGATAAATTATTGCTAGTATTTTTAATATAATTGTTATCCATACAAAAGTATCCTTCTCTTTCAAACTGATAATATTCACCACACTTTGCATTTATCATCCAAAGTTCTACAAAACCTCTACTAATTATTAATGAGTTATTATTTATATAATATAAAAAATTTTTTCCAGAAGGATTTTTATAATTAAATAATTTATTATAAAGA
This sequence comes from Candidatus Westeberhardia cardiocondylae, assembly GCA_024648785.1. Lineage (GTDB taxonomy): Bacteria > Pseudomonadota > Gammaproteobacteria > Enterobacterales > Enterobacteriaceae > Westeberhardia > Westeberhardia cardiocondylae_C. The sequence goes on along the minus strand of JABYQB010000002.1, from coordinate 97,990 downwards.
TAAAATTTTGCTTTAATATTTTTAATTGCTGAAACCCAATGAATTACTCCAGAAATCTTTCTTCCATCTTTTGGGTTTCTATGTAATGTATTTGGATCATAAGTACAAAAAACAGAAATAATATTTCCATCTTTATCTTTATGTACAAAATTTGCTTTAATTATATACGAGTTCCTTAATCTTATTTCTTTTCCTAAAACTAAACGTTTATAATTATTATCAGCTATTTCACGAAAATCAGAATAATCTATATATATTTTTTTACTAAAAATTATTTCATGAGTTCCCATGTATAATTTCTTAGGATGATTTAATACTGTTATTATCTCTTCATGTTTTTCAGGTAAATTTTCAATAATTATCAACAGTGGGTTTATTACTGCCATAGTTCTTATAGCTTTATTTTCTAAATCTTCACGAATACATGATTCTAAAGTAGATATTTCTATATTATTAGATTGTTTAGTAACTCCAATACGATAACAAAATTCCTTTATTGATTTTGCAGTATATCCTAATCTTCTAAGACCAGAAAGTGTTGGCAATCTTGGGTCATCCCAATTTTGTACTATACCTTTAGTAATTAATGTATTTATTTTTCTTTTAGAGGTAATAGTATATTGTAAATTTAAACGAGAAAATTCATATTGTTTTGGTCGAAAATTAGTAGTAATATTATCTAAAATCCAATTATATAGTTCACGATTTTCTTGAAATTCAAGAGTACATAATGAATGCGTAATTCCTTCTAAAGCGTCAGATATACAATGAGTAAAATCGTACATAGGATATATACACCATTTATTTCCAGTTTGATTATGATATGCAAATTTAATTCTATATAATATTGGATCTCTCATAATAACAGATGAAGATTTCATATTAATTTTTGCTCGTAAACACGCGCTTCCTTCAGGAAATTCACCTTCTTTCATTTTTAAAAATAAATATTTATTTTCTTTTATACTTTGATTACGATAAGGACTATCTTTACCAAGACATTTTAAAGTACCTCTAAATTTTTTTATATCTATTTTTGACATTCTATCTACATATGCTAGCCCCTTATCAATAAGTTCTAATGCATAATGATATATTTGATCAAAATAATCTGAGGAATATTTAATTTTTCCATGCCAACAAAAACCAAGCCATTTAATATCACGTTTGATAGAACTAATATATTTTTTTTTTATTTTTGTTGGGTTAGAATCATCTATTCTTAAATTACAAAATCCATTATAATTTTTAGCAAGTAGAAAATTTAAACAAATAGATTTTGCATGCCCAATATGTAAATACCCATTTGGTTCTGGCGGAAATCTAGTTCGTATTACATTATGTTTTCCAGAAATTATATCGTTATTAACGATTTTAAAAATAAAATTATTTTTATAAAATTTAATTCTATTTATATTTTTTAACATATTTAAAGTTTATTTAAATAAAATTTAATTTTTATTATTCATATTTAATATATTTATATTTATATCATTAAAAAAATTTAAAATATTTAATATAAATTTTTGTATTAAAACACATATTTTGCATTAAAAATTAAAAAACATGATTACATTTATAATGTTCTATTATAAAATTTATTTTATTTTTATTAAATAAAAATTTTTAGTAAATATATTTAAAGCACTAAAATTATTTAGTTATATAGAATTAAATAATATTTTTAATTATTATTTATAATAAAATTATACAAAATCTAATTATTTTTATATTAATATAATTTTATTGATATATTATTTTTAATATTGTGTATAATACTAATAGTAAATATTTTTATTTTAAAGTTTAAATAAGATTACAGGATATATTGTTGTGAATACAAAAAACTTGACTATAAAACCCATATCTTTAGTAGATGGTGTAATTAATTTACCTGGGTCAAAAAGCATATCTAACCGAGCTTTGTTATTAGCAGCTCAATCCTATGGGGTTACTCATTTAAATAATTTACTTAAAAGTGATGACATTAAATACATGTTATCAGCATTTCGACATCTCAATATAAATTATGAAATTTCAAAAAATTTTAGTCATTGTAAAATTTTTGGTGTAGGTAAACCTTTACAATATAAAAATCCTTTAACATTATTTCTTGGTAATGCTGGAACTGCCATTAGACCATTAACAGCAGCTTTATGTATAAATTCTAAAAATGTGATTTTAACAGGAATACCAAGAATGAAAGAAAGACCCATTAAACATTTAGTAGATGCATTGAAACAAGGTGGTGCAAACATTTCATATCTTGAAAAAGATGGATATCCACCAATAGAATTACATGGTGGATATAAAGGTGGTTTAATTAACATAAATGGTAGTATTTCTAGTCAATTTTTAAGTTCATTGTTAATGATGGCCCCCTTAGCACCAAAAGATACACATATTCTGGTTAGTGGGGAATTAGTTTCAAAGCCTTATGTATCTCTTACTTTGGAATTAATGAAAATTTTTGGTATAAATATTAAAAATAATAATTATAAATCTTTTTATATACATGGTAATAGTACATACCGCTCCCCAGGTGAATTCACAATAGAAGGAGATGCTTCTAGTGGTTCATATTTCTTAGCTGCTGCTGCAATACGAGGAGGTACTGTTCGTGTTACAGGTATTAATAAAAGAAGTATTCAGGGTGATATTGATTTTGTAAATATATTAAATAAAATGGGTGCAAAAATTAATTGGGGTGATAATTATGTAGAATGTACAAAAAATACTTTACAATCTATTGATATGGATATGAATCATATTCCAGATTCTGCTATGACTGCAGCTATTGTTGCTTTATTTACTAAAAATAATAAAAATTCCACTATAATTAGAAATATTTATAACTGGAGGGTTAAAGAGACTGACAGATTATCAGCAATGTCAAATGAACTTAAAAAAATTGGTGCATATATTATTGAAAACAAAGACAGTTTAATAATAACTCCTCCAAAAAAATTTATTTCTTCTATTATAGAAACATATAACGATCATCGTATGGCAATGTGTTTTTCTCTAATAGCATTATCTGGTGTTCCAATAACTATTATGAATCCTAAATGTATTAACAAAACTTTTCCAGATTTTTTTAATAATTTTTTTAAAATAAGTAAATTTTCATAAATTAGTTTAATATTTAAGATTATTTATATAATTAAAATTTTAACATATTATATGTTTCTATATAATAATTATTTGAGTAATAGTATTATTCCTCCTGTAATAACTGTTGATGGTACCAGTTCTTCTGGTAAGGGGACATTATGTATAATTTTGGCACAAATATTACATTGGAATATATTAGATTCTGGTTCAATTTATAGAATTATAGATTTATTAGCTTATAATAAAAATATATCATGTAATAATGAAGAAAAATTATTATCAATAGTTAAAAAAATTGATATATCATTCAAAATATACAAAAATAAATTATCTATAATGCTAGAAGGAAAAGATGTTAGTTGCAATATTTATAAACACTATATTAATAATAAAATTTTTCACATTGCTTCTTCCCAAAGAATTCGTGAAGAATTATTGCATTATCAAAGAAAATTTCGTATTTTCCCAGGGCTTATAGCTGATGGTAGAGATATGGGTACAATTGTTTTCCCAGATGCTAAAATTAAAATCTTTCTAGATGCAAATTTGGAAAAAAGAGCACAAAGACGTTTTCAACAGTTGCAGAAAAGAAATGTTAATGTTACTCTTAATGAAGTATTTTCAGAAATAAAAAAACGAGATTATCTTGATAAAAGTAGAAAAATAGCCCCGCTAATCAAAGCAAATGATGCTTTTATTATAGATTCTACTCATTTAAGTATACATGAAGTAGTAATGAAAGTAATAAAATATATTAATGTTGTTAAATTAAAATAATAAATTTAAATTAAAAATTTTTATTTCAATAAATTTTTTATATTTTATAATATATCTTTTATGTATTATGTTTAAATAAAACTAATTAAAATTTTAACTTTAATATAATAGTGAATTATGAAAGAATCTTTTTCCAAGCTTTTTGAAAAATTTTTGAAGAATACTGAAATTCGTCCAGGTTCTATAGTTCGTGGAACTATATTATCAATTACTAAAGATATAGTACTAGTAGATGCTGGTTTAAAATCTGAATCTTACATTCCAATTGAACAATTTAAAAATAATAATGGAGATATAGAAGTTAAAATTGGAGAAAAAATTGATGTTTCTTTAGATCAAATAGAAGATGGATACGGTGAAACAATTTTATCACGTGATAAAGCCAAATGTTATGAATCATGGTTGATACTACAAAAATCTTATGAAGAAGGAAAAAATGTTTTTGGTATTGTAATTGGTAAAGTAAAAGGCGGGTTTACTATAGAAATACATAATATTAAAGCTTTTCTTCCAGGTTCTTTAGTGGATAGAAAAGTTCAAAATATTTCTTTATTAGATGGTCAAGAAATAGAACTAAAAATTATTAAATTGGATAAAAAAAGAAACAATATTGTAGTTTCTAGAAAAGCTGTTATTGAATCTCATGATAATTATGAACGTATGCAAGCTTTGGAAAATTTTAAAGAAGGTATGACAGTTAAAGGAATAATTAAAAATTTAACTGATTACGGAGCGTTCATAGATTTGGGTATAATAGATGGGTTATTACATATTACTGATATGTCTTGGAAGCGTATTAAACATCCTAATGAAATTGTTAATGTTGGCGATGAAATTACAGTAAAAATATTAAAATTTGATTTAGAAAAAACACGTATTTCTCTTGGATTAAAACAATTAAAAAAAGACCCTTGGATATCTATAACAAAAAATTATCCAATTAATAGTAAATTTATAGGAAAAGTAACTAATATAACTGATTATGGTTGTTTTGTTGAAATTAAAGAAGGAATTGAAGGTTTAGTACATATCTCTGAAATGGATTGGAAAAACAAAAATGTTCATCCATCGAATTTAGTACATATTAATGATGTAATAGATGTTATGATATTAGATATTGATGAAAAGAGACATCGTATATCTTTAAGTATGAAACAATGTAAAACAAATCCATGGAAAAATTTTTCTAATATTTATAAAAAAGGTGATTGTATTAATGGTATTATTAAGTCAATTACAGATTTTGGAATATTTGTTGAATTAAAAGAAAATATAGATGGTCTTATTCATATATCTGACATACCATCTAAATATGTAAATAATGGTGTAATAAGTAAATATAAAAAAGGAGATGAAATAATGACTAAATTATTACAAATTGACATTGATAGATGTCGTATTTCACTTGGAATAAATCAACTATATGATAATAATATAGAAGGAAATTAAATATTATTTAACAAATTCTCATAGTTGTTTACTAAATAGAATTTTTTCCCAAATTTTTAAAAAAATTGTTTAATATTTTAAATATTTAAATTTTTTATAAATATATTTATTTTTGTTTATTATTTATCAAATTTAATAAACAAATCGATAATTTAACATTTTTAATAAAAAAGATAACAAAATTTTTATAATTATTAACTTTTTAAAAATCAATATTATTAAAAGTTCTTGGAAATGGAATAACATCTCGTATATTTCTTATTCCTGTTATATACATAATTAACCTTTCTAAACCTAACCCGAACCCAGAATGAGGAACTGTTCCATATTTTCTTAAATCTCTATATAATTTGTATTCTTTTTTATTAAGATTAAATTCTTCTAATCTCTTGTCTAATTCTTGAATTCTTTCTTCTCTTTGAGACCCTCCAATAATTTCACCAACTCCCGGTAAAATTATATCCATAGATGATACAGTTTTTAAATCATCATTTATTCTCATATAAAATGCTTTAATATTTTTTGGATAATTTTTTATTATTATTGGTTTTTGAAAATATTTTTCAGTCAAATAACATTCATGTTCGAAGCTAAGATCCATACCCCATGAAATTTTATTCTTGAAAATATTTTCATGATACATCAAAATATTAATTACTTCTGTATAATCAATATGTATAAAATTTTTTGTAATTAATTGATTCAAATGTTTGTAAACTGTGTTTTTTGTTCCTTTATAAATAAAATTGATATCATCATACGAATGTATCAAAATCTCTTGTGACACATACTTTAACATTTCTTCAGCTAAATTAATGGCATCTTCTAATGTGTAAAATGCCATTTCTGGTTCAATCATCCAAAATTCTGATAAATGTCTTCTTGTATTCGAATGTTCCGCTCTAAATGTTGGACCAAAAGTATAAATTTTTGATAACGCGCAAGCATAACTTTCTCCTGCTAATTGGCCAGAAACAGTTAAAAAAACTTCTTTACCAAAGAAATCATTATTAAATTTTATTTTTTTTGAACAAATTGAATTATTTAAGTTTAATGAAGATACATTAAACATTTTACCTGATCCTTCTGTATCAATAGAAGTAATTAAAGGTGTTGATATCCAAAAGAAACCTTGTTCATGCATAAATTGATGAATAGATTTAGATAGGACATGTCTTATTCTAGTTATTGCTCCAATTAAGTATGTTCTAGGTCTTAAATGAAGGAATTTTCTTAAATATTCTGTAGTATGGTATTTTGATGATATTGGATATGTATCAGGATTTTTAATTTTACCTAATATTTCTATTTTCTTTGCTTGTATTTCATATTTTTGTTTATTTTTTAAAGATTTTTTTAAATAACCAGTAACTCTTATAGAACACCCTGTTGTTAAAGATAAAATATCCTTTTTATAGTTTATTAGAGATTTATTTGCAATTATTTGTAAACAATCAATACATGAACCATCATACAAAATCAAAAAAGATATTCCTAATTTAGAATCTCTTCTTGTTTTAACCCAACCCTGAATGTAAACTTCTGAATCAATTTGTATATATCCTTGCAATATATCTAAAATAGATATTAAATTCATAATGTACTCATTTAAAAAAAATTACAATAAAAACTTATAAAATATTTAAAAATTAAAAAAACATAATTATTTACATGTAAATTATTTAATTATATACATTATAACATTAATATATTATAAAATAATGAAATATTTTTAAAAAAATATTATGTATTTATTTAAATAGAAAAATTTTTTAAAATTATTATTTTTTTAAATAATGAAATTTGAGAAAAGTAAATAAATTTTTTTTATGGCAAGAGTAATTTTTTTTAAAATGATTATTTTAAATTTTAAATTTAAATATTTTGATATGTATATATATAAATTAAATAATTTCTTATTTAATACACTTAAAATAATTTATTTTTCTGTAAAAAACAATGGATTTATTTAAATAATTTAAATATTAAATTATAAATGAATTTAAATTAATTTTAAAATAAACAATTTTACTTAAAAAATTAAATTTTTATAGAATTAAACTTTTATAAAACAATTTTGTTCATATCTTCATATAATTGTTCAATCCAATAATTTATTCTTTGTCGTGTCAAATTTGGTTGACGATCTTCATCAATTGCTAAACCAACAAAATGTGTTTTATTAATAATACTTTTAGAAGATTCAAAATAATATCCTTTTATTGGCCAATGCCCTATCAATGTAGCTCCACGTAATTTTACAACATCATATATATATCTTAAAGCATCACAAAAATATTCTGGGTAATCCTCTTGATCACCACAACCAAATATAGCAACAAGCTTGCCATCAAAATTTATCTTTTTCAGTTGTGGTAAAAAATTATTCCAATCACATTGCATTTCCCCATAATACCATGTTGGTATACCAAATATTAACTTATTATATTTTTCAATATTTCTTTTGTTAGTACGAGCGATATCAAAAATATCAGAAACATCTTTACCAATTTTTTCATGTATAATATGTGAAACATTTTCTGTATTCCCGGTGTCACTTCCAAAAAATATTCCAATTTTTTTCATAAATCAATCATACCTTTTATATAAAAAAATAAATTTTTAAATTTATTCATTAATTTTTGTATTGAAACATAATAAAATTTTGTAAAACAAAATATAAAATTTAAATTTTTAAAAAAATTTAATAAAATAAAAATATGTCTCTATTTATATTATTTAATAGTTTAAATTAAAATAATTTAGTTTTTACTTACATTTTTTTAACAAATTTACAGTTCTCCTGTTTTTTGCATGTGAAAATTCATCATGACCTAACGAAGCTAATTTTTCTTTACCGTAAGAAACAATATTAATTTGATCACTAGAAACACCTCTATTCTCTAAATATTCTTTAATAGCATTACTTCTACGTTTTCCCAAAGAAATATTGTATTCTGATGTTCCTCTTTCATCAGTATGTCCTTCTACTATTATTGAATAAGATGGGTGATTTAATAAAAATTCTGCATATTCATTTAACATATTAAAAAATTCAGGACGAATTACATATTTATCTAAATCAAAATATACAGTATTATTATATTGTAATTTATTTAATATAGAACTAATATTTAAAGAATTTTTAAAATTATTTTCATTTTCATCTATAAAATCAAATTCTTGTTTTTCATCCAATGATGAAATAGATTCATCATTAAAATTTGAATGAATATTTTTATTATAAGAATCACATGAAGTAAGAAAAATAAAAGGAATAGCAAAAAAAATTTTTTTAAGTAATGTAATAATTTTCATTTATATTTCTCCATTTACTATTTATATAGTACACATTTGAAATGTTTAAATACGATTTATTATAATATCAATTAATAATATATTATTACAAGTAATATATTAAATTTTTATAAAAATACATAATATCTTATTTAATATATTTAAATTTTAACTTTATTACATAATTTATAAATGTCAAAAATTCTAAAATATTTACAATATGTAAAATATTACAATAATTAAATAATTACTTAAATATTATCAAATTAATTAATTTAATAAATTTTACTACAATATATTAATATTTCATTAAAATACAAAAATATTTTAAAGTTTTTATTTAATTTCTATAAATTTAACACAATAATATTGTTAATTTTAAAATTTAAAAATAAAACATATTTAAAATTTTTCAAATAAGCAATTTATTTACAGATAATAAAAAATATGAAAATAATAATTCATAATTAATATTTTCAATATTATTTAAAATTTTTTTACAATTTAACCAATGTTTCCATTGAATAAATAATTTTGTAGTAGAAAATTTATTAGTAAATAATTGAATTAATTCTAATTTATCAATATTAATCAAATATAAATCTGTAAAATTATTTTTTATAGCGTCATATAATAATGACATAATCCATATAATTAAATCATTTTGTATATTTTCTTCTAAAAACATTGGTAGTAAAATTAAAAAATTTTTTTCTGAAATAGATTGAATTATTTTATTACAAAAAATATTTCTTTTTTCTTTCAGAGTAGAAGATAAAAAATATTTAGCTTGTATTGGAGAACCATTATAAATTTGTAAAGATGTAATAAAATCACAAATGGTAATATTTATATCTTTTATGTTTTTTTGTAACCAATTTAATCCAATTGATCTTATAGGTGTGTACAATGGGAAATAAAAACAGTAGTTTTTAATATTAATTAATAATTTTAAATCTTCTTTAGAAGAAGTAAAAATAAAATAAGTGTTTTTTGGTGGCTTATCTATAACCTTAACTATTATATTAATAATTTTTTGTGAAAGTAATTCACTATTTAATATAGATATTACTTTACATTTTCCATAACATGGAAGTTGATATAAATTATTAATACAAGAATATAAATATTCCAAATTATCATTTTTATTTTTTTCTAATATTATTTCATAATAATCAGGGTAATTGCCAAATTTCATTAACTTACAGGAATTACATTTGTCACAATGTTTTATATTATTATGATTATTACATATTAGCCAAAAACTTATAGAACGACACAATATATCTTCACCAATATTATGTTTACTATGTATTAGTATTGGATAATAATTTATTATTGTATTTTTTTTATAATGATTTAAAATTTTTTTATGTGTTTTTTCCAACCATGGGTATAAAATATTATACATTTTTTAACCAATTTATCAATTTTTTTTTAATAGAAAAATGTACTTTTTCTAAAGTTTCGTTAGCATTTACAGTAAATGTATTTTTGTTATTTTTAACTATTTTTTTATATTTTTTTCTAACTCTTTTAAAAAAAGACAATGGTTCCTTTTCAATATAATCTAATTTTCTATATTTTATACGAGATAACCCAACAGATGGAAAAACATCTAAATACAAAATTAAATTTGGTTTAAAATTACCTATTATTTCATAACGTAAAGCATTTAAAAATTTTTTGTTTATTTTTCTACCACCGCATTGATAAGCTTCAGAAGAAAAATCATGTCTATCACTTACTACCCAAATACCTTTAGATAAAGCTGGTTTAATTACATTTTCAAGTAATTGAATTCTTGAAATATAAAAAATCAGTAATTCTGTATATTTATTAATAGATTCTTTATATATCTTATTTTTTATATACATATATAATTTTTTTGATAATGGTGTACTTTCCGGTTCTCTTGTGCTTATTATATTACATATATTATGAGAACGTAAAATTTTCATTACAACTTTAACTGCTGTAGTTTTTCCAGATCCTTCAATTCCTTCAATTACAATAAATTTACCATACATACAATAATTTCCTTAATTTAAAATTTTAAAAATTACTTATAAATATTACTTTTATTTAAAATAAATATTATTGTTTAAATAAACAATTTTGTAACATTGTTAAATACAGAATTTTTAAAAACAAATATTAATATAAATTAATTAATTAAATTTAAAATATAAAATTTTTTAAAATTTTTTAATTTATATAAATGAATAATAAAAAAATCCCTTATATTTATAAAATTTAATTAAAATTAGTTATAAAAATTTATATATTTTTTTATTTTTCTGTATGTTGTTTAACAAAATCAATAGCTGCTTGAACAGTAGTAATTTTTTCAGCTTTTTCATCTGGAATTTCTATATTAAATTTCTCTTCCAATGCCATAACTAATTCTACAGTGTCAAGTGAATCTGCTCCTAGATCATCAACAAAAGAAGAACTATTTAAAATATTTTCTTTTTTAACACCTAACTGTTCAACAATAATTTTTTTTATATTTTCTTCGAGATAACTCATTTCATTAAATTCCTATCAAATTTAAATTTTTGTTATTTTGATGAATTTGAAAAAAATAATATTTAATTTATTAATAAATTTAAAAATTGATTTAAGTAATAATATTAAGACATATACATACCGCCATTAACATGTATTGTTTCACCCGTTATATATGAAGCTTCATCAGAAGCTAAAAATACTACAACATTAGCAATATCTTTTGCATACCCAAAACGTTTCATTGGAATTTTACATAATATTTTCTCCAATTGCTTATTAGTAAGAGATTTTATCATATCAGTAATTATAAATCCTGGTGATATTACATTTACAGTAATACTTTTAGACGCAACTTCCATTGCTAATGATTTACTTAAACCAATTAAGCCGGATTTAGCTGCAGAATAATTTACTTGACCAATATTACCAATATTACCTATAACAGAACCTATTGTAATAATTCTACCATAACATTGTTTAATCATGTTTCGTATTACTTTTTTAGACATTCTGAATATTGATGTAAGATTTGTATCCAAAACAGTTTTCCATGTTTTTTCTTTCATATTAACTAATAAACTGTCACATACAATTCCTGCATTATTTATTAGTATATCTATTGTATCAAATTCTTGATATAATTTTTTGAAAAACAAATTTATAGACTTAATGTTAGAAACATCTAATATGAAACCTTTTACAATACCATATTTTTTTAAATCATTAATTTTATTAATTCCTAATTTATTAGTAGATGTACCAATTACGGTAAATCCTAAATTTAAAAATTTTCTTGAAATTTCATATCCAATTCCTCTACTAGCTCCGGTTATTAATACAATTTTTTTATTAAAATTCATTTTTTCTCCAAAAATTTTGATTTTGTATTGCAGTTTTTAATGATATATGATCATTTATTGCAATTACTTTTAAAGTATAATTATTATTTTTTTTTATAAAATTAGTAAGAATATTTCCAGGACCCATTTCTAATAACATTTGTATTCTATTTTTTAAAAAATATTTAATAATATCATTCCAACGAACGGGGTTATATATTTGTCTAACTAAAGCATTTTTAATAAAAATAGGATCACGTTCAATACGAACATCTACGTTATTTATTATTGGAATTTTTGGTGTTAAAATTGATAATGTTTTTAATTTTTCTGAAAATTTTTTTGATACAGATTTCATTAATATACAATGTGATGGGACACTAACAGATAATCTAAATATTTTTTTTGCCCCTGCTTTTATAGAATCAATTTCTGCCTTCTGTACAGCCAATTTATGACCAGAAACTACAACTTGATTTAAAGTATTAAATATTACTGGTTCAACAACCATATTTTCATTATTAATATTTTTACAAATATAATATATAATATCAAGTTTCAAACCAATTATAACAGACATAGCACCAATACCAATTGGTACAGCTTCTTGCATCAATTTACCACGAAATTCTACTAATTTAATAGCTTCAATGAAATTTAAACTACCGGAACACACTAATGCTGAATATTCACCATGGCTGTGACCAGACATAAATTTTGGTATATTACCTCCAATATTTCTCCAAATTCTCCAAATAGATACTGTTGATGCTAATAATGCAGGTTGTGTTTTATAAGTTTTGTTTAATTCGGTTTTTGTTCCCTTTTGAACTAAATCCCATAAATCATACCCCAAAGCATAAGATGCTTCATCAAAGGTAATTTTAACCTCAGGATATATTGAATATAATTTTGATAACATACCTATTTTTTGTGATCCTTGTCCAGGAAATATAACAGAAAAAATATAATATTCTCCTTTTAATATTATTAATATTAAAATTAATAAATATACCTTAATTTATATTATAATTTAAGTAAATATATATTCACATTATTAACAATTTTCAGTTAAATAAAATTTTCAAATTTAATTTTATAACACAAATATAAAATTTTAATTAATAATTATTTATTAAATGAACAAAAAAATAAAATCTTTTAAAGATTAAAAAATAAAATTAACTTAATTTAACAATAATTAAATAAATATATTTATATTTACAAAATTATTTTTTTACCACGATAAAAACCACTAACAGTTATATTATGTCTTAAATGAATTTCCCCCGTTTCTTTATCAATAGATAATTGAGGAATTAAAATTCTATTATGAGACCTACGCATACCTCGTTTAGAACGAGTTGATTTACTTTTTTGAACAGCCATAAAATCTCCAAAAATTAAATATGTAAATATCTTTTTGTTAAAAATTAAAGAATATATATATTTATATAATTTTCAAAACAAAAACTCATAATATTTTAACATAATTAATATAATTTAAATAATGTAATATTAAAATTTATTTAATAAACTATAATTTATTTAATAAAATTTTTAAAACATTAAAAAATATATTTTTGTACATGAATTTCAATGAATTTAAATATTTAAAAATATTATATTTTTTAAAAAAAATTATTAATTTATAATTTAATATTCAATGTTTTTTAAAATAAATACGTAATATTTTCAAAATTTTTACTAATTCTTCATCTAGTGGGGCTTTAATTGATAATATTTTATTAGAATTTGGATATTTAAAAGACAATGAATATGCATGTAAAAATAATCTATTAAATCCAAAATTTTTAACTATATTATTACAATCTTTATTTCCATAACGATTATCACAAATAATAGGATGACCAACATATTTAGTATGTACTCTAATTTGATGAGTTCTTCCAGTAATAGGAACTACTTTAATTAACGTTGCAAATTTCATAAATCTTTCAATTATTTTAAAAGTAGTTTTTGAATATTTTCCATATTTCGTATCAATTTTTACCACATGTTTTTTACTTTTAGAAAAAACCTTTAATAATGGAACTGTAACTTCTTTAATAGAAGATGGCCAATAACCAGAAACTAAAGCAAAATAATTTTTTTTAATTTTCTTATCTTTTAAAAGACTATGTAATTCTCTTAACATATAATTTTTTTTAGATATTAATAATACACCAGAAGTTTCTTTATCTAACCTATGAACTAATTCTAAATTAGAATATTTAATATAAGATAATCTTAATATTTCAATGATTCCATATATTAATCCACTACCTCCATGAACTGCAATTCCTGAAGGTTTATTTAAAATAATTAATAAATCATCTTCATAAAGAATAAATTTTTTTATATTAATATTTTTTGGAAGTTTTATTTTTTTTGTTTTTTTTTGTTCTAATAATGGTATATGAATAATATCTTTATATTGTAATCTATATTTATGATCAATACGTTTTTTATTTACTCGTATTTTACCATTTCTAATAATACAATATATTTTATTTTTAGGTATATTTTTTAAATACCTAATTAAAAAATTATCAATTCTTTGATGAATTTTATCGTTTGTAATAATTACAGAATGTGACTTTAAATTATTTTTTTTCATAACAACAAATAAAATATTATTTTTATATATAAAATTAATAAAAATATTTTTAATGAAACATTAAATATGATAAATTACACAATGATGTTATATAAATATATTATAACTTTTATGAAATATTATGTATTTTATTTAAAATTTATTATTTTTAGTGAATATGAAAAACTTTTTTATACTAAAAAATTAATTTTAATAAAAAACATATAAAAATTATTCAATTTTTTAATTTTATAATTAAATAATGGAATTAATAAATTATTATGAAAAAAATATTAATTAATGTAAATAAAAAAAAAGAATTTCGTATAGCTTTTATAGATGGAAAAAAATTATATGATTTAAATATTGAAAAATTTAATCATAAACATAAAAAATCAAATATTTACAAAGGTATAATAACAAGAATAGAACAAAGTTTAGAAGCCGTTTTTGTAAATTACGGAGTTAACAAAAACGGTTTTCTACCTTTTAAAGAAATATCAAATGAATATATTTCATTAGAAGATTATTTGTACAATAAAAAAAATATAAAAAATATTTTATATAAAGGACAAGAAATTATTGTTCAAATAAATAAAGAAGAAACAGGAAACAAAGGAGCTTTATTAACTACTTTTATTAGTTTAGCTGGAAGCTATATAGTATTAATGCCAAATAATCCAAATGCTGGAGGAATTTCAAAAAAGATTACTAAAAATGAACGTACTACATTAAAAGAAACATTATCTTACTTAAAAATTCCTGCAGGGATGAGCGTAATTATTCGCACTGCTAGTTTAGGTAAATCTATTACAGAATTACAATCTGATTTATATTTTAGGTTAAAAAATTGGGAAATAATAAAAAAACTTTCAATAAATTGTAAAGCACCATCTTTAATTCATAAAGAAAGCAATATTATTGTTAGAATTTTTAGAGATAATTTAAATAATGATATTTCTGAAATACTTATCGATAATATTAAAATATTAAATTTGGCAAAAAAATATATTATTTTTCTTGGTAGGTCAGATTTTAGTAATAAAATTAAATTTTATAATGGTGAAATGTCAATATTTCAATATTACCAAATTGAATCACAGATAGCTTCTATATTTCAAAGAAAAGTTAAACTACCTTCGGGAAGTTATATAGTTATAGATACAACAGAAGCATTAACAGCTATTGATATAAATTCCGCAAAATCAACTAAAGGTCTTGATATTGAAGAAACAGCATTAAAAACTAATTTAGAAGCTGTAAATGAAATAGCAAGACAAATTAGATTACGGAATTTAAGTGGTTTAATTGTAATTGATTTTATAGATATGTCTATAATAAAACATACTAGAAAAGTAGAAAATTATTTTAGAGAAGCTATCAAACAAGACAGGGCTAAAATTAAAATTGGAAAAATATCTAATTTTGGTTTATTAGAATTATCAAGACAAAGAATTAATTCTTCTTTAAAAGAAATCGGTAATTATACATGTCATACATGTAATGGAATATGAACAAGTATAATAAATTTATTCTATTATATTTTTTATATAATTAAAGAAAAATATTAAAAATATACATAAGTATACAATATTGTTCGTATATAAGAATGTAAACATATAAAAATATTATTTTGTAAATTATTTTATATAGTTAATAATATAACTTTAAAAAAACATTTAAAATAACTAAAAAAATTAATAATATTTAATTTAATTATTTAAATTATTTCATTACCAATTAATAAAAAATATATATTACGGTTACAATATAAGATAAAACATAAATTTTATTTAAACTTTTAAATATTACAATTAATAATATAACTAAATTATTTAAAATATTTAATAGAACTAATTTCTTAATTTAGGAGTTTGTAATTGAATTCGAATAGATTTTGATAATTCATCTAATGTTGGCTGTTCTGGATGAATAGGAAACAGTTCGTGCCCTATTTGTACTTCTGATAAATAAGTATGAATTGGCCTGCCATCATCATCCTCCATAATAACATGATACCAAGGTGTTTTTTTCAAATTATCATCAATTGATATCTCATTAAGAGAAGGTTTATCTAGTGAATATTCAGGATCTACATCAATAATTACACCCAAATATCCAAAAATTTTATGCCTTATTTGTTGTCCTATGCCAAATTTACTGGTAATAATAAAACCTCCAAATTTTATAAAAATTAAATTATCTTTATTAAGATACCAAAAAGTATCAATATATAATAACAAAATAAAAATAATCGTAAAATAATACACTGAAAAGTTAATACTTTCTTTATTAAAAGAATTTACAAACATCTTGTTTGTCTAGGTAAACCAGAAATTTTTATAACCTGATTCATTGGACCTTTTGGGAATAAAGAAAATAAATAACAACTATTTATTTTCTTTATTCTATATTTTTTTTTCATATTTTCTATTAATACTCTCATTCCAGGTACAGTGTTAAATTTTAAATAAAATGAACGGAAAAAACTTATCACCTGCCAATGTTCTTTTCTAAGACAAATACCTTCACGATTTGCAAGTTTAATAGCCAAATTTTTATTCCAATCATTTATATTAATTAAATATCCATGAGAATCAATGATAATATTTTTTCTATTAAATACCATAAAATTTAAATAAATAAACAATTAGACGATTTAAAATCGTAAAATATACTTCATAATTTAAACAAAAATAAAATAATAAATCAATATAATTATTGATTTTTTTAAAATAATTTAAAGAGGGAACAAATATAACATTTTTTTTAATAAATAATAAAACTTTAATATAAACAAATTAATATTATTTAGTATTTAATACTAAAAAATTTATACTGCCCCCTCTTTTTCAAACTAACAATATTGCTCGTATTATATTTTTTAAATCAACAAAATTTTTTGTTAAACTTGTCTACGAAAAACACTAATAAAACTAACAAACATATTATATAAAGAAACATATAAACTAACTGTTGCTCTAATATAATTAGTTTCCCCACCATTAATAATATTACTTGTTTCCCATAAAATTGCAGCTGAAGAAAATAAAATAAACATAACACTAATAGTTAATGAAAGTGCTGGAATTTGTAAAAAAATATTTGAAATAATTGCTCCTACTAAAACAATAAAACCTGTTAACAACATACCAGACAAAAAAGACATATCTTTTTTAGTTGTTAATACATAAATCGAACAAGATAAAAAAACCAAAGCTGTACCGCCTAATGCTAAAACAATAATATCACTAGAACCAATTGATAATAACATATTAAGTAATGGACCTAATGTATACCCCATGAAACCAGTTAAAGCAAATGTAGCAACAATACCAGAAGAACTATTAGATAGTTTATGAACTAAAAATAATAATCCATAAAATCCAAATAACATTAAAATTAATCCTGGTGATGGAAGATTAAACAAAGCACTTAAAGTAGCAGTTAAAGTTGAAAAAATTAACGTTAATGATAATAAAAAATATGTATTCCTTAAAACTTTATTAGTATTTAATAATGATTGCCTACGTGAGGACGTAGAAATAAAATGATCCATATTTATTCCTCTCAAAAAACACAAAATTAATGTTTGATAAAACTATTTAATAAATGATATCAAATTTATTAATATATTTAAAATTTTTTATAACTAATTTAACAAAATACTTTTATAACACTCTTTACAGATATAAAGATATATTTTATAATTGTCAACTTAATTATTATTTATGGAGAAGTGGCCGAGTGGTTGAAGGCACCGGTTTTGAAAACCGGAAACGCAAAAGCGTTCTAGAGTTCGAATCTCTACTTCTCCGTTTCATTTTTAATAAATATACAACAAATTTTAACAAAATTTAAAAATATTAAAATAAACATACAAAATTCTAAAAAAATCAAACTTTGTTAGTTTACTAACTAAAAACAAAATAATCAATATTATTTATTAAAGATGTTACACAGACTTAATTGTTTAATACTATCATATATCATATATTTTCATAATATTTTATATACATTGTATTAAATTTACATTATAAATACAATTTTAAAACATTTAATAATTTCACTTTTATAATTAACTTTTACAAATTAATATGTAATAAATAAAGTTTATAAAAATTAAATAAATATAATTCATTTAAAAAATTACAATTACATATTGTAATAAATACACTTTTTTAGTGTATCATGAATTAATATTTTTTTAAAATATATTAAATAATTTAATAAAGATAAATTTTATAAAATAAAAATATTTCTATGTGATAAATACAAAAAATAATATATAAATTATTTATAATAAAATATTTTATTAAAATTCTTATTAAGAAATAATATAATAAAATTGAATAAATTTCACAAATATATAACAATTTAATTAAATTAATTAAACTAATAAAATTATTTAATCTTTATTAATTTAAATGAAATAAATATTAATTTACATAGGTTTATTATATAATATTTAAGAAAACTTTCAACTTTTATATAAAACGTTAAATAAATTTATTTAATGTTTATAGTTTTAAAAAAATAAAAATATTAAATAAATAAAAACTTAATGAATTACTAAAATATTTGAAACATCGTAATTTATATGAAAAATAACAATATTTTTAAAAAAATAATTAATCATGAAATTTCATCAAATATTATATATCAAGACAATTTAATTACAGCATTTTATGATATTAATCCAAAAGCACCTGTACATATTTTATTAGTTCCTAATATCGAAATTAGTACAATGAATGAAATTAATAATAAACACAAAAATATACTTACAAGATTAATGACAGTTGCTGTGAAAATAGCTATTAAAAAGAAAATAAATAAAAGTGGTTATAGATTAGTAATAAATTGTAATAAACATGGATGCCAAGATGTTTATCACCTACACATACACCTTTTAGGTGGAAAACCACTCGGACCATTTTGTACATAAATATTTTTTTTAAATGTATCAAATAATTTATATTATCAAATATAATGTTTCTATTAACATTAAAAAAATTGAATAATACCAAATAAGTATAAATTTAATAATTAATATTATATTTTATATAAACATAAATAAATAATTAATAATTAATGTTTTATTTTGTAAAGAACTATGTATTTAAAAATTTCACTATAAAACTTTTATAAATAAAATTTAATATTTTATTAATTTAATGTCTGTATTTAATTACACCCCCACCCAAACATCTATCATGCAAATAAAATACAGCATATTGTCCTGGTGAAACTGAAAAAGCTGGTTTTAAAAAAGAAACATGAACTCTATTTTTTAATATTGGTGTTACTGAGCAATTAATATCTATTTGTCTATAACGAATTTTTACTGTACATACTAAAGAATTTTTTAAATATTTCCAATTTATCCAATGTAATTTATATACAATTAAACTAGTAGACATTAATCTAATGTTATTTCGTCCTTGAGCAACAATTAAAAAATTATTTTTTAAATCTTTATCCACTACATACCAAGGTTTTGAAGTAAAATTAGAAATTCCACCAATATTTAAACCTTTTCTTTGGCCTATAGTATAATACATCAATCCTTGATGGTGACCTAATTTTTTACCATCAATAGAAATTATTATACCTGGTTTTTTTTTTAAATAAGAAGATAAAAAATCTTTAAAGTTTCTTTTACCAATAAAACAAATTCCTGTAGAATCTTTTTTATTAGCAACTGATAAATTTAATTTATATGCATAATAACGAACTTTATACTTAGTTAAATTCCCTAATGGAAATAAACATTTTGAAAGATTGCAATTATCAATAGAATGTAAAAAATAACTTTGATCTTTATTTAAATCAAATCCTCTTAATAACCAATATTTATTATTTATATAAACACAACGAACATAATGACCAGTTGCAATATAATCTGCATTAAAATTTTTAATTGCAAATTTAAAAAATGTTTTAAATTTTATTTCTCTATTACATAATACATCTGGATTTGGTGTACGCCCGTTATTGTATTCCTTTAAAAAAACTAAAAAAACATTATTCCAATATTCATAAGAAAAATTTACTGTGTGCAATATTATCCCTAATTTTTTACATGTTTCTTTAGCATCATTTAAATCTTTCTTTACCATACAATACTGTTTACTATCTTCTTCTTCCCAATTTTTCATAAACAAACCTTCTACTATAAATCCTTGTTTCTTTAATAAGAATGCAGAAATAGCAGAATCTACACCGCCGGACATAGCAACAATAACTTTTTTTCTTTGTAAATTACATATCATGTTATAAATTTTATATAATATAAAAAAATCATTATATAATTTAATTTTGATTATAAATTTATTATACTTAATTTTAAAATTATAATTAATCTTACTTCATATTATAAATGAAATATAATATATTTTTATATTTTTAAAAATAAAATTCAAATAAAATTTTTATTTTTTAAATAAAATTACTTAAATATAATTAAGTATATGAAATAACATTGCATAAAAATTATTTTGTATTTTTATTCAATAAATTTGTTTTTTTATAAAATTTAGCTTGATATGACGATCGAACAAATGGACCACATGAAACATATGTAAAACCCATAGAAAATGCAATATTTTCCATGAATTTAAATTCCTCTAATGTAACATAATGTTTAACAGGAAAATGAAAACGACTTGGTCTTAAATATTGACCTATGGTTAATATATCTACATTGCATTTACGTAAATCTTTCATTACTTTAATTATTTCATTTTTTGTTTCCCCTAATCCTACCATTAATCCAGATTTTGTTAATAAATTTGGATGATTTTCTTTAAATAATTTAAGTAAATTTAAAGATCCATAATAATTAGCACCAGGACGAATTTTTTTATAAAGCCTTGGAACGCTTTCTATATTATGATTAAATACATCTGGAAGTTCTCTACTAATAATTTTTAATGATTTATTTAAACTTTTTTTAAAATCTGGAACTAAAATTTCAATACGAACAGATAAATTATTCAAACGAATTTTTTTAATACACTCAGTAAAATGTTTAGCACCACCATCGTGAAGATCATCTCTATTTACAGATGTTAATACAACATAATTTAAATTCATATCAGATATAACTTTTGCTAATCGTTTAGGTTCATTTTTATCCGGGTAAAACATTTTTGGACGACCATGTTTAACATTACAAAATGAACAATTTCTTGTACAAATATTTCCAAGAATCATAAAAGTTACAGAACCATTATAAAAACATTCTGATAAATTAGGACAAGAAGCTTCTTCGCATACAGAATGTAGTCCATTTTTTTTCAAAATATTTTTGATATTTCTAACTTTAGAAGAATCTGTAGTAATTTTAATTTTAATCCAAGGAGCTTTCTTTAACATATAAATTTCAAATTAAACAATTATATATTAATTTAAATATTACAAAATATTTTTATTAAAATAAATATAAATTTATTAAAATTAAAAATTAAACAATATAATAATATAAATTATTATTTTTTATATTTATTTTCATCCCATAATTTTACTATACTATTATTAATTTTAAAAAAATAACAAAAATTACTTAATAAAACTGGAATAACTTCATTTGATTCAATTACATCAGAATGATTACTCATTTGAGTCATACGTAGACCAGGGTATCCACAAGGATTAATATACGAAAAAGGAGTTAAATCCATCATAATATTTAACGATAAACCATGAGACAAAAATCCTTTATTTACTCGTAAACCTAAAGAACAAATTTTTTTTCCATGAACATAAACACCTGGGGCGTGATAAATGGAATATGATTTAATTGAAAAGTGTGATAATGTAGAAATAACTAAATTTTCTAATAAATGAATTACTTCACGTATCTTTATCATTCTCCTATGTAAATCAATTAAAATGTACATTATTTGTTGACCAGGTCCATGATATGTAATATCACCCCCCCTATTACTTACAACTATAGGAATATTAATATTTTTTGTAATAAATTCATATTTTTTAAATTTTCCTAACGTAAATACTTTATGGTGTTGTACTAACCAAATTTCATCAATATCAGAAAAAGTACGATTATTGACAAAAAAATTCATTGAATTTAAAATTTTTTCATATGGTTGTATACCTAAATATCGAATTATTATAGTATTTAACAAAATGAATTTATCCATTTAAATATTAATAATTAATTACAAAAATTTTATTAATTTAAATATTAATTATTATGTATTCAATATAAAATTATATAAAATATATAGATTTATATAAAAATTAACATTTTCAAAAAATATAATTTTTTTAATTAAATTTAAATATAAATACAAAATGATTTAATTTATTAAACATATCACTTATTATTTTTTTCATTGACATATATTGACATAATTATACCAAAACCAGCCATTAACGTAATTAATGATGAACCACCAAAACTTATAAGTGGTAACGGTATTCCAACAATTGGTAAAATACCACTAACCATGCTAATATTTACGAATATGTAAATAAAAAAAATAAATATTAAATTAGCAGATAAAATTTTATTAAAAATATTTTTTGCACATTGTGAAATAAATAATCCTCTTTTAATAATTAAAAAATATAAAAATATTAATAATAAAACTCCAATAAAACCAAATTCTTCACTCAAAACAGAAAAAATAAAATCGGTATGAGATTCTGGCAAAAACTTTAATTTAGATTGCGTACCATGTAACCAACCTTTTCCAATCAAACCTCCTGACCCAATTGCAATTTTTGATTGTATAATGTGATAACCAGATCCTAAAGGATCTTTATTTGGAAATAATAAAACAATTATTCTATTCCTTTGATAATCATACATAAAAAAAAAACTATAAAAAACAAAACTAAAAAAATAAACAATATAAACAAAAATAATTTCCAACGTATTCCAGATAAAAATAATACAAATAAACTAGATAGCATAATTAAAATAGCCGTTCCGAGATCAGGCTGAAAAATAACTAATATAGTTGGAATATTAAAAATAATTAAAAAAAAAATATATTTCTAATATTAACTAAAGTATATCCATAATATTTAATAAATTTTGCCATCATTAATGAAATAGAAATTTTTACAATTTCCGAAGGTTGAAAACGTAAAAATCCTATTTCTAACCAACGTTGTGCACCTTTATTAACTGAACCAAGAAAAAATACTAATAATAATAAGAAAATAGACAAAACATACAAATAAAAAGATAAATATTCATACATTTTAATAGATATCTGAGATAAAAATATCATAACAAAAATACCAAAAATAATTTGTAATACCTTACATTTAACAAAATACAAATTTTCTAAAGAAACACTGTACATAACAATAATACTATAAATCAATAAAATGAAAATATAAAATAATAGCACCTTATCAAAATATAACTTTTTCAATATAACCTCATATAAAATATATATTAATATTAAAAAAAATTAATTTTTTTCGAAATTTAATAATATGTAATCTAAAATTTTTCTTGTTATTTTACCAACATGTAAATCCATATTACTATTTTCCAAAACTACCACTGTAGAAATTATAGGATTATCAAATGGAGCAAAAGCAACCATTAATTTATGATCACGTAATTTTTCAGAGACTTTGTGAACATTATAAATTTCATTCTCTCTTAAATTATAAACTTGGGCGGTTCCAGATTTTACTGCTGCTTTATATGTAGAATTGTAAAAATTATTATAAGCTGTTCCATTTTTATTGTTAGCAGCAGCATACATTCCATATTTAACAATATTAAAATATTCTGGTGAAATATTTTTAATCTTAACAAATTTTTTTTGATTATAAAATATATCGTGTTCATTTCTCCTTGTATTAATACTGTAACATAAATGTGGTGTGATAATATCCCCATTATTTACTAATATCATTAAAGATTTTAACATTTGTATTGGTGTTGCAACCCAATATCCTTGACCAATTCCTATTGGTATTGTATCACCCTTATACCAAGGTTTATTAAAAATTTTTTTTTTCCATTCTCTAGTTGGCATTATACCAGAATACTCTTCATTAAGATCTATTCCTGTTAAATGACCATATCCAAATTTTTCCATACACTTAGAAAGTGTGTCAATTCCAATGTTAAAAGCTAATTGATAGAATAAAGTATCTACTGATTCTTCTAATGCTGTAATAATGTCAAATAAACCATGACCATATCTTTTCCAGTCACGATAACATTTATTTGATTTTGGCAATTTCCAACACCCGTTATCAAACATAAAAAAATTTTTTTTAATTATTCCCAATTTCAATGCAAATAATAACATATAAGGTTTTACTGTAGAAGCCGGTGGGTATAAACCCTGAGTAACTCTATTAATAAATGGTGAATTCTTATCTTTAAGTAAGGAAGAAAATTTATTTTTAGAAATACCATGAACAAATAAATTAGGATTATAACTTGGGTTTGATATCAATGCTCGTATTTCTCCATTATTAGGGTTAGATACAACTACTGAAGAACGTGTATTATCTTTTAATAAACCATGAATATATTTTTGCAAAGAAACATCTAATGTTAACCTGATATCATATCCTGATATTGGAAATTTTTTATACAATGTTCTAGTAACACTACCCTTATTATTTACTTCAATTGCTTCATAACCAGGTATTCCACTTAACACATTATTATAATAACTTTCAATTCCACATTTTCCAATACTAAAATAATTAGTAAAATTTTTTACATCATTAATATCATACAATTGATCTACAACATTGTAATATTTAGATTTTGAAACATAACCAATAACATGAGAAAATATCTCACCATATGGGTAATAACGAATTTGATATGATCTTATAAATACACCAGGAAAATGATGTTGATTAACTGAAAAAGAAGATTTTTGTAAATCTGTCAAATTTAATTTAATTGGAATAGAAATAAAATTATATTTCATACATCTGACTTTATTGTAAAAATACATTATATCATTATCACTTAAATATACAATATTACGTAACAAACTAACTGTTTTATGCAAATTTTTTATTTTATTTGGTATTAATTCTAAACGATAAACAGTTTTATTCAATGCTAATGGAATACCATAATAATCATAAATAACACCACGTTTTGGTTCAATAAGAATGAACTTTATTCTATTTCTATCAGAACGATTTTTATATTCATTAAAAGAAATTATTTGTAAAAAGAATAAATATATAATTAAACAAAAAACTAAAAATATAATTATACTATATAATACAAATATACGTTTTTCAAATATTGAAGATCCAAATAAATTTTTAGAAAAAAAAAATTTTTTATTCATAAAATAATAAAATTTCAATTTTAAAATAAAGAAAATTTTAAATATATATTTAAATTATTAATAACTATAAAAAATTAAAATAAATAAATTCAATATTATATTAATAATAAAAATTATCAATTTTAATTGTTTTAGAACAAAGTAATAATGATAAATAATGTAAATTCATCCAAACAAAATCATAACAATGCATTTTAAATAATAATTCAATTTTCATCATTAGTTTTATTGATTTTTTCAATGTTGGTATTGTAAATCTATTTACAGCAAATTCAATTAATTTTTGTCGTACTTTCCAAATTTTATTCTTTTCTAAAATTGATTGTATAGAACAATTTTTATTTTTATTATTAAATTTATATTTTATATTTAATATAAGTAAAATTTCACGTTGAATACAACGAAGCAAAATAATTGGTTCAAAACCTTCTAATTTTAATTTGTGCAAAATACGACATACATAATTTATATCATTACCAATAAGTAATTCATCTACCCATTTATATACATTAAAATAAGACAAATCATTAGTTACAGTTTTTACCTTAGATAAGGTTAATATTTCATTAGAAAACATTAATGACAACATTTTCAATGTTTGAGATAATGCTAATAAATTTCCTTCATAACAATTACATAAAAATTGACAAACAACATTTGTTAATGTTAATTTCATTTTTTTTGCACGATATTTAGTCCATTCATAAAAATCCTTATTCAAAGGGGTATTACAATTAACTAATAAAGGATCTTGTTTTAAAAATTCTTTAAACCATTTATTTGTTTTTTGTAATGTATTCAACTGTTTATTCTTTTTGATAATCAATAATAAATCACAATGTAATAATGATATTAAAAAATATAATTTTTCATAAATAATATTAAAATCATTTAAAATATCTGGAAATACTATTAATATTATCTGCTTAAATGAAAATAAATCCTTAGACAAACATAAGTTATATAACTTATCCCAATCAATTTTTTTATTTAAATCAATGTTCATTAAACATTTTTCAAATTTAAATAATTTTGCATACGAATAAATTAATTTTTCACTTTCCAGCAAAAGAAATGGATCATTACCAAATAAAAAATAACAAGAAAAAAATTTTTTTTTCAATTTTTTCTTTAATTTTCCAGCAACACAATAAAACATATAATTACCTGTAAATTTTATAAAGATTTCACTTTAAAATATTTTAAAATTTAAATATTTTAAACATAATATAAATTATAAATTAAATTTAATTTTTTTAAATATAAAATTTATTTACTAAAATAATAATATATAAAAATTAAATTTTGAAAAAATAATAAATGTAAAAATAAATATAAGTTTTTATAAATATAAATAATTTATATTTTACTAAAATTAGTATAATATATCTTATAAAATTAATTTTTGACAAAATCAAAAATGTAATTTTAATAAATTACAACAAAATTTATCAATTTATTTGGAATGAAATATATTTTCTTTATTAAACATTTTCTATTGAAAAATTTTGACAAAATTTTGTTTTTAAATATATAAGATTTCACTGAAGATTCGCTAACATTATTTGGAAGAATAACTTTAGCACGCAACTTCCCATTAATTTGAACAAGAATTAATTTATTTACTTCATAAATTTTTTCTGCTATTGGCCAAGAAACATAATCAATATTTCTTTTTTTACCAAGAGTTTTCCAAAGGAAAAAACATATATGTGGAGCAAATGGGTACAACATTTTAATAATAACTAATAAAACTTTTTTAATTAAAACTTTATTTTGTAAAGTGATATCAGAAATATTTTTTATTTCATTTAACAATTTTATAATAGAAGAGATAGCGCTATTAAATGATTGTCGACGATCAATATCATCTGTAACTTTTATTATAGTTTTATTCATATCATTATATAATTTTTTATTATTTTCAGACAAAGTAACATAGTCACATTCAGTTTTTAATGAAATAAATCCATCTAACTGAATATATTTATATACTAAATTCCATAACTTTTTTAAAAAACGATGCATACCTTCTACCCCTTCCTCTTTCCACTCAAGTGGCATATTAACAGGGGATGAAAACATAATAAATAAACGAATAGTATCAGCACCATATTTTTTAATCATAATATCTGGATCTATTCCATTATTTTTTGATTTGGACATTTTCTTCATCCCACAATATATCAATTCATTTCCTTGAAAATCAATTGCTTTTATAATTTTACCATTTTTATTCTTAGATAGAATATTAACTTCCAATGGTGATACCCATATTCTTTCACCAGTTTGAGAAACATAATAAAAAGTATCTGATAATACCATACCTTGACATAATAAACGATAAATTGGTTCGTCAGAATTTACCAAACCTTCATCACGAAGAAGTTTATGATAAAATCTACAATAAAGTAAATGCATAGTAGAATGTTCAATTCCTCCTATATATTGATCAACAGGAAACCAATAATTCACGGAAGGTCTATGTAACATACCTTTATTATAATTAGGACATGTATAACGATGAAAATACCAAGAAGATTCCATGAAAGTATCAAACGTATCTGTTTCTCTAATAGCATTCTTCCCGTAATACACTATTTTCACCCAATCAATATTATTTTTCAATTTGAAATTTTTGTAATTCAAATTAGTATATTTCGGTAACATTACAGGTAAATCTTTATTTAATACTGGTTGCATTGAACCATTTTCTAAAATTACAATTGGTATTGGAACCCCCCAATAACGTTGTCTTGAAATACACCAATCACGTAAACGATAAAATACCTTCAATCGACCAATTTTTAAAATATTTAATATATTAATAATTATTTTATTTTTTTCTTTATTATGTAAAGAATTAAATACATCAAAACTAGATATAATTTTTCCTTTATAAACAAAATAATTAATATTTTCCATAAAATATTTAGATAAACTAAAATTTATCGGTTTAATTAAAAAAAAATATTTTTTAACAAAATTCAAATCATCTATGTTATCAACTGATGAACCAATCCACGCCCCATGTAAAAAATCAACTAAAAAATAATCAACAATAAAAATTGGTAATTTTATTTTACTTAACGGGTGAATTGCATATACTCCTGTAAATATTCCATAATGTTTTTTTAAAAATAAACAACTATCATTAAAACTAACTTTATTAAAATCAAAATTATAATGTTTTTTAATATATTTTTTTATTATTCCGGATAGTAAAGTATTTTGTAATATCAAATAATGATCTAAAGAAATTTTTACAAAAATAGCATTTATTAAAAAATCAATGTTTTTCATATAAATAATTATAGTTTCTTTATAATTAAAAATATTAAAAGAAACTTCAAATCCTTTAAATTTTCCAATCCAATTACGTTGCATTTTCAATACTTGATTAGGCCATTGTTTCAATTTATTTAAATCATTAAGTAATTGATTTGCATAAGAAGTAATTTTTATAAACCATTGTGAAATATTTTTTTTCTTTACATTTTCATTACAACGCCAACATTTATTATTTACCACTTGTTCATTTGCCAAAACAGTCTCATCTTTTGAACACCAATTTACAATAGACTTCTTTTTATATACCAAACCCTTTTTATATAAACGAATAAAAAACCATTGTTCCCATTTATAATACTCTGAAGAGCAAGTATTAATTTCACGATCCCAATCATAACTAAAACCCAAACTTTTTAATTGATTTTTCATAATTCTAATATTAGAAGATATCCAAACATCTGGTAAAATACCATTAACAATTGCTGCTCTTTCAGCTGGTAATCCAAAAGAATCCCAACCAATAGGTTGTAAAACATTTTTACCTAACATTCTCTGATATCTAGAAATAACATCACTTATTGTATAATTTCTAACATGGCCCATATGTAATTTGCCTGATGGATATGGAATCATAGATAAACAATAATATTTTTTTTTGTTACAATCTTCTTTTACTTTAAATATTTTATTACTATACCAATATTTTTGTATATAATGTTCTATATCCTCATGTTTATAAAATTCTTTCATATTGTTAAATTGACACAAATAATTTTTTATAATATATAAAAATAACAAAATTTAAAATTTTAATTTTATTTAAATATAAATATTTAAATAAAAATTTTATATTATTTTAAATATTTTGTTTATTATTTTGAAATTTATTATTTTTTTATGTAAATTTACTTAAATCATCTTAAACGAAATAAAAAACATATAAAAATAAAATTTTTAATACTAATAAAATTATTAACAATAAAAATTTTTAATATTAAAATAACATATTTTATAAATATGGATTATTATAGCCAAGTTTTTTCATTAGTTTTATCTCAATATTTTCCATAATATTAGCATCTTTTAAAGACTTATGATCATATTTAACTAAATGTAAAGCCGAATGAATAACTATATGTGCCCAGTATTCTTCAAAAATTTTTTTACTTATTTTAATTTTATTTTCTAAAACTTCAGGGCAAATTACAATATCACCTAACAAAATACTACTTTTTTTTTGTGGTATTATAGGGTACTCAAATGGAAATGAAAGAACATCACTAAAATGTTTTTTATTACAAAAATATTCATTAAGTCTAATACTTTCATGTTTTTCTACTAAACGAATATTTACAGATATTCTTTTATTCAAAAATATAGGAAAATAGACAAATTTTAACCATCTTTCAAAATCTGTTTTTTTTGGAATAAAATATATCTTGCTTAAAGCAATTTGTAAATTAAGAGTTAACATATTTTATATCATTAAATATTTTACAAATAAAAATAATATGAAATTAAAATATTGTAATTTAATATAAATTTATTAAATGTTAATATTTTAAAATCTTTATAAAATTAAATATTAATTACTAAATTAAAAACTAAAATTACATATTAATAGAAACTACATTTCCATTTAAAGAACGATGATGAACATCAATAATTTCTATGTCAACAAATTTTCCAATCATAGAAAGTGTACCTCGAAAATTTACTACACGATTATTTTCTGTTCTTCCAAAAAATCTTCTGGGGTTTTTTTTTGAAATACCTTCTACTAAAACAGACTGAATGGTTCCCTTCATTCTACGACTAAATTTCATTGCTTGTTGTTCTATACGATTTTGTAAAATATAAAGTCGTTTTTTCTTTTCTTTATTTGTAATAGTATTATTCATACTACCAGCTGGTGTTCCAGGTCTTGGAGAATAAATAAAACTAAAACTCATATCAAAATCTATTTCAGAAATCACATCTATAGTTTTCTGAAAATCTTCTTTATTTTCACCAGGAAATGCAACAATAAAATCTGAACTAACATGAATTCCTGGCCTTACTTTTCTTAACTTATTTATTATTTCTTTATATTCTAAAACAGTATAAGAACGATGCATCATTTTTAAAATTTTGTCAGAACCACTTTGTAATGGAAGATGAAGAAAACTAGCTAATTTTGGAATATCTCTGTAAACATCAATAATATCATCAGTAAAATCAACAGGATGACTAGTTATAAAACGAATTCTTCCAATTCCATCAATATTAGAAACCAATCTTAACAATTCAGAAAATTTACATATACTACCATCGTCACGATAACTACAATATGAGTTAACATTTTGACCTAATAAATTAATTTCTCTTACTCCATTATCTGCAAGTTTAGCAATTTCACATAAAATGCTATCACAAGAACGACTAATTTCTTTTCCCCTTGTATATGGAACAACACAAAAACTACAAAATTTATTACATCCTTCCATAATAGATATATATGAAATTGGTTTATTAACTTTTTCAGTAAAATAAAAATCAAACTTTTCAAGTTTTGGAAAACTAACATCTATTATTTTTTCTTTAGTATTAAGTACATATTCAATCATTTTTGGTAAACGATGTAAAGTTTGTGGACCAAATATAATATCTACATAATTAGCTCTATTATAAATATAATATCCTTCTTGTGAAGCTACACACCCCCCAACACCAATAATTAATTTAGAATTATTTTTTTTTAATTTTTTCCATCTTCCTAATTGATGAAAAACTTTTTCTTGCGCTTTATCTCTAATAGAACATGTATTTAATAATAAAATATCGGCTTCTTCAGGATATTTTGTTAATGTATAATTATTAAATAATTTTAATAAATTAATTATTTTAGATGAATCATATTCATTCATCTTACAACCCCATGTTTTAATAAATAACTTTTTTTCCATAAAAAAATTTTTCCACTAAAATAATAATTTCAAAAAATTAAATGAAATTTAATACATAATTAACATATTCATGTTATTTAAATATTGCAATTAATATAAATTTATATTTATAAATATATATTATTTACATAAATATAATAAAATAACAACTTGTATATTTTTATTTAATAAATATTAAACTTATTAAATACAAAATGTTATACAACATTATTAGATAAAATAAAAATATAGAAAATTTGATTTAAATTATAAATAAAATATATTTTAACATATAAATATTTAATAAATGTCATATTTTTAAATATAAAAAAATTATAAATATAATTAAACCATACAATATATAAAAAATAAATAATATTTAAATTAAATTGTACTTATAATACATAAAACAAAATAGCTACGACAGGGATTGAACCTGTGACCTCAGCATTATGAATGCTATGCTCTACCAACTGAGCTACGTAGCCAAAATAATATAAAATTTATTTAAAATAACTCTTTTAAAATATTCAATTAATAAATATTAAAACTGGGGTATCAGGATTCGAACCTAAGAAATGGCGGGATCAAAACCCGCTGCCTTACCACTTGGCTATACCCCAAACTTTTATTATAACATACATATTTTATACAAAAATACGGGAGGCGAGATTTGAACTCGCACACCTTATTTGGCATTAGATCCTAAATCTAACGCGTCTTCCAATTTCGCCACTCCCGCGTGTAAAAATTACTTGAAATATTAAAGAAAATAATTAAAATACTTAATTATTATAACAAAATTTCATAAAAAAATGAATAATCCAATTAAAAATTGTAAAATTACTAAAAAATTTTATAATAAAATATTTAAATTTACATTTAATAAATATTTTAATAAACAAAATATAAAAATTAATATATGAAAAAATTACAAAAAATTAATAAATTACTTAATAAAATTTAATAAAATAAATTAATAATTTATTGTTAATATATATTTATTTTTTTAATTATTTTATATAAGTTAATCCATCCATGTAATCTCTTAAAACCAATGGAACCTCAACAAAACCATTAGACAATTGATAATTTTCAAGAATTGCTGCTAAAGTTCTACTAATTGCCAACCCAGAACCATTTAACATATGTACAAATTGTAATTTACTATTATTTTTTTTTCTATAACGCGCTTTAATCCTTCTTGATTGAAAGTCACCAGTGTTAGAACATGATGAAATTTCACAATAATTATTATGAGATGGTAACCACACCTCTAAATCATATGTTTTGCATGATGAAAAACCAAGATCTCCTGCACATAAAATAATTTTCCTATATGGTAAATTTAATAATTTTAATATCTTTTCCGCGTGACTAGTTATTTCTTCTAAAGCTTCCATTGATTTTTCTGGTTTTACTACTTGAACTATTTCTACTTTATCAAATTGATGCATTCTAATTAATCCTTGATTATTAGATCCATATGAACCAGCCTCTGATCTAAAACAAGGAGTATGAGAAATAATTTTTATAGGTAACATTTTTTCTTCAAAAATCTTATCTTTCATTAAATTAATTAAAGGTACTTCTGCGGTCGGAATAAGTGCATAAGTATTATTAATTTTACTTTTTTTAGTAAAATTAACATAATACATCTCATTAGATAATAAAGGAAGTTGGCAACTTCCATATAATGAAGTAATATTTGACAAATATGGAACTAAATATTCTTGATACCCATGTTTTTTGATATGAACGTCTAACATAAATTGTATTAATGCACGATGCATACATGCAATTTTACCTTTCATAACTACAAAACGGGAACCAACTAATTTAACTGACGAAGAAAAATCCAAACCATCTAATATTTTTCCAAGTTCCATATGATCTTTGATAGAAAAATTAAATTTTTTTGGAATACCCCATCGAAAAATTTCCACATTATTTTCAATATTATACCCATCAGGTATAAAATTATCAGGAATATTTGGAAATGATAACATATCATTATATATTTTTTTTTTTAATAAATTTAATTTATATTTAGCAATTTTTAAACATTCGTTTATATTCTTAATTTCTTCATGTAATTTTTCAACATTTTTACCACAATTTTTATTTTTACCAAATAATTTAGATTGAATATTACGTTTAAATTGTAAATTTTCTACTTTAATTTGTAACATTTTTCTTTTTTTCTCTTGTTTACGAAAGTTCACTACATCTAAGAAAAATTTTCTTCTGGACAATTTTTTAGCAACTTTATTAAGTTCATAACGAAGCAAATTATAATCAAGCATAATTAATTTTTAATAAAATAAATGTAATATATAAAAATATAATAAATTTTATAAAACAAACTAAACAAAATAAATTTTTAATACAATAAACAACAATATCAATAATTAACTTAGAATAAAATATTTTTAAATATAAAACAAACAGAAAATAAAAAATTATATTAAATATATAAATATTTTTGTATATAATTACAATACAACAAAAATATTTTATAACAGAATATATAAAATATAAAATATATAATAAAATAAAAATAAGAAAATTAATAAAATACAATCATAACAAATGAGAAACAAACATTAAAGTTATTTAAATAATTTATATTACTTTTATAAAATTTAAATAAATAAATAATATTTATAATTTATATAATTTTAAACATTATATATTTAAAACAAAATACATAATAAGGACCTAATAATGAAATTAAAAAGTTTTAATGATATAAAACACAATAAACTAATTATACTAGGATCAGGACCTGCAGGTTATACAGCATCTATATATTCAGCTAGAGCTAACTTAAAACCAATATTAATTACTGGATCAGAAAAAGGTGGGCAATTAATGAATACAGAAAATATCGAAAATTGGCCAGGAGATTCAAATAAATTAACAGGTTATACATTAATGAATAGAATGAATAATCATGCAAAAAAATTTCATGTAAAAATTATTCATGATCATATAATTAAAATAAATTTTACAAAAAAACCTTTTTACTTAAAAGGTAACAATTTTGAATATACTTGTGATTCATTAATAATTGCAACTGGTTCTTCACCAAAAACTCTTGGATTACAAAACGAAAAAAAATATAAAAATAAAGGAATATCTACTTGTGCTATTTGTGATGGATTTTTTTATAAAAATAAAATAGTAGCTATTGTTGGTGGTGGTAATACTGCTATAGAAGAAGCATTATATTTATCAAAAATTGCACTTGAAATACATTTGATACATCGACGTAATATATTTAAAGCAGAAAAAATTCTTATTGACAAAATATCAAATTCTAAATATAAAAATATTATATTACACAAAAATTGTGTTATTAAAAAAATACAAGGAAATACAGAAGAAATTACTGGAATATATATACAAAAAAATAACACAAATATTACACAATATATACAAATATCAGGATTATTTATAGCTATTGGATACAAACCAAATACTACATTGTTTGAAAATCAATTAAACTTAAAAAATGGGTATATAAATGTAAAATTTGAAAAAAATAATATGACATCTACTTCTATACCTGGAATATTTGCAGCTGGTGATGTTATAGATAACAATTATAGACAAGCAATTACTGCAGCAAGCACTGGATGCATGGCAGCATTAGATGCTGAAAAATATTTAAACAAACTTTAATAATAAAAAATTTTATTACAATACATTATATTACAAACATTATAATTTTTATCATAAATAGGTAAAATATGTCCAAAAAAAATAATATTGAAATGACAGGAACAGTTATAAATACATTACCTAATACTATGTTTCGTGTAATATTAGAAAACGGTCACACAATAATTGCACATATATCTGGTAAAATTAGAAAAAATTATATTAGAATCTTAACAGGTGATAAAGTAATTGTAGAATTAACTCCGTATGACTTAAAAAAAGGTCGAATTATATTTAGAGATAAATAAATTTTTTTTAATATAAAAATAAAATTTAAAATTATATTTCAATAAAATAATTATTTCTAATTCTTATTTAATTACCTTAAATATAATTTTTAACTCAAAAAATAAAATATAAAATATAAAAATAAAACAATAAAAAATATTAATTCCTTATTATTTATCTAAAATTTAATATTATTAGCTTTTTTAATACTTAAACGCACACGTCCTTGATTATCTATTTCTAAAACCTTCACAGATACTTTTTGTCCTAATTTTAAGTAATCATCTACTTTTTTTACATGTTGATCAGAAATTTGTGAAATATGTACTAAACCTTCCTTACCACCAATAATAGAAACAAATGCACCAAAATGTACTATTCTAGTTACTTTTCCATTATAAATTCGATCTACTTCAATTTTTGTAGTAACAATATCTTCAATGCGACGAATAACATATTTAGCTTTTTCAACATCTATTGCAGCTATTTTTATAATACCATCTTCCTTAATTTCAATTACAGTACCTGTTTCTTCAGTCAAAGAACGAACAATAGAACCACCTTTACCAATAACATCTCTTATTTTATCAGGATTAATCTTCATAAGATAAATACGAGGAGCAAATTTAGAAATATCTCTTTTTGGATATTTAATAACTTTTTCCATATCATCAATTATAGACAATAAAGCGACTCTTGCCTTTAATAAAGACATACGAACAATATCGTAATTTATATCAAGTATTTTAATATCCATTTGCAATGCAGTAATACCAATTTTTGATCCAGAAATTTTAAAATCCATATCTCCAAAATGATCTTCATTTCCTAAAATATCTGACAATATTTCAAAACGATTTCCATCTTTAACTAATCCCATTGCAACACCAGCAACTGACGTTTTTATAGGTACTCCAGCATCCATTAATGCAAGAGATGCCCCACATACAGATGCCATAGATGAAGAACCATTTGATTCAGTAATTTCTGAAACAACACGAACAGTATATGGAAAATCTTCCAAACTTGGCATAACAGGTAGAATAGATTTCTTTATCAATTTCCCATGACCAATTTCACGACGTTTTGGTGGACCAACCATACCTATTTCACCAACACAATAAGATGGAAAATTATAATGAAACAAAAAACGATCTATTCTGTCACCTATTAATGAATCAATATTTTGTGCATCTCTTTCAGTACCAAGAGTAACAATAACTAAAACTTGAGTTTCACCTTTAGTGAATATTGAAGATCCATGAGTTCTTGGAAAAATACCTACATTCATATCAACATTACGAATCATATTACTTTTTCTACCATCTAATCGAGGTTCTCCATTTAAAATACGTTTTCTAAAAATACTCTTCTCTAAATCATTAAAAAAATTATGAAAAATATTTTCATCACAATTATTTCCTTCACGACATAAAATGTCTTTAACATACATTTTAATGGATTCAATAGTAGTATATCTTTTATCTTTATTAGAAATTTTATAAGCTTTTTCTAATTTAAATTTAGCTAGTTTGAAAATCTTTGTTTTTATGTCATCATAATTTTCATATGTATTCCATATCCATTTTGTTTTACCAACTTTTGACACTAATTCATTAATTTGTTCAATTATTATTTTTTGTTTTTCCTGTCCGTAAACAATTGCTCCGAAAATTTGATCTTCATTTAATAATTTTGATTCAGATTCAACCATCAATACAGAATCACAAGTTCCTGAAATAATCAAATCTAATTCACTTTCTTTTAAATCATTAACAGTAGGATTTAAAACGTATTTATTATTAATATAACCAACACGAGATGCTCCAATAGGTCCATAAAATGGAATATCAGACAAACTAAGTGCGGCAGAAGAAC
The DNA here is from genome assembly GCA_024648785.1 of Candidatus Westeberhardia cardiocondylae. Classification (GTDB taxonomy): domain Bacteria; phylum Pseudomonadota; class Gammaproteobacteria; order Enterobacterales; family Enterobacteriaceae; genus Westeberhardia; species Westeberhardia cardiocondylae_C. The sequence goes on along the minus strand of JABYQB010000002.1, from coordinate 60,027 downwards.
CAATAATTGCAACAATATCTGGATTTACTTGAGGATTAATAGACATTACAGTTGCAACAATCTGAACTTCATAAAAAAAATTTTTAGGAAATAAAGGACGAATTGGTCGATCAATTAATCTAGAAATTAATATCTCATTCTCGCTTGGTCTACCCTCCCTACGAAAAAACCCACCAGGAAATCTTCCAGCAGCATAAGTCCTTTCTTGATAATTAACAATTAACGGAAAAAATAATTGACCAGGCTTTATTTTTTTGTCCCCGACCACAGTTACAAGAACTACTGTATCATCCATATTAACCAAAACAGAAGATGATGCTTGTTTAGCAATCATTCCTGTTTCTATAATAATATTATGTTTTCCATATTTAAATTTTTTAGCAACAGAACTTAACAAAATATTTTCCTTTTTTAATACAATAAATTAAAATAAAAAATATATTTTCAAAATGAAATTTTATAAAATAAATTTTATTAAAAATATAATATAGTGAATTATAACAGTATCATTAAAATACTTTCAACTAATATATTTATATTTTATAATAATTTATTTTTTTGAAATACAATATTTAATCAATATTAAAAATTATTTATATTTTAACGACGTAAACCTAATTCTTTTATTAAATTAATATACTTATTAAAATCTTGATTTTTTAAATAATCAAGCAATTTTCTTCTTTTAGAAATCATGCGGAACAAACCAAAACGACTATGGTAATCTTTTTTATGATGTGAAAAATGAATATTTAAATAATTAATTCTATAAGTCAAAATAGCAATTTGAACTTCAGAAGAACCACTATTTTTTATAGAATCACCAAATTTTAAAATAATATTTTTTTTTAATAACTTACATTCATTCATAATATAATTATCACCCAAAATTAAATAAATCATAAATTAAAAAAATGATTTTGTTATAAAATACAAAATTTAAGTTTAAAATAGTTACAAAATTTACTTTTCTAATTAATAATAGAATAAAATTACATAATAAATATTTTAATTTCTAATTAATAGACTAAAACACAAACTAATAAATAAAAAATAAAATTAAAAAATTATAAAAAATATTATTGAATTATTAATGTATATTAAACACATAAAAAAAAATATTACTTATTTTTACAGGACTTATCAACTAATTTAAATATCTTAATACCATTTAATAAAGAATAATCATACATAAAAATTAATTTTGGAACAAATCTAAGGTTAATATATTTTAATATTAAAAAACGAATCAAACCAGACATATTTTGTAATAATTTAATCGCAATTTTTATTTCTTTTTGTTTCTTATAATTAAGAAAAGTTACGAAAATCTTTGCATAACATAAATCTCGTGACATATTAACTTCAGTAATAGTAACTATTCCAATTCTAGGATCTTGAACTACACGTTGTAAAATACAAGAAACATTTCTATGTATTTCTCTAGCAACTTTATGTGTACGATTGTATTCTTTAAACATAAAATCTACAACCTCAAAATTTCATCAAAAATATTTTATTAAACTATTTAATAAATAAAATATAGTAATAATCATATTATTTTTAAATTTTATTATCAAATACCTTTATAATATCACCCAAATGAATATCAGAAAAATTTTTAATACCAATACCACACTCCATGCCACAATTAACTTCATCAACATCATTTTTAAAACGACGTAAAGATTCCAATTTACCTTCATATATAATATTTTTATTACGAAATATACACATATTATTATTCTTTTTCAAAACACCTTTAATTACAATACAACCACAAACAATATCAAATATAACAGAACTAAAAACATTTTGAACCCTAGCTAAACCAATAATTTGTTTATCACATTTTAATGACAAAATTTTGGATATTTCATTTTTAATATCATCTATTAAATTATAAATAATCGAATACATACGAATATCTATACGTTCTTCATAAAAAGATTCACGAATTAATGTAACAAGACGAACATTAAACCCAATTAATACAGAGTTAGCTGATAATGCTAACATAACATCACTATCTGTAACATCACCAACACCACACCCAATTATTTTAATTTTAATTAACTCATTAGATAAAATTAATAAAGAATTACTAATTGCTTCAAGAGAACCTTGAGTATCAGTTTTTAATACAATGTTATATATAATTACTTTATTATTTTTAATTTTAGTAAAAATATTTCCCGATACCGATTTTTTTTCTTGATTATATAATTTCAACTCTTTAAATTTTTCCTTACGATTAATAGCTACTGCTTTAGCTTTTCTTTCGTTATCAACAACAATGGCTTTATCACCAACAATAGTAACATTTGATAAACCAATAATTTCAACAGGAGTTGAAGGGCCTGCAGAAATAATATTTCTACCAAATTCATCACGAATAGCTCTTATTCTTCCATATTCCAAACCACATAATACAATATCACCTTTTTTAATTGTACCTTCTTTAACCAATATAGTAGTAATTGGTCCATACCCTCTATTTAAATATGAATCAATAACTATACCAGAAGCCATACAATCATAAACAGATTTTAATTCCATAATTTCAGCTTGAGCTAAAATGGCACACAATAAATCATCAATACCTGTTCCAAATTTAGCAGAAATACATACAAATTGATTTTCACCCCCCCAATCTTCCGATTGAATACCATAAGTAAACAATTCTTTTTTAATATTATCTAAATTTGTTGTTAATTTATCAATTTTATTGATAGCTACTATTATTGGAACCTGTGCTTTCTTAGCATACTGAATTGACTCAATAGTTTGTGGCATTAAACCATCATCTATAGCTATAACTAATACTACAATATCTGTAATATTCGCACCTCTCATTCTCATTAAACTAAATGCTTCATGACCTGGTGTATCAATAAAAGTAATAATTCCATTATTAGTTTTTACATGATATGCTCCAATTCTTTGAGTAATTCCTCCAATTTCTTTTAAAATTGTTTTTTCCGAACGAATATAATCTAATAATGAAGTTTTTCCATGATCAACATGCCCCATTATAGTAACTACAGGAGCTCTTGGTAAAGAAATAAAACTATCATTATGCAACTTTCTGTAAGATACTATGGAATCTTCTAAAAAATCTTTCTTATGAAGAACAACTTGATAACCAAATTTTTCTACAATAAATTTTACAATTTTTTTTGGAATTTTTTGATTAACGTTTACAATACCAATATTTAATTTACTAACAATCTTCATAACTTCTGAAGATTTCACAGAAATTTTATTAGATAATTCCGATATGGTAAAATCATCAACAATTATACGTCTTTTTTTATTTTTTTTTGTATTTATATTTGCTTTACGTGAAAAAATATTATTTTTTTTATTTTCATATTGAGTACTAACAGTGTTTGAAATACTATCATTATCATTTTTCCGAAAAACTTTATAATCTAAATAATAAGAAAAATCTTTATCTTTTACAGAATTCTTATTACTTTGACAATACGATTTATTACTATTGTTTTCAAAATCATGCATATATTTTTTACTATTATGAAAACAATTATCTTTAAAATTTATATCTTGATCAATAACACTTGCTTTCTTTAAAAAAGAAGCTTTATTCCATTTATCTTTATCTTTAATAAGACCCCTTTTAGTCTTTTGAAAAAATTTTTCCTTATCAACTCTAACAAAATTATTTTTTTTTTCTTTTAAAGAACGAGGAAAAACATTTTTAACATTTTTTAAATTTTTAATATTATCAATATTTTTTTTAATATTTACAATATGATTAATATCATTATTTTTATTTAATATTTCATTATTACGTATATGATTTTCTTGAACAAAACTTGATTTTTTTAAAAAAATCCTTTTTTTTCGTATTTCAACTTGAATAGATTTATTTTTACCACCCACACCAAAAACATTTAATAAACTATGTTTTTTTCTTTGTAAAATCAATTCATTTAAATTATCACCTTTATTATTTTTCAAATATAATAATAATATTTCTTTTTCTTTCTGAGTTACATAATCTAACTCTGTTTTATTTATACCAGCTTCAGAAAATTGTTTTAACAACCTATCAACTGAAGTATTAATTTCCAAAGAAAGTAACTTTACTGTTATATCTGTCATAATATTCCTTTATAATAATTATGTAATATTCTATATATCATTTTTAAACCAACAAATATCTCTGGCAGCCAAAATTAGTTCTCCTGCTTTTTTACTATTTAAACCATCAATCTCAATTAAATCATCAACACCTTGATCAGCAAGATCTTTTAAAGTACAAATACCAAATTTAGCTAATTTAAACGCCATATCACGATCTAGTTTTGGTAACATTAACAAATCTTCAGAAGGAACATTTTTTACAAAATTATCCTCTTCATTACTTAATGCAAAAGTAGTTAAAATATTTTTAGATTTTTCTCTAATCATCAAAATTGTCTCTTTTTCAATTTCTTTTATTTCTAATAATTCATTAATAGGAACATAAGCTAATTCTTCAAGAGAATAAAAACCAGCATTTATTAAAATTAAAGCAATATTATCACTAATATTTAGTTTAGTTGTAAAAATATTTAAAGACAACATTATTTCTTCTTGACGTTTTTTATTCAAATCTTCCGTTGTCATAACATTTAAATCCCACCCGCTAATTTGAGAAGCTAAACGAACATTTTGTCCATTTTTACCAATAGCTTTAGCAAGATTATTAACTTCTACTGCAATATCCATAGTATGTTTATCTTCATCTAAAACAATAGAATTTACTTCAGAAGGTGACATAGCATTAATTACAAATTTAGCAGGATTATCATCCCACAAAATAATATCTATTCTTTCACCATTTAATTCATCAGAAACAGCTTGCACTCTAGAACCACGCATTCCAACACATGCTCCAACAGGATCTATACGTTTATCTTTAGTTTTAACGGCAATCTTTGATCGTAATCCTGGATCTCTAGCAACAGATTTTATTTCTATAATTCCTTCATTTATCTCAGGAACTTCAATACGAAACAATTCCAATAACATTTCTATTTTTGATCTACTCATAAATAACTGAACACCCTTTTCTTCTGGACGAATTGCATACAAAATTCCACGTATACGGTCACCTAATCTAAAATTTTCTTTTGGTAATATATCATCACGATAAAGTATAGCATCTGCATGATTACCTAAATCTACAATAATATTATCTTTATTCACTTTTTTTACTACTCCGTGTACAATTTTATTTTCATATTTACGAAATTGATTTATGATAATTAATCTTTCAGCAGAACGAACTTTTTGAACAATAACTTGTTTAGCAGTCTGTGTGGAAATTCTATCAAAAGAAATAGATGTCATTTCATCCTCAACATATTCACCAACACTTGCTTTTGGATTTTCTATTTGTACTGCCTCTAAAGTAATCTCTCGTGTTGGATAAATTACTTTTTGTACAATCAACCAACGACGAAAAGTTGTAAAATTTCCAGATTTTCTATTTATATCAACTCTAACATCAATATCACATTCATATTGTTTTTTAGTTGCTATAGTTAAAGCTGTTTCTAAAGCTTCGAAAATCTTTTCTTTAGGAATAGATTTTTCATTAGAAACAGATTCAATAACAGAAAGAACTTCTTTATTCATCTTAATAATCCTTAAAATATATAATGAAAAATCTTAAATAACTTTTTAAAACCATTAAATATTAAATAAATAATTAAAATTTTTATTATTTTATTATTTATTAAATAAATTAATTATACTTTATATTTTATGATTAATGATTTTTTAAAAAAATAAAACACTAATATAATAAAAATAAACTTTAACAATATAGTAACAAATATAAAATCTAATAATTTAATAACTATAAAATTATAAAATTTATAATTAAATACTTATAGATACACGATAATTAATAAAAACAAAAAATTTTTTTAAAAATTTTTATAAAATATCTTATAAAGATATAAAAAAATAATAATTAAAATAATTAAATAAAATTATAATTTAAATATGAATTAATATTAAAATTTTAAAATAGGTTGCGGGGGTTGGATTCGAACCAACGACCTCCGGGTTATGAGCCCGACGAGCTACCATACTGCTCCACCCCGCGAAAATATTATATAATACCGAGGACAGGATTTGAACCTGCAAAACCCGAACAAGGGAAACTACCACCTCAAAGTAGCGTGTATACCAATTCCACCACCTCGGCATAAATTAAAAAATTAACAACTAAAATTTAATTCGGTATATCTTCAAAAGAATTATCTAAAATAATATTTTTATCACATTCAACTTTATCTTTATCTAAATAACCCAATTTACATTCATCTGTATATTGATAATAATTAAAATTAACTAATAAAAGACTAAACAAAAAAAAACTAATGAACAAAAAATAATAACCTTATTCATAAAACTACTAACATAACTAGATGATAAAAAAATATCAGAATTATTTGTATTAAATGAATATCCTGATCCAATACTTCTTCCTTGTTGTAACATAATAAATGTTACTAAACAAATTATATCAAACAAAAAAATTGTTAAAATTATTTCATACATAATAGTATTACACCATATTAAAAAATAAAAATAAAAAATTATTAAAAAAAATAAAACACATAATGAGTATAACTTATAATAAGTCAAATGCAATAATTATTTTATACAAATATAAATAATTTTTTATTAAATAAAACAAAAATATTTACAATAAATGATAAATCATCAAAAATTAACACAAAACATCATACATTTCTTAATAAGAATATATATATATAAATTAATATATTTTATTATAATCATAAAATAAATATGAAATAAAATTTAGAATACTCATATCCTTAATACAATAAAATTGTAAAAAATTTTGTAATAAAATAAACTAAAAACAACAAACAAAATTAAAAAAATTAAATAAAAAAAGTAAATAATTTTTTAAAAAAACATTAATTAATTTTTATTTTTTTCTTCAATATTTGAATTATCAATCCATTCAGAAGGGGGGCTAACAACACTACGAGACATTAAATCATTAATCTGTCTAGAATCAATAGTTTCATATTTCATCAATGCATCCTTCATAGCATGAAGGATGTCTATATTTTCTAATAATAAAATACGAGCACGAGTATAATTTCTTTCTATTAATAATTTAACTTCTTGATCAATAATACGAGCTGTATCATCAGACATATGTTTTGCTTTAGCAACAGAACGTCCAAGAAATATTTCTCCATCCTCATCAGCATATAATAATGGACCAAGTTTTTCTGAAAAACCCCATTGTGTTACCATATTACGTGCAATAGATGTAGCAACTTTTATATCATTAAATGATCCTGTAGATATTTTTTCCTCACCATAAATAATTTCTTCAGCTAAACGACCTCCGTACAAAGTAGAAATTTGACTTTCAAGTTTTTGACGATTGGCAGTAATATTATCTGATTCTGGTAAAAAAAATGTCACTCCAAGTGCACACCCGCGTGGTATAATTGTAACTTTGTGAACAGGATCATGCCCTGGTACTAATCTTCCAACAATTGCATGACCTGCTTCATGATATGCAGTTGATTCTTTTTGTAATTCAGTCATCACCATAGAACGTCTCTCAGCACCCATCATAATTTTATCTTTAGCTTTTTCAAATTCTTCCATAGAAACTATGTTTTTATTTTTTCTAGCAGCAAATAAAGCAGCCTCATTTACTAAATTTGCTAAATCAGCTCCAGAAAAACCTGGTGTACCACGAGCAATAACAGAAACGTCCATATCTTTAGATATTGGAACATGATACATATGCACTTTCAAAATTTGTTCCCTACCACGAACATCTGGCAAACCAACAACAACCTGCCTGTCAAATCTACCAGGTCGTAACAAAGCCGGGTCTAAAACATCAGGTCGATTAGTTGCTGCAATTACAATAATACCTTCATTACCTTCAAACCCATCCATTTCTACTAACATTTGATTTAATGTTTGCTCTCTTTCATCATGGCCACCACCCAGACCAGTCCCCCTCTGTCTTCCAACAGCATCAATTTCATCAATAAAAATAATACAAGGTGATGATTTTTTAGCTTGATCAAACATATCTCTAACTCTTGAAGCGCCAACACCAACAAACATTTCAACAAAATCAGACCCAGAAATTGTAAAAAATGGAACTTTCGCTTCACCAGCAATTGCTTTAGCTAAAAGAGTTTTACCAGTACCTGGGGGGCCAACCATAAGTATACCTTTGGGTATTTTACCGCCTAATTTTTGAAAACGTCCAGGTTCCTTTAAATAATCTACAAGTTCACTTACCTCTTCCTTTGCTTCATCACAACCAGCAACATCAGCAAAAGTTGTTTTAATTTGATCCTCAGACAACATTCTAGCTTTACTTTTCCCAAAAGACATTGCTCCTTTTCCACCACCTTGCATTTGTCTCATAAAAAATACCCACACACCAATCAATAAAAACATCGGGAACCAAGAAATGAAAATTGATGTTAATAAACTTGGTTCCTCCGGTGGCTCACCAACTATTTTAACCTTTTTAGTTAAAAGTAAATCTAATAATTTAGAATCATGAACCGGAATATATGTAACATAACGATAATTATTTTTTTTAATTACAGTAATATCACGACCACTAATATGTGCTTCTTTTATTTGACCTTGATCTAACTCTGACATAAAAGTAGAATAATCTACTTTTCTACCATTAGAATCATTTGGACCAAAACTTTGAAATATAGACATTAATATTACTGCAATTACCAACCAAAGAATTAGATTTTTAACCATATTAATTAAAAATTAACCTCATATTTTAATATTTTAAAATAAAAACAACACATCCTATTTTATTTCTTGGTAGCTACAATATACACTTCCCGAGAATTAAATCTGGAAGATTTTGGTTTACGAATTTTTACTTCTTTAAACAAATAACTTATTTCCTTTAATGAATCTTCAAAATCCTCACCTTGAAAAACTTTAATTAAAAATTTTCCTCTCGAAGAAATAACATCATAAAATGTACATAATAAAAATTTTATAAGATATGTAAATTTAGAAATGTCAATTATTGAAATTCCACTCAAATTTGGAGATATATCAGACAAAACAACTTGAACTTTTCTATTTTTAACTTTTCCCAAAATATTATTTACCGTTTTCAAATTATAAATATTACCGTGTACAAAATCCATGCCTTCTAATACTTTCATTTCAATTATATCACAAGAAACAAGATATCCTGTAATTCCAATTTCATTCAATATAAACTGCGACCAACCTCCAGGTGAAGAACCCAATTCTATTACAACCATACCAGAATAAAATATTTTATCTTTTTTTTGTATTTCAGAAATTTTAAACCAGGAACGAGAACGAAATCCATGATACTTTGACTTACGAACATATATGTCATTACGGTGTCTTCGCAACCAAGATAAAGAACTTAAAGAACGATTTTTAATCATACAAAAATTATTAGTAATTTTTATTTATCATTAAATAATTTATTAATATAATATTAGCTTTTTTAAAAAATTTCATTAACTAAATTAGAAAATTAAAATAAATATAAATAAATAATATTAAAATATTTTAATAAATTTTACACATAAAATAAAATATTATTATAAAATTATATATTTTAACAATATCTATTATATTACATAGACATTAAAATATTATACTAATAAGTAATATCATCAAAATAATCAATATTAAAATCTATAAAAATTATATAAATAATTTTTTAATAAAAAAATAAATATTAATAATTATCATACATATTCAACTTTAACAATTTTATATTCCACATTCCCTCGAGGTGTTCTAATAACAACAACATCACCCTCTTCTCTACCAACTAGACCTCTAGCAAGTGGAGAATTAATAGAAATTAAATTTTTTTTAAAATCTGCTTCATCATCACCAACAATCTTATATTTATATATTCTTTTTGTATCTAAATTATTTATACTAACAGTTACTCCAAAAATTACTCTATTACTAGGTGTAAGTTTAGTTACATCAATAATCTCAGAATGTGAAAGTTTAATTTCTATTTCTTGAATTCTACACTCACAAAAAGCTTGTTGTTCCCTAGCTGAATGATATTCAGCATTTTCTTTTAAATCACCATGTTTCCTTGCTTCAGAAAGAGATTCAATAATTTGAGATCGACGTATATTTTTAAGATATTCAAGTTCTTGACGAAGCTGTTTAAAGCCACATAAAGTCATTGGAATTTTTTTCATATATACCTCTAATATTTCAAATCTTTCAAAAATGAAAAAAAACAAAAATGCACAATATATTTTTTAATTAACAATTCACTATTATGTACATAAATAAATTATCAAAGTTTATAAAATTTATTTACAATATAATAATATATGTTATATTCTAAATTAAATTTAGTAAAATATATAATTTTTATATTTTAATATATAAAACAAATTACAATAATAGAATAATTTATCTAATAAAAATTTTACATATTAACAAAATAATAAAAAATAATAAATTTGTTTTTCAAAAAAATAAAGTATTTTTACAATCAATTTTAATAAAATTTATATAATATTAAATTTTATAATAAATAAAATTTTATACATTAATATTACAATTAATTTAAATAAAAATATTAAAATATTTAAAATAAATAATTTGTTTAATAAAATATTTTAAATTAATAATATAAATGTTAAAAATAAAATAAATTATTAATTTTTTTAAAACATAAATAAATTTTTAAAAAAATAAAAATTAAAACAAAAATACAAATAAATAAAAAATAAAAATAAAAAACAAAACATATTTAAATTCTAAAAAACTAAAAATATTAATTTAACCTATACAAAATATAATTAAACTAAATAAATACTATGTATCATTAATACAATTAGCATTAATAAATTGCATAATATCATAACACAATTTTTGTATTCCATTTCTATAAAAAGCAGAAATCAAATAATATTGTTTATTCCAATTTAAATAACAAACAATATTTCTAACTAAATCTTTAGCTATATCAATATTTGGAAAAAGATCAATTTTATTAAATACTAACCAATGTGTTTTTTTTTTTAATAAAATATTATATTGTTCCATTTCTCTAAATAAAACATTAATATTTTTAATTGGATTACTTCCATTTAATGGAAGTAAATCAATTAAATGTAACAATATAGAACACCTTTCCAAATGCTTTAAAAAACGAATACCCAAACCAACACCACGAGATGCTCCTTCAATTATACCTGGTAAATCTGCTATAATAAAATTACTTTTTTTGTTTACTTTAACTATACCTAAACTTGGAAATAATGTAGTAAAAGGATATTCAGAAACCTTTGGTTTAGCAGAAGTTACTGCTCTAACAAAAGTTGATTTACCAGAATTTGGTAATCCAACTACACCAACATCAGCTAATAAAATTAATTCTAATTTAATTTTATATTTTTCACCTTTAGTTCCAAAAATTTTATTTCTTAAAAGATAATTTACAGAATATTTAAATCTAGCATTTCCAAGACCATGTAACCCACCTTTAGCAATCATAAAGGATTGATTATCTTTAAACATATTAATAATAATTTTATTATTTTCTAAATTTATTACTCTAGTTCCAACAGGAATATATATATATAAATCACGACCACGTCTACCTGTACAATTATTACTACTACCATTTTTACCACATTCAGCAAAAAAATCTCTATTAAAACGAAAATCCAATAAGGTATTTATATTTTTTTTCGTTAATAAAAATACATTTCCTCCATCACCGCCATCACCCCCATTAGGAATTTTTAATGAATATTTACCCCTGCAAAAACTAACACACCCATTACCCCCATCACCAGAATGTATCACAATAATTGCTTCATCAACAAATTTCATAATATTACCTAATATAAAGTAAATATTTAAATAAATTATTTAACATATAAATATATTAAAAATATAAATTATTTTAAAATACAACTAAAACTAAAAAACTGAAACAAACTTTCTTTTTTTATAACCTTTAACTTCAAATTTTACTCTACCACACCTCAATGCAAATAAAGTATGATCACGACCACAACCAACATTTATTCCTGCATGAAACTTTGTTCCACGCTGTCTTACAATAATAACACCAGATTTAATTAATTCACCACCAAAATGCTTAACACCTAGGCGTTTACCACAAGAATCTCTACCATTTCTAGTAGAACCACCAGCTTTTTTATGTGCCATAACTTTCCTATATAATTTTTAAAATATAAATTACAATAAATATCAATTTATACAACAATATTATTTATTTTAACATCAGTATACCATTGACGATGACCTAAACTTTTCTTATGATGTTTACGTCTATTATATTTTATTATTAAAATTTTATCAAAACGACCATGTTTTAAAACATTTGCAAAAATTTTAACATCTTTAATAAATGGATAACCAACTTTAACTTTATGTTTATCAACAACCATCAAAATTTTATCAAACACTAAAATCTTATTAATTTCTAAATCTATTTTTTCAAAACGAATAATTTGTTTATTACTCACTTTATATTGTTTTGCGCCATACTGAAATATTGCATACATAAAATAATCCTTTTAACTATTTTAGTAATTCAAAATATTGAATTATATATCATAATTTAACTTATTATATTTTTGTTTAAATAATTTTTTTTAAACAAAAAATATAAAAAATATTATATATATTTTTATGTAAATTTTAGGTTTTGTTTGTAAAAAAATAAAATTAACATGAAAAATATAATTTATATTTAATATTAATAAAATATTTAAATATTAAAAATAATTCAAACTTAATATTTAAAAACAAAAACATAATTTATTTAAATTAAAATTAATATTTTAAAAATTATATTTAAATTCATATTAAAATATTTAATTAAAAATTATCCATGAAATTTTTAATGTAAAAATATAAAATTTTTATATATTAAATAATACAAAACTTATTTACAAAATAAAATTTCATTATTATTATACAATAATATATTTTAAATTTAATAAAATAAAATTAATAAATAATGAAAAACTCCAATTTAATAAAATATATAATAAAATAATGTAATTTTAAACAAACTTAATAAAAATATAAATAATATGAAAAAAAATGAATATTTTTCCAACGTACCAACCGGTGAAAATACTCCTGAAGACATATATGCAATAATTGAAATTCCTGCAAATACTTACCCAGTAAAATATGAAATAAACAAAGAAACAGGACATATATTTGTAGATCGTTTCATACCAACAACACTACTATATCCATGTAATTACGGGTATATAAATAATACATTATCTCACGACGGAGACCCTCTAGATGTATTAGTACATACACCATACCCTCTGTACCCAGGAACAATAATAAGATGTAAACCTATAGGAATGTTGGATATGACAGATGAATCTGGAAAAGATGTTAAAATATTAGCTGTACCACATGAAACATTATCTACACAATACAATAAAATAACAGATATAAATCTGTTCCCTAAATTCATAAAAACACAAATATCTTATTTTTTTAAACATTACAAAGATTTAGAAAAAAAAAAATGGGTTAAAATTAATTCATGGAAAAATTCTAAAATAGCCAAAGAAGAAATTATTAATTCATTAATATTACACAAATAATATTTCATTTAAAAGAAAATATTAATTCAATGAAAAATATTATAAAATATTTAAAAATTTTAACGAAATAAAATATTTAATTATATAAATACAACATGAAATAAATAATACAAAAACTAATCTTTCTTTTCAATAACAATAATACAAAAATTTACAGATACTTTTTTATGCAATTTAATATTTATATAATATTTACCAATAAACTTAAAAACACCACTAGGCATAAATATTTCCTTTTGTAAAATATTTATTCCAAATTTTGACATAGCTATACAAATATTTTTAGCATTTACAGACCCAAATAATTTACCAGTTACATGATCTGATACTCTAGACTCAATAACAATTTTTTCTAGTTTATTAATTCTATCAGCTTTATTTTTAGCCTCAACATAATTTGTTTCAAAAACAATATTAACATTTTTTTTAAAACTTTTAATATTTTCTATATTTTTTTTACTTGCTAAAATTGCTATTCCATTAGGAAACAAAAAATTTCTAGCATAACCTGGCTTAACATTTATTATATTTCCTAAATCACCTAACCCTAACACCTTCTTAATAAGAATAACTTTCATACATTATCCTCTTTAAGAAAATTTTCTGATAAAAAATAATTATTATCTGTATAAGGTAATAAAGAAATATATCTAGCTTTTTTAATAGCACTAGATAATTGACGTTGATATTTCATACTAGTTCCAGTAACTCTTCTAGGTACAATTTTACCACTTTCAGTAATATAATTTTTTAATACAGAAATATCCTTATAATCAATTTCAATAATATTTTTTACTCTAAAACGACAAAACTTTCTACGACGAGTATAATATATCATATAAATATTCTCCTAAAACATATAAATTCAAAAATATTGATAATTACATTCAATAAGAACAAATTCATGTTTGTAACAATAATACAAAACATTACATGTTTAAAACAACAAATTATAATTTTCAAAAAATAAGATATATCTACTATTAATAAAAAATAAAAAAAATTAAATATTTTTATATTATTTATTTAAAATGATTATGTATAATCCTCTCTTATTTTCATCATAGGCGAAACATCAGTAATAGCTAACTTAACACGAATAATCATGCTTCTAATAACAAAAACATCAATTTTAAAAATCTTTTTTATTTCATCAATTGCATTTTTAACAACTTCAACATTTAATAAAAAATAATAAGCTTTATACAATTTTTTAATAGGATATGTTAGGTTTAAACAACCCCAATATTCCAAACGATATACTAAACCACCATATTTATCAACAATAATAAATAAAAAATTATTAAGTATATTATCAATATGATTAAATTTATCAGGATGTACCATAAAAACAACTTCATAATTCCTCATAATATCTCCAAATTTTTAAAAATTAATTTATTCACAAACAATATAATAAAAATGTATCATATTAAAAATTATCTTAAATAAGAATACAATTAAAATATTTAAAAAATATATAAACAAAAAATTAAATCTAATAAATATTAAATACATTTTTAAACTTAAATTTTATTTTTACAAAAATTTAACACTAATAATATATATAAAAATATACAAATACAATGATATATTATAAAACTATAAATGAAAAATAAAAAATAAAAATAAATAATTTATTAACATGTTATAATTAAATATTAAAATATAAAAATTAAAAATTTTTAATATTCATTTATATTTACGTTTTCTTATAAATTCAAATAAACATATTCCAGATACCACAGAAACATTCAAAGAAGAAATTAATCCAAACATTGGAACACTGACAATTTCATTACAATATTTACTTGTCAAAAAACGCATACCTTTATCCTCAGAACCTAAAATCAAAACTAAAGAATCACTATCAACTTTTGCATTATATAAAGAATGATTAGAATTAGAACTAGTTCCAATAATCCAAAAATTACAACTTTTCAAAAAATTTAATACTCTAGACAAATTATTTACTCTAAAAAATGGAACTAACTCAGATGAACCACTAGAAGATTTTTTAGCAATAGCATTTAATTTTGCGGAACGATGCTTTGGAACAATTATAGCATCTACACCAGCTGCTTCGGCATTTCTAAAACAAGCTCCCAAATTTCTAGAGTCAGTAATACCATCTAAAACTAATAACAAAGATCTAGATCTGCTTGAAACAAATGAGAAAATATCATTTTTAAATACATTTTTTTTAATTTTTGCCACAATACCCTGATGTACACCATAATATTTAACAATATTATATAAAAATTTTTTATTTACAAACTTAATTAAAATGTCATATTTCTGTAAAAAATATACTAATTTTTTCAAACGTGTATTATAATTATTAATAATATACACTTCTAAAAATCTATCAGGATTTTTATATAAAATAGACTCTATAACATGTATACCATAAACTATTTCACACATTTACAAATAAACAAAAATTTAAAAATTAAAAAAATTAACTACTAATACAAAAAAAATAAAAAAATCAACCCTTTCATATAAAATTTTAAAAAAATTAAATTTAATAAAATTAAAAACTAACATCTTAAAATAAAATAATAAAATATTATTTTAATTAAATTAAATAAGATTTTGTTTTCAACATATACAAATAAAACAATTTAATTATTGTAATTTCATAAAACGCAAAAAATTACTTTCAGGATTTAAAACAATTACATTATAATCATCTTTAAAACTATTCTCATAAGCATGCAACATTCTAAGAAAAATATAAAAATCAGGATCTTCGTTAAAAGAATTTGCATATATCCTTACAGTTTCAGCATCAGCTTCACCTCTAATAATTAATGACTGATGTTCAGCTTCAGATAAAGTACGAGTAACTTCATAATCAGCAACAGCTCTCAATTTTTCTGCTTCCTCCTGCCCCTGAGAACGATGTCTTCTAGCAACTGCCTCTCTTTCAGCACGCATACGTTGATAAATAGCGTCAGAAACTTCTACAGGTAAATTAATTTGTTTTATACGAACATCAACTATCTCAATACCTAAAGCAGCCATACTATTTTGATTAATTTCTAAATTATCTTTAAAACTATCAACCAAATAAAATTCATTATTTTTAAAATTACTAAAAAACATACAATTATTAGATAATACTTTTTCATTATCATTACCAACTGTACCATAATTTAACAATTTTCTAACATCACTCATTAATTGATTTCTAGAATCAGTAACAATTCCTTTAACGTCTAATTTTCCTAATTCAGAACGAAGACGATCAGAAAATTTTCTTCTAATCAAAGTTTCAGCCTGAGATATATCACCACCACCTGTAGCTAAATAATACCTACTAAAATCACTAATTCTCCATTTGATATATGAATCAATAATTAAATCTTTTTTTTCCATAGTTACAAATCTATCCTCTTGATTTTCCATAGTTTGAATACGAATATCAAGATTTTTAACTTTTTCTAAAATAGGAATTTTTATATGTAAACCAGGATTATAAACTATTGGATTATTATCTATATCACGTAACACTTTACCAAATCTCAAAACAATACCACATTGACCTTCTTGAATAATAAAACATGATGTATAAAAAGATATTAATACAGAAAAAATTACAGATATAATTACAATATGTCGTGTCACAATATTAATAACCTCATATTATTTTTTTTACAATAAATAACATTAGTTGAATATAATTAAAAATAAAAAATAACATTAGTTAATAAATTATTATTTCACATTAAAATAATAAATTAATATTAAAAATATTATTTTTTCTTAACCAGAATTTTTTACAAAATTTAATAAATTTTTATTAAATAATCCATAATCTAAAAAAATTGTATTATTTTTAGAAACCAATATTTTTTTTGAACCACTTAATACTCTCTCCATAACATCTATATACAAACGCTCTTTTGTTATCTCTGGAGAAATTTTATATTCCGGTAATATTTTTAAAAAACGTTGAACTTCACCTTTTGCATTTAAAATAGATTTAGTCTTATATGCACGACCTTCTTCTAAAATACGTTGTGCTTTACCATTAGCACGAGGTTGAACTTCATTAACATAAGCTTCAGCTTCTCGAATATATTGTTGTTCATTCTCTCTTGCAGCTATTGCGTCATCAAAAGATTCCTTAACTTCTTCTGGTGGTCTAGCAGTCTGAAAATTAACATCCAACAAAGTAATTCCCATATTATATGGATAAATAATATCTTCCAAAATACGTTGAGTATCATTACGAACCAATGTTCTGCCTTCAGTAAGAATACGATCCATTGTATATTTACCAATAACACCACGCAAAGCACTATCAGTAGCTTGTCTAAGACTGTCATCAGCATTAGTAACACTAAACAAATAAGATTTTGGATCAGTAATACGATACTGAACATTCATTTCAACACGAATAACATTTTCATCAGATGTTAACATAACTCCTGAAGATACTAATTCCTGCACAGATTCTACATTAACAGTATGAACAGAATCAATAAAACTAAATTTCCAATTCAATCCTGGCAAAACTATATGATGAAATTTACCAAATCTTAATACTACACCACGTTCAGCCTCTCGTATTATATAAAAACCACTACATATAAAAAATAAAATAATAAAAAATACCACAAAAAAAATAATATAAATATTATTCTTATTAAAATATATTTTATTAGTATTAAAAATTTTATTTTTATAATTAAAAATTTTAAATTTTTTAAAAAAATTACGTAAAACATCCTCTAAATCAGGAGGACCATTCACATATAATTTATTAATATACTTATTAAAATTTAAAAAACTATAAATATTACTTTTTATATTAAAAAATGAAAAAAATTTTATTATCTTTAACATATAAGATACAACGCTTTTATTTAATAATTTAAAATTTTTTATTATTCTATTAATTAAACACCAAAAACTAAATATACTTATAATATATAAAATATATATTTATAAAAAATTTTTTATTAAAAAATAACAAAATTGAAAAATTTTATAAATAACATACAAATAAATAAAATATTTAATATTAAATTAATGTTATTAAAAAATAAACTTAAATAAATTATAATTATTTTAATATAAGAATAAACAATATACATTAAAATTTTTAATAAATACTAATTATGTAATATCTATTAAATATCAATATACATAAATAATTTCCATAAATACATTAAAATAATGCATTTTTCTTAAAAAATATAACATTAACATTTTAAATTCTAACAAAATTAAATTTGATAAAATTATATTTTAGATAACTTATTTAACACACTAACTCGTGATTGTGAAAATATTGTATTTTTTTTATAATTGTTAAAATTACCACTATTCACATTATCATTATAATATAATATGGAACGAGCGGGTACAACAGTAGAAATAGCATGTTTATAAATTATTTGACTAACTGTATTCTTTAAAAGAATAACAAATACATCAAAAGATTCAATTTTACCCTCTAACTTTATACCATTTATTAAATAAATCGAAACAGGTACACGTTCACGTCGCAATGTATTTAAAAATGGATCTTGTAAAGATTTTCCTTTCACAATTAATGTTTCCTTACATATTTTATTTATCTTATAATTCATATATAAAATTTATATTATATTAAATATTATACACATTAAAATCTAATATATAACAACACAATATCCATATTATTTAATAAAATAAATATTACTCAAAGAACAATTCTTAACACCTTATCAAGTGATTCAAAAATATTTTCAGAATCTAAACAATAAAAATTATTCCATTTTTTTATCCAAGTAATTTGACGTTTTGCAAGATTCTTAGTTGCAAAAATAGCTCTATTTATCATATCGTTATAATTAATACTTCCAGTAATATACAACAACATTTGACGATAACCAATACATTTCATTGAAGGCATATTTTCAGTAAGATCACCTCTAGAAAATAACAAACGCACCTCATTTTCAAATCCCAAGGATAACATATCATAAAATCTTCTTTCAATACGTTTATGTAATAAACTTTTATTATAAGGAAAAACAATAAATTTATATGTCTTATATTTATCAAAAATAGAATTTTTTAAAAAATTTTTACTTAATTCTGTAATTGTTTTACCAGAAACAAAAAAAACTTCCAAAGCTCTAGATATTCTCTGTATATCATTAGGGTGAATACGACATGCTGAAGTAAAATCAATTTTTTTTAATTTTTGATACATTTTTTTCCATCCAATCTTATTTGCCTTATTACTAATATATAATCTTATTTCTTTATTATTAGATGGTAAAACAGAAAATCCACCACTAAATAAAGATTTAAAATAAAACATACTACCTCCAACTAACATAGGAATTCGACCGCGTTTAATAATATCATGTATTGCTTTAACAGAATCTTTGTAAAACTCAAATACAGAATAACTATCAATTGGATCACAAATATTAATTAATCTATGTGGAATATCTAACAAATCTTTATAAGATGGTTTTGCAGTACCAATATCCATTCCACGATAAACCATTGCGGAATCCACACTTATAATTTCTATTGGCAATCTACGACCTAATAACACAGAAAGATCAGTTTTTCCAGAAGAAGTAGGACCGATCAAAAAAATAATTTTCAAATAACTTACCATATTTTTAAAATATATTTAATTTAATATATATTAAATTGTAATAAAATACATAAATATAAAAACAATATTAACATACCACATAAAATTTAAAAAAAAGAGAATTACAAAAGTAACATATATTTAAATATAAACTTACAAAAACAATATCAACATAAAAGAAATTATTCAAATATTTAATAACATAAATTATTAAAATTTTTCATACTAATATAATACAAAACATACTAATATATTAGTATTTTAATTTTAAAACTTTTTCAATATATAAAATGTATTTATAAACATATAAATAAAAACTTTATAAATAAATTTATATACTTATCTCATTAATCAAAATAAATAATAAAAACTTTTCAAGTATTTCAAATAATATATTAATAATTTAAATTAAATAATATTTTTTGCATAATTTCTTTTATTCTCATTAACTATACAATAGTTTAATACTATTAAATTAATAAAATAAATACTTACTTATTTCAGTTAAAACAAAAATAAAAATGAAAAAAATAATTAAAAAACTAGAAAATCTAAAATATCTCATTTTAATTTAAAAATTAAAAATTTAATAACATTATTATAGATATAAAATTAAACAACAAAATATACAATAATATAAAAAAAATTAGAAAAATATAAAAATAATATTTGCATTTAATAAATTACATAAAAGTAAAAATATTTAAAAAAATAAACAAATCAAATTATTAATTAATTTTAATTATATAAAATAAAAAATAATAAAATTTCAAAATAATAAACAAAATTTTAAAATATATAAATGACTAAAATATTAAAATTAATTAATAACAAACAAAAAAATATTACAACAAAAGTATGAAAATATTATAAAATATAATGTAAAAAAATATTATACATTATAAAATATCATAAAATTTATAAAATAAAAAATTTACATAAAACATAATTATATTTTAGATTAAATTTAATATTTTAATATTTTATACACAACATGTAGAATTTTGTAATGCTAATTCTAATACTTCATCAATATGTTTCACAAAACAAATATCCAAATTATTAATAACAACAGAAGACACATCTTCCAAATCTCGTTTATTATCATATGGAATCAATACCAATGTAATTCCACCACGATGAGCTGCTAACAACTTTTCTTTCAAACCTCCAATTTGTAATATTTGACCATGTAAGGTAATTTCACCTGTCATAGCAACATTAGATTTAACTGGATTACCAGTCAAACAAGAAACTAACGCAGTACACACTGCAACACCAGCACTTGGACCGTCTTTAGGAGTAGCTCCTTCTGGAACATGAACATGAATATCTTTATTTTCATAAAAATTTGAATTAATTCCAAGCTTATCAGAACAAGAACGTACTACAGTCAATGCAGCCTGAATAGATTCTTGCATTACTTCACCAAGAGACCCAGTATAATTTAATTTTCCTTTTCCTGGTACACACGCAGCTTCAATAGTTAACAAATCCCCTCCTACCTCTGTCCATGCTAACCCAGTAACTTGACCAATTCTATTTTCCTTATCTATCATGCCATAAGTAAAACGTTTTACACCCAAAAAATTTTTTAAATTTTTAATATCAATAGTAATAACTTTATTAGATTTATCCATTAATAACATCTTTACAGACTTTCTACACAATCTTGAAATTTCTCTCTCTAAATTTCTTACACCAGATTCTCTTGTGTAATAACGTATAATTTCCAAAAATACATCATCTTTTACTATTAATTCTTTTTTTTTTAAAGCATTACGACGCATCTGTTTAAATAATAAATACTTCCTAGAAATGTTTAATTTTTCTTCCTCAGTATAACTTGATAAATAAATAACCTCCATCCTATCAAGTAATGGTAAAGGTATATTCATTGAATTAGATGTAGCAACAAACATAACAGAAGATAAATCATAATCCACTTCTAAATAATGATCATTAAAAGAAACATTTTGCTCAGGATCTAATACTTCTAATAATGCTGATGCAGGATCTCCCCTCATATCATGAGACATCTTATCTATCTCATCTAACAAAAACAATGGATTATTCACACCAATACTAGATATTTTTTGAATAATCTTTCCTGGCATAGACCCAATATAAGTTCTACGATGACCACGTATTTCAGCTTCATCTCTTACCCCACCTAATGCCATTCTTATATATTTTCTTCCAGTAGCTTTAGCAATAGATTTACCCAAAGAAGTTTTACCTACACCTGGGGGGCCAACTAAACACAAAATAGGACCCTTAATTTTACGCGTTCTAGTTTGAACTGATAAATATTCTAAAATACGATCTTTTACTTTATCTAAACCATAATGATCTCTATCAAGAACTTCCTGTGCTTTAATTAAATTTTTTTTCACTTTACTTCTTATACACCAAGGCACTAACAACATCCAATCAATATAACTCCTAACAACAGTTGCCTCTGCAGATATAGGGGACATTAACTTTAATTTCTTAAATTCTGACTCAATCTTTTCACGAGCTTCTAAAGACAACTTTGTGTTTTTTATTTTTCTTTTTAATAATTCATGTTCATTTGAAACATTATCTATTTCATTCAATTCTTTCTGAATAGCCTTCATTTGTTCATTTAAATAATATTCTCTTTGACTCTTTTCCATTTGTTTTTTAACACGATTTCTAATACGTTGTTCTATATGTAATAAATCAATTTCATTCTCCATAATAGACATCAAATATTCTAATCTCTTACTAACATCATTCATTTCTAATACTGATTGTTTATCAGATAATTTAAGTGGCATATGTGCAGCAATAGTATCAGCTAATCTAGTAGCTTCTTCTATAGAATTTAATGAACTTAAAACTTCAACAGGTATTTTTTTATTTAGTTTAATATATCCCTCAAATTGATCTACAGCTGTACGCATTAACACACATTGTTCACGTTCATCTAAAACAAAATTATCAAAATAACTTATTGTAGCAACAAAATGATCACCAATATCTGACAATGTAATAATTTTAGCACGTGCTAATCCCTCAACTAATACTTTTACTGTTCCGTCAGGTAATTTAAGCATTTGAAGTATACATGATACGGTTCCAACCGAAAACAAATCATCTACACCAGGATTATCATTTGATGCTTCTTTTTGAGCTACTAACATAATTTTCTTATCATTATTCATAGATATTTCTAAACAACGAATAGATTTCTCTCTGCCAACAAATAATGGAATAATCATATTAGGGTATACTACAACATCACGTAAAGGTAAAACAGGAATCTCTATTTTTTCAGAAGATATACCATGCATACTACTTGTTCTCTCTTTAATAAAATTAAACAAAAATTAATAAATATTAATTTTTGTTAAATATACTTATAAAGTACTTCATTAAATGAAATATTTAACAATATTTAAAATATAAACAAATTTTTGAAACGATATCCATAATCAACATATACACATGATCACAAAACAAAATATTTAATTTTTATAAAAATTTAAATATTATCAATAATAAATATTATAATATTTATAAAATATAAACAAAATATTAATTTATAAATTTAATAAATTAAATTAATCATTATAAACTAAAAAAGGTTTAATTTCTCCAAACACAACTTTTTCATTAACAATAACTTTCCTTACTCCATGTTTGGATGGCAATTCATACATAGTGTCCATCAATATATCTTCTAAAACACTTCTTAATCCTCTAGCACCAATATTGCGAACTAAAGCTTTTTTTGCAATTGCAGATAAAGCACAATCAGAAAATTCTAATTCCACATTTTCAAAATTAAACAATTCTTTATATTCGTCAATTAAAGAATTTTTAGGAGTAATTAATATTTTCTTTAAAATTTCTTCATTTAAACCATGTAAAGATACAATTATTGAAAAACGACCAATAAATTCTGGAATAAAACCAAATTTTATTAAATCTTCTGTATTAACTTGTTCAAATATATTTTCATAAATATCATTATTTAAATTATTTTTTTTTAATGACGCAGAAAAACCAATACTAACATTAGAATTTATTCTTTTTTCAATGATTTTATCTAAACCCAAAAATGTACCTCCACAAATAAATAAAATTTTTGAAGTATTTACATGTAAAAACTCTTGTTGAGGATGTTTACGTCCACCTTTCGGAGGTACAGAAGCTATAGTTCCTTCTATTATTTTCAATAATGCTTGTTGAACACCCTCTCCTGAAACATCACGAGTAATAGAAGGATTATATGATTTACGAGAAATTTTATCAATTTCGTCAATATATATAATACTATTTTCAGATTTTTTTATATCATAATTACATATTTGTAAAACTTTTTGAATAATACTTTCAACATCTTCTCCTACATACCCAGCCTCCGTTAAAGATGTAGCATCAGCTATTACACATGGAATATTTAAACAACGAGACAGTACCTTAACTATTAAAGTTTTACCACAACCAGTAGGACCAATTAACAAAATATTACTTTTTCCAAAATCAAAAAATTTTTTTTTAGAAAATACATTTTTCAATCTTTTATAATGATTATATAGCGCTACTGACAATACTTTTTTTGCCCTATTTTGAGAAACAACATAATTATCTAAATAATCATAAATTTTACAAGGAGTCATAGAAACATTTTCTTTAAAAATATTAAAATTAGTTTTCATATTTTCTTCATAAATAACATTATTACATACATCCACACATTCATTACATATATACATAGAAGAAATAGATATTAACATACAAACTTCATTTTTATTCTTTAAACAAAATGAACAACAAAATAATTCTTTAGTATCAATATGATATTTATCTATCATATAAACCTCTTTAAAATATGAAAAAATAAAACATTCATAAAATATTATAAAAATTTTAATAATTTTAAATTCAATAAAATATTTTCATTTTAAAAAAAATAAACAACTTAATTTTTAAATACGTTTTGACAAAACAACATCTATTATTCCATATTCTATTGCTTCTTCACAAGACAAAAAGCAATCACGATCAGTATCAATTTCTATTTTCTTTACAGATTGACCAGTATTTTTAGACATTAATTCATTAATTCGTTTTTTAATTTTCAAAATTTCCTTAGCATGAATTGCAATATCTGTAGCTTGTCCTCTAAAACTACCAATAGGTTGATGAATCATTATTCTTGCATTTGGCAAACAAAAACGCTTTCCTTTAGCTCCAGAAGATAAAAGAAATGCAGCCATAGAAGAAGCTTGACCCACACAAAAAGTACATACATTTGGTTCAATAAATTGCATTGTATCATAAATAGACATACCAGAAGTAATGATTCCTCCAGGAGAATTAATATATAAAGAAATATCTTTATTTGCATCTTCTGATTCCAAATACATTAATTGAGCAATAATCAAATTAGCCATACAATCTTCAATATATCCTGTAACAAATATAATTCTTTCCCTCAAAAGACGAGAAAAAATGTCATATGAATACCTACCATGTACTGTATTTTCTGTAATAACAGGAATAAAATTTGAAAACAATTTTTTATATTCATAATTAATCATTTAATAATTACCTCTAAAATAACAAAAACATTAATAAATTAAAAATGAAATATTATATATATTAAAATAAAAATTATATTAATTTCAAATAAAAATAATAATAACTATCTAAATATAGTGAAAAACTATAAATAATACAAATATTAAAAATTAATGAATAAAAACTTTAAATATAAAATTAATATATCAAATTTAATAACACAATAAATATTTACATAAAAATATAAAACAAATAAAATAATTATAAATATAAAAAATTTATTGAAATAAAAATTTTTATATACAAAACAAATTTTAATAAAATTGAAAAAAATAAAATAGATTAAACCTAATAACATTAGTATATTTGTAAAATATAAAATAATAAAATAAATTTCAATAAATACTTACAAAAATAAATTTTGAATACTTAGATAATCACTAAATATATTTAATAAAATACGATAAATATTTACACAACAATATTTTTTACGTACAATTAAAAACAGAGGTATTTGAAATATTTAAAGATATTAATATGAAAATAAAAAAAATAAAAATTTTTATCCTATCTATAATATCAATATTATTAAGCGGTTGCTCAAATAACATTGTACTGATGAACCCAAAAGGAAATATTGGAGAAGAAGAAAAATCTCTAATACTAATTACTATATTAGTAATGTTAATGATTATTATACCAGTTATTTTTATGAAATTTATCTTCTGTATTAAATATCGGGAATCTAATAAAATTAGCAATTATCAACCAAATTGGAATAAATCTAATAAAATTGAACTTACAATATGGATTATACCAATTTTTGTAATTTTATTTTTATCAATTTTAACATGGATATCAACACATAAATTAGATCCTAATAAACCAATAGAATCAGAAAAAAAACCAATTATAATTCAAGTTGTTTCTTTAGATTGGAAGTGGTTATTTATTTACCCAAAATATAATATTGCTACTATTAATGAAATTTATTTTCCAAAAAATATTCCAATAAAATTTCAAATTACTTCTAATTCTGTTATGAATTCTTTTTTTATTCCACAATTAGGAAGTCAAATTTATGCTATGAACGGAATGAATTCAACTTTATATTTAATATCAAATAAACCAGGTAAATATCATGGTATATCATCAAATTTTAGTGGTGAAGGATTTTCTGGAATGAAATTTTATGTAACAGTAACAAAAAACAAAATCGAATTTGAAAATTGGATTAAAAATATAAAAAATTCTCCAAATATATTAAATACAGAAAATTACAAAAAATTGGAACAACCAACAATAAATGACATTCCAAAATATTTTTCTCATGTTAAATTAAATTTATTTCATGAAATATTAAACAAATATAATAAACAATGTAATATTTAAAAATTAACTTTTAAAAATTTATCACTTTTTAATTTCATTAAATGAACAAAAATAATTAAAAATTAGGAAAAAAAATGTTTGGAAAACTATCAATTAATTCAATTCCATATAATGAACCAATTATTATGTACACATTATATTCAATAATTGCTATTTCTATAATTATAATTTCAATTATTACCTATTTTAAAAAATGGAAATTCATTTGGGAGGAATGGATTACTTCAGTTGATCATAAAAAAATTGGAATTATGTATATAATTACATCATTAATAATGTTCATACGTGGTTTTTCTGATGCTCTTATGATGAGAAGTCATCAAGTTTTTGCATCAAATGGAGAAATAGGATTTTTAACACCACACCATTACAATCAAATTATTACAGCACATGGCGTAATTATGATAATATTTATGGCAACACCCTTTCTAATTGGATTATTAAATTTAATTGTACCACTACAAATTGGTGCAAGAGATATGGCTTTCCCATTCCTAAATGCTCTAAGTTTCTGGTTATTCATAGTAGGTGTAATATTAATAAATTTATCATTATGTATAGGTGAATTTGCTCAAACTGGTTGGACAGCATACCCACCATTATCAGAATTAAAATATAGCCCTGGTGTTGGCGTAGATTATTGGATTTGGAGTATACAAATATCAGGTATAGGAACTACTTTAACTGGTATTAATTTTATCACTACTATTTTACACATGAGAACAAAAAATATGCCAATAATGAAAATGCCAGTTTTCACTTGGACTGCTTTATGTTCAAACATATTAATTGTTACTGCTTTTCCAATTTTAACTGTTACAATTGCTTTACTTACATGTGATCGATATTTAGAAACCAATTTTTTTACTAACGAAAGCGGAAACGCAATGATGTATATTAACTTATTCTGGGCTTGGGGGCACCCAGAAGTATATATTCTAATACTTCCAGCGTTTGGAATTTTTTCTGAAGTTGTTGCAACTTTTTCAAAAAAAAGATTATTTGGTTATACATCACTTATTTGGGCTACAATAGCTATTACAATACTATCATTTTGTGTCTGGTTACATCATTTTTTTACAATGGGTTCTGGAGCAGATGTAAACTCATTTTTTGGAATAATGACAATGATTATTGCTATTCCTACTGGAGTAAAAATTTTTAATTGGTTATTCACACTTTATAAAGGAAAAATAAAATTTCACTCTTCAATGTTGTGGGCAATAGGTTTTATAACAACATTTTCAATTGGCGGTATGAGTGGAATTTTATTATCAATACCGGGGGCTAACTTTATTTTACATAATAGTCTATTTCTGGTTGCACATTTTCATAATGTTATAATAGGTGGTGTAATTTTTGGTTGTTTTTCTGGAATGACATATTGGTTCCCTAAAGCTTTTGGATTTACATTAAATGAAATTTGGGGTAAAATATCATTTTATTTATGGATAACAGGATTTTATGTAGCATTCATGCCATTATATATACTTGGGTTTATGGGGATGACAAGACGTTTAAGCCAACAAATTGACACAAATTTTCATAACTTATTGATTATTGCAAATTTAGGAGTAATTATAATTACAGCAGGAATATTATGTCAATGTATACAAATAATTATTAGTATAAAAAATAGAGAAAATAATATAGACATCACAGGTGATCCTTGGGATGGAAGAACTCTTGAATGGTTAACTTCATCACCACCACCAACATATAATTTTGTTTCTATACCAAACATTAAAAATAAACATGATATTTTTTGGGAAATAAAAAAAACAAAAAATATAAATAATAAAAAACAAAATGTATATAAATCAATTAATATGGTAAAAAATACAAGTTATCCATTTATTATATCTATATTCACTCTACTATTTAGCTTCTGTGTAATCTGGCATATTTGGTGGATGGCAATATTTGGAATAATAAATACAATAATTTTGTCAATTAAATACATTATTACACAAGAAAATAATAAACATTATACAATTTTAATAAACAAACTAAATAAAAATTAATTTGTTAAAATAATACCGAAATAACAATAAATACTGAGTAAAATTTTAATGATCAACATCATATCAAATAATAAAAAAATTAAATATGAAATTAATAACCAAAATATTAAAAACATTAAAATATTAGGTTTTTGGATTTATTTAATGAGCGATTTTATTATGTTTGCTGTATTATTCATTGTATATATGACATTAGTAAACAAAACATTCAATGGCCCAACAGTAAAAGATATTTTCAAAATTACATATGTTTTTATAGAAACATTATGTTTATTAACAAGTAGTGTTACATATAGTAAAGCATTTATTTACAGTACATATAATAAAATTACAAAAACCAATATTTGGTTAATATTAACAATAATTTTTGGTTTATTCTTCGTATACATGGAGTTACAAGAATTTTACAATCTAATACAACAAGGATACGGACCAAGCTGTAGTTCTTTTCTTTCATCATTTTTTGTTTTATTAGGAATCCATAATATTCATGTTATATCAGGAATATTATGGATTTCAATAATGGTAATTTTAATATATTATTATGGATTAACATCACATAACAAAATTAGATTACAATGCCTAGGGTTATTTTGGCATTTTCTTGACATAATATGGATTATTTTAATAACAATAGTTTATTTAATAAATTAAATTTAAAATATTAATAATATCTATGAATTTAAAAAAAAAAAATCATGTAATATTTTCTTGTAAATCAAAAGAATTACATTTAATAAAAATATTCTTAATATGTATAATGTTAACATTATTAACATTTATTTTAATAAATTTAAAAGAATTTTTTAATAAAAAAATACTAACAATATTTATTGTATTTATATCTATAATACAAATTATCATACAATTTATGTATCTAATATATTTTAAAATTTCATCAAAAAGTACAAAAATATTTAATATTATATCAATAATTTTTACAACACTAATTGTTATAATTTTAACAACTGGTTCTTTATGGATTATTGACCATTTACATAAAAATCTCATGCCATAAAATGATAATACTTAATTATATAAAATTATTTAAACCTCGTATTGTTATAGCAAATTTAATCTCTTTAATAAGCGGATTTTTATTTGCATCAAAAAATAATATTGATTATTATAAATTATTTAATATATCAATAACAATGTTTCTAATAATTGCATCAAGTTGCATTTTTAACAATTACATTGATATAGATATAGATAAAAAAATGGAAAGAACAAAAAATAGAATTCTAATAAAAAAATTAATAACAAAAAAAAAAGCTTAATTTACGCAATTATACTTGCCACCGTTGGTTTCATATTACTATTCACAATATCTAATATATTAATAATATGTTTAGTAAGTATAGGATTTATAACTTATACTATAATATACAGCTTATATATGAAAAGATTATCTCATAATTCAATAATTATAGGAAGTATATCAGGATCAATTCCTCCAACTGTTGGATATTGCAGTGTTATAAACAAAATTGATGAAATATCTTGCATATTATTTTTAATTTTTATTTTTTGGCAAATATCTCATTCATATTCCATTTTAATATTCAGATACAAAGATTACGAAAAAACTATTATACCAACATTAGTAAAAAAAATTGGATTTATTAAAACAAAAAAATACATATCAAATTGTATATTTATTTATATAATATTAACATCCATATTAAAAATAATTGGATATACAGGATATATATATCTAATTATAACAACTATAATAAATATATTTTGGTTAAAAACATCTTTAAAGAAAATAACAAAAACAAAAGAAAAAGAATGGGCAAAAAAAAATTTCATACTATCTATTATATCAATAATGTTATTTAATTTTATGATATCAATAGATTTTAAAAAATAAAAAAATATCACAAATTCATTAAATAAAATTTTTATTTTAAATATTTACATTTTCAATGATAATTTAAATAAATTATTATTTAAATAATGTAAATAATTGTAAAAAAAATACTAATCTTTAAAATCAATATTATTTAATTATAAAATAATAATAAACAAAACATAAAAACAAACATATAAAAAATTAAATATATAAAATACTTTATTTAACAAAATTAATAATATAACTAAAATAAAAAAAAATTTTAAATAAATTTAAAATAATTTCTTAGTCAAGAAAAGGACGATAAATTTTAATATTTCTAAATCCCTTTTTATACAAACAATTAGCATGTATTTTACTAATAAAACCATAATCACAATACAACAAATATATTTTACTTTGATCTAATTTTTTGAACTGACTAATTAAATTATGAAACGGAATAACTTTAATATCAACTAAATTTTTATTATTAAACAAAATTTTATTTTTCATTCTATCTAATGGTCTAATATCTAATATTACATCATTATTACCAATAATACTTGTAACTTCAATATTATTACTATTTTCGTATTTCAATTTTTTTCCAATAACACAAACATCAAATATTTTTGCCTTTCTTATTACATCATGTAATAATATAGAAAAATCAAACTTGTTTTCTTCTTTAAGAACAATATTTTCTATTGCATGCACTGTGGGTTTTTTATATAACAAACCACAATATTCAGGAACTTTTTTGGAATACTTTTCAGTACCAATTTTCCTAGATATATTAATTATATCATCTTTACTATAAGTAATTAATGGCCTCAAAACAAGAGAATCAGAAACTCTATTAATTATATTCAAATTAGTCATTGTTTGACTAGACACTTGACCTAATACTTCACCAGTTAATAATGATAAAATATTATACTTCTTTGCAAGAATTGATGCTGTTCTTATCATCATACGTTTTAAAACAATACCAATTTGACTATCACTAATATTTTGTAACATCATATCTATAACAGAAACAAAATTTAACGATATAAAAAAAACAGAATGCGAAACACCAAAAGTATTCCATAAATGATAAACAATCTTACGAACATAATATTCATTATCATGACCACTAAAATTAAAAAAACAATAATTTACACGGCAACCTCTCTTAATTAACATATAACTTGCAACAGCAGAGTCAAAACCACCAGAAATTAACGATAAAACACTCTGTTGCGTACCAATAGGAAACCCACCTAAACCTCTTATTTCATCTAAAATTAAAATTAATTTATTATCAATAATTTGCAATAATACTAAATATTCAGGTTTAGTTAAATTAACACTAGTACCTGGTATATCTCTATTCAAGCAAAAACCAATATATTTTTCAATATCTTGAGAAGTAAAATTATGTTTACCCTTACGCTTAACACGAACACAAAAAGTTTTTCCAATTAAAAAATTACGATACAAATTAAAAACTTTTTTATATATATCAGAAATATTTTCCCAAGTATGTTCTTTAATTCTTAAAATAGTCTGAATTCCAGGAATGTTAATCAAAACAGATAAAATATTTTTATACTCATTATCATCATGTTTTTTTAGTAAAACTTCAATATAATCCCAAAAATAATAAATTCTTACTAATTTGTCATATTTTTTCAAAACTTTACAAATATTATTAAACAAAATTTTTATAAAACTAATTCTAACAGAAGAACTTTTAATAGTTATTTCTGAAAAAAATTTAATAATTAATTTCATTATTAATACCAAAATTAAAATAATACAAAATAAATTAAACAAATTTCATCAAATTAAATAAACAAATACCAAAAATAACATACTACAAAATATCTTACAAGAAATCTTAATTTAAAAAATATAAATAAATTCATAATTTTAAAATATAATAAATATATATAAATAATTTACAAAATTTAAATATTAAATTTTTAACAACATAAATTATTAAAAATAAAATAAATTTTTTACATTACTTTTTATTTGGCCTAATATTAATACCAATTTTATCCAAAATTTTATTTGTAAATTTATAACTTTTTTGAGATCCAAATATTTTACTCAATTCAATAGCTTCATTAATTATTACCTTATAAGGAACATTTTTCTGATATACAAATTCAAATAAAGCCAAACACAAAATAGACCGTTCTACATAACCAACTTCATACAATGATCGTGTAGTATAAGGAAAAATCAATTTATCTAATATTTCAATATACATTATTGAACCAAAATACAATTTACGAAAATACACAATATCAACATTTTGTTTATTTAATGAAATTAAAAATTCTATATCAACTTCTGTAATTTTATTATGAGATATTTGCCAAGCATACAAAAATTGTACAACATGCATACGAGTATGCCTTCGAATAATTGACTTTTCTTTATTAAAACAATTTTTTTTTAACATTATACTAAATAATATATTTGTATTATTCAATAAACTAATTATCAAATTAAATAAATTAAAAAATAATAATTTTAAAAAAATATTTAATTTATCTATATAATTTTATTAAACTATTTTAACATTATATAAATACTAATGAAAAATAATTTTCACTATATTTTTATTGCACAATAAATAATTTAATAATAAAATATCATATAATTAATCAAATAAATACATTGAAAAAATATATTTTAGAAATAAAGTTATTAAATTTTTTATAAAAAATACAATTAATTTTTTATAAAACATAAAACAAATTTATAAAAACTAAAAACAAATCTAACTATTTTTAATTAAAAATATTATAAGAAATAAAATGAAATATTCATTTATAATAGGAAATTGGAAACTATATGGAAATAAAAATATGATTCATAATTTTTTTTCCAAATTACAAAATAAAATTAATATTAACTCACAATATAAAATTATTATTACACCACCATTTGTATACTTAGATTTAGTAAATAAATATTTATCCAAAATCCCAAACTTCTATTTAGGAGCACAAAATGTTGATATTCATTCATCAGGTCCGTTCACAGGAGAAATTTCCGCCAAAATGTTACAAGATATAGGGGTAAAATATGTCTTTATTGGACATTCAGAAAGAAAAATTAATCATAATGAAAATAACAAACACATTATTAAAAAATTTTCCTTATCAAAAGAATCAAAATTAATTCCTATATTATGTATAGGTGAAAATGTAATAGAACATCAAAATAATAAAACACAAAAAATATGTGAAAAACAAATAAATACCATAATTGATGCATTAGGAATATCATCATTAAAAAATACAATTATTGCTTATGAACCTATTTGGTCAATTGGTACTGGAAAAACACCTTTAATACAAAAAGTTGAAAAAATAATCAATAAAATTCGCTCTTATCTTAATAAAAAAAATAAAAATATTTCTACAACTATTTCAATATTATACGGAGGATCAATAAATGAAACAAACGCAATAGATTTTTTAAAAATACCAAACATTAATGGTGTTTTAATTGGAAATGCATCGATACATTCATCAACATTCTTAAATATTGCAAAAAATTTAAAAAAATAATTAATAACAATATTAAAATAACTAAAAAATTAAAATATTTTAATATATAAAAATTTTGTATATTAAATAATATAACTAAATTAAACAATAACACTAACAATATGATAACATACACATAAAAACATATTAATTATATAATTAATTAACTTAAAACTAAAATTTATAAAGGAATATTTCCAATGTCTATTATACCAAATTCTATTGCTAATGCAAATAACACTACATATCAAGAAAGTCCCATATCTTTTATTATTATTTTAATACTTTTTAGTTTAATATTTTACTTTGTAATATTTCGTCCACAACAAAAAAGGGCAAAGGCACACAAAAAATTAATAAACAACATAAATAAAGGAGATGAAATTATAACTACTGGTGGATTAATTGGACGTGTTATTAAAATAAAAAAAAATGATTATATTTTCATATCTTTAAATACAAAAAATGAAATAATTATTAAAAAAGATTTTATTGCTTCTATTCTACCAAAAGGTACAATAAAAACACTCTTATAATACAAGATTTATAAAAAATACAATTTTTACACAATTAAAATTTTATAACTGTAAAATTTTTATTTTAAAATAGATTAAAAAAGTAAAATATTATAAATATTTAATTAAATATTACTTAATATATTTTACTAAAAATAATCTAAAAATATAAAACAAAAAATAAAATTTATATAACTTAAAAATAAATTAAAAATTAAATAAAAAACTAAAAATACATATCTTATTTGTTATACAATATAATCAATAAATATAAAAATATAATTTACCAATATCTTTCAATAGTAATATTACCCAATCTATTTTTAGAATTTTTTTTCATCCCTCGATCATCTTCAAGTAACATTACCGTATCACTAACCATATTTGGATTACCACACAACATAACATGACTATTTTCACGATCTAAATCTACACCAATTTCAGACTCTAACAAACCACTACAAATAAGATTTGGTATACGGCCAAACAAAGATCCTGAAATTTTCTCTCTACTTACTACAGTTCTTATTTTTATTTTTTTATATGTTTCAGATAAAATTTTCATATCATTCAAATAACTAAGATCACGAAAAAAACGAACTGCATGTATTAAAACAATATTTTCAAATCTCTCCAATCCAACACCATATTTCAAAATAGATAAATATGGACCAATAGCAGTACCAGTAGAAATCATCCATAAATTTTTACAAGATGGAATATTATTCAAAACAAAAAAACCAGATGGTTTTTTTCTTATCATAATATTATCACCAATACTTGAATTATATAAATAAGTACTAAATTTTCCACCTTGTACATTAATAAGATAAAATTCCAAATATTCATCATGCGGAGAATTTACATAAGAATAAGAACGTAAAATTTTTTTTCCATCAATTATCGTACCCAATTTAGTAAATTGACCAGCAACAAAACTATCAACATTAGCAGAAATAATAATACTAAATAAATAATCATTCCAATATTTAATATTAACTATTTTACCAAAAACCCAATCTTCCATAAAAATTCCTAAAATTATATATTTTAACAAAAACTAAAAATATAATTAATTTTACAACTAATAAAATTAACCAATTCAAAAATTGACATATTAAAAATAAAAATTTTTTTAAAAAAATTAAATATAAATAATATACAAAATTACTTACATATATTAACAAAAAATATAAAATTTTTATTAAATATAATAATCATATTTATTAAGATATTTTAAATAAAAACCTATTTAAAAATATTGTAAATATAACAATTAATATATATTAATAAAAATCAAATAAACTAATACATAACTTAATTTTAAAATAATTACACAAGTATTCGTAAATATAACACAATAAAATATATATGAAAACAAAATAATAAAATTTTAAAAAAAATTATTATAATAAATTATAATTAATTTTTTAAATTCATATTTTTCCATAAATTAGTACAAATCATTGCATTTTTCCAGCAATTATAATGATATTCATACTGAATACGTTTAATACTTGGGAAAAAATTATATCTTTCCACTAAAGAATTATTACGTATTTCATCTATACTACTCCAAAATCCAACGGATAATCCAGATAAATAAGCAACACCAAGCGCACTCACTTCTTGAAGTTTAATTTTTTCAATACAAATATTTAAAATATCTGATTGGCACTGCATTAAAAAATCACTTACTATCGCTCCACCTGATACACGAAGACATTTTATATCATTACCAAAATCTATATTCATAGCTTCAATAATATATTTAACTTGAAATGCAATAGACTCCAATGAAGCTCTAATTATATGATATACATTAACACCCCTAGTAATTCCAAAAATAGAACCACGAACATATGGATCCCAAAACGGTGAAGATAATCCTGAAAACGCAGGAATAACATAAACACCATGAGTATCATGAACTTTTCTTGAAAAATTTTCTATATCATTAACATTATTTATTAATTTCATCTCATCACGAAGCCACTGAATAATAGCACCACAAATAAATACTGTACCTTCTAAAGAATAACTAATTTCACCATTCACACCACAAGAAATAGTAGTTAATAAACCATATTTTGATTGTATAACAACACCTGTATTTATTAATAAAAAACAACCTGTACCATAATTAATATTAGACACACATGGTGAAATACAATTTTGTCCAAACAAAGCTGATTGTTGATCACCAGCAATACCAGAAATTGGAATACACACAGATAATTCTTTATTATGAACATTAAAATTTCCATATATTTCAGATGATGATTTAACAATAGGTAACATAGATATAGGAATACCTAAAACATTTAATAATCTATCATCCCATTGTAACGTATGAATATTAAACAACATAGTACGAGACGCGTTAGTATAATCAGTTATATGCAATTTCCCATTTGTCATATTCCAAATCAACCAACTATCAACAGTACCACATAATAATTCACCTCTAAAAGCACGAATTCTTGACCCTTCAATAAAATCAAGAACCCATTTTATTTTTGTTCCAGAAAAATATGGATCAATTACTAAACCAGTAATTTCTCTAACATATTTTACTAATTTATCATCGGATTTAAGTATTTTACAAAAATCAGCAGTACGCCTACATTGCCAAACAATAGCATTATAAATAGGTTCTCCACTCTTTTTATCCCATACTATTATTGTTTCCCTTTGATTAGTAATACCAATACCAGAAATTTGACTAATACAAATTCCTGTCTTTCTCAAAACATCTAAAAAAACAAAATATTGAGTATTCCAAATTTCTACTGGATCATGCTCCACCCATCCTGGTTTTGGGTAAATCTGAGTAATTTCTTTTCTAGATATTCCAACAATATTTGAATTATAATCAAAAATAATAGCACGAGAAATACTTGTTCCTTGATCTAATGAAACAATATATTTATTTTTAATATTTAATATCATATTAAACAATTCTTATAAAAATTTAAACATTAAAACTCAAACAAAATTATATATGTTAAAATATTACAAAATTTTTATTCTGTAAAAACTAAAAATTTAAACATTATAAATATGAAACAAATTTTAAAACAACATCAATTATTTTAAATAATTAATATATTTATAAATTCTGTAAATATTAAAAATAATAAAATATTTTAATTTTAAAATATAAAAATAAACATTTCACAATTTTAAATAAAAATTTATTATATTTAATAAATATATAATAAAATTTCTGAAATTTATAAAATTAAATTAAATATATAATTCAATAAAATATTAACCAAAAACTAAAAATTTTGGAATTATTTAAAACAAAAACTTTCAACTAAAATAAATATATAAAAAACATCAAAATATATTAATATTTACATAAATGAATTTAATAAACTTACATACTTATAATAAATAAATATAAACAAAAATAAACAATACTATTTTATATTTAATGAAAATTACCCAAAATTTATGATTATATAGTTAATTATATTAAATAATATAAAATATTGCAAAATAATATATAAAATAGTTAATATATATTAAAATGACAAATTAAAATTTTAATAATAAAATTATACTGATAATAGTTGATATAATAATTAAATTAATAGATAATAATTTCTATATGTTTATATTACTATAAATATGATAATAAAAATTATAAAGGAAAAAATACTATGACACTAGTTACAAAAAAAGCACCAGATTTTACTGCACCAGCAATAATGAAAAATGGAGAAATCATTGAAAACTTTAATTTAAAAACCTTTATTAAAAACAAAAATGCAATAATTTTTTTCTGGCCATTAAATTTTACCTTTGTATGTCCAACAGAAATAATAATTTTTAATAAAAAATATGAAAAATTGAAAAAAAGACAAACCAAAATTATTGGAATATCTTGTGATTCTATATATTCACATCAAACATGGCGTTCACTTCCATTGGAAAAAGGAGGAATAGGAAAAATTAAATATCCTATAATTTCAGACATTAAAAAAAATATTATAAATATGTACGAAATTGAACATCCAGAAAAAGGAATAGCGTTAAGAGCAAGTTTTATAATAGATAAACATGGAATAATACGTCACGAAACAATAAATGATTTACAATTTGGTAGAAATATTGACGACATTATTAGAATAATAGATGCTATTCAATATTATGAAAAACATGGTGAAGTATGTCCAGCACAATGGAAAAAAGGTGATAAAGGAATAAAACAAACTCAAGAAGATATATCTAAATATTTATCTGAAAATTTTTAAAAAAATATATAAAAACTTTTCAGTACAACAATATACAAACAAAAACATTAAAAATTTCATATTTTAATATTATTAATAATTGATTTAATTAAATTTTTAATATTTATTAAAATAAATGAAGTTGTTTTTGTGTGTGGATAATATATTCAATATTAATATAAAATTAACAAAACAATTAAACAATACATTTAATTAAACACACAAAATTACAAAACATAAATTCTAAATTACTTTAAATATAAAACAAAAAATATTTCAAAATAATAAAAATAAAATAATATTTTCAACAGAAATAAAAAATAAAAAAATAAAAATATTAAAAAATTTAATATCAAAATAAATAATAATTTACATTATTTCAATTATACTAAATAAAATATACAAATATAAATGGAAAAAATAAAACAACATATCCTAAAACTAAAAAAAAAATTAAGATATTGGGAATATTTATATTACTACAAAAATGAATCTAGAGTATCTGATGAAAAATATGATAACACCATAATAAAACTAAAAAAATTAGAACAAAAATACCCAAATCTACTCACAAATGATTCACCAACACAAAAAATTGGAAAAATAAAATCAGAATTTAATTTCGAAAAAGTATACCACAAAACTCCTATGCTATCTCTAGACAACGCTTACACAGATCAAGATATAATAAAATTTGATAAAAAGATTAAAAAACACATAAAAAAAAACAATGAAATAACATATTGTTGTGAATTAAAAATAGATGGTATAGGGATAAGTCTATTATATAACAATAGAATATTAATTCAAGCATCTACAAGAGGAGACGGAATAATTGGAGAAAATGTTACAAAAAACATATATATGATACATGATATTCCATATAAATTAAATAAGTTAAATTTTATACACAGTGAAATAGAA
The DNA here is from genome assembly GCA_024648785.1 of Candidatus Westeberhardia cardiocondylae. Classification (GTDB taxonomy): domain Bacteria; phylum Pseudomonadota; class Gammaproteobacteria; order Enterobacterales; family Enterobacteriaceae; genus Westeberhardia; species Westeberhardia cardiocondylae_C. The sequence continues at coordinate 19,656 of JABYQB010000002.1, read as the reverse complement.
ATACGTGGTGAAATATTTATGAAAAAAACAAACTTTAATAAACTTAATAAAAATGTAAAAACAAATAATATATTTTCCAATCCTCGTAATGCAACTTCTGGTTCAGTTCGACAATTAAACCCAAATATTACAAAACAAAGATCATTAAATTTTTTTGCTTACGGAATTAGTATGATAAAAAGTAGCAAAAATTATAACACAAGTCATTGGGAACAATTACAGATTTTAAAAAATCTTGGTATACCAATAAATAATAAATTTATCAAAAAATATGATAAAATCACAAAAGTATTAGATTTTTTTTATAAAATGCAAAAAAAAAGAAAATATTTAAATTATAATATTGACGGTATTGTAATAAAAGTAGACTCAATAAAACTTCAAAAAAAATTAAATTTCACATCAAAATCACCAAGATGGGCTATAGCTTATAAATTTCAAACAAAAAAAGAAGAAACAACAATCAAAAAAGTAACATTCCAAGTTGGCAAAAGTGGAATTATCACGCCAATAGCACATATAAATCCAGTAATAATAAACGGAACAAAAATTAAAAACATCAATTTATATAATATGAAAAATATAAAAAAACTCAAAATTATGATAGGAGACAAAATAATTATACAAAAATCCAGCGACATTATTCCAAAAGTTGTTAGTGTTATTTTAGAAAAAAGAACAAAACACACTTCAAAAATTGAAATACCAAAAAAATGTCCATCATGTCAATATAAAATACAAATAGACAATAAAACATCAATAATAAAATGTATATCAGGTATAAAATGTAAAGCACAAAAAAAAGAAAAATTGAAACATTTTGTATCTAAAAATGCCATGAACATCCATGGAATAGGAAAAAAAATCATAAATAAATTAGTAGATGAAAATATAATTGACATTCCAAGTGATTTATTTAAACTAAATCAAAAACACTTAATAAAAGTAAAAATGTTTAACATAAAATCAATAAACAATATAATGCAATCATTAAAAAAATCAAAAAAAACTACTTTTTCTAAATTCTTATACTCATTAAACATTCCAAATGTAGGAAAAACTACATCTGAAAATTTATCAAAAAAATATCACACAATAAATGAACTCATGAAATCTAACATACAGTCTCTTAAAAATATTCCAAATATTGGTAAAATTTCAGCAAAAAATATATTTAATTTTTTTCAAAATCCAAACAATATAGAATTAATTAAAAAATTATTAAACCCAAAAATAGGTATACATTGGAAACAATAACAAAATTTTTAAATAAATAATTCAATGAAATTAAATTTATATAAAATAAAATAATCAATTGATATTAAAATGAATACTATAAAAAAATACTTTCAATATTATTAACTTTATTAAAATATTAACATACTATTATAAAATATTAACATATTATGAAATAATACTATATATTATAAATTGTATTGGATATATTAATAGAAACATCTAATTTCGGAGGTGTATTAATAGTAGTCCCAGAATTAGTAAAACATTATTTGAGTTTAAACAAATATAAACTCAATAAATAAAATTATCATCAATATTTCCAAACACATTGATATCTTTATTTTTTAATATTCTAAATAAGGAAATGTTAACCGAAACATTGGAATAACTTTAAATTTAAGAAATGCAACAAGAATTATATTTGAAACAAAATTATATAATAAATTTCCTATAGATTTTATAAAATGTACATTTTATTGATTTTAATAATCACAAAAATTTTAACATTTTAAAATATAAAACAAACACTAATTTTGTAATAAAAAATCAAATTAAAAATTTATCAATATAAATAATATTAACTAAAAACAAAATAAAAACATTATATAAAATTTTATTAATATCAAATTAAATATAAATAAAAATAAATTCAAAATAATAAAACACAATATAACAACAATATTATTTTCTTAATAAAACTAAATAAAAAATTTAAATAATTAAATATTAATAAAAATTTTTATAAAAAATGAAAATTTATAATCATTATTTAATTTTATATAAACATAATAAAATTAAAAAAATTATGTTATATTTTATGTTATGAAATCAAAAATTTTAATATTTAATTCATTTACATTATACATTATTATATAATAATAATTTATTTTACATATTAAAACTAAAATAAAAACAAAAATTCAATATAAAAATATAAATGACAAACAACACCATACAACATATTCCAGTACTATTAAAAGAAACAATTCATTCACTAAATATAAAAAAAAATGGATTTTATATTGACGGAACATTTGGTCATGGTGGTCATTCCAAAATAATATTATCTAAATTGAGTAAATATGGAAAATTATTAGCAATTGATAGAGACATTGAATCAATACAAATCGGTCTTCAAATTAATGATTCACGTTTTACTATATTACATGGACTATTTTCAAATATTAAAAATTATCTTATCAAAAAAAATCTATTAAGAAAAACATACGGAATATTGTTAGATTTAGGATTATCGTCACTACAAATACAAAACCCTAATAGGGGATTTTCATTTAATAAAAACGGTCCATTAGATATGAGAATGAATACAACATATGGAAAAACAGCAAAAATATGGATAAATAAAGCAAAAAAAGAAGAAATATCTATAATATTAAAAAAATACGGAGAAGAAAAACAATTTAAAAAAATAACAAAAAACATTATAAAACAAAGAAATAAAAAACCAATAACACAAACTAAAGAATTAACAAACATTATTCTTAAAACAAAAAATTACAATAAAAAATATAAAAAACACCCAGCTACAAAATGTTTTCAAGCAATTCGAATTTTCATTAACGATGAAATACTAGAACTAAAAAAAATATTAAATAATATTTTTGATATATTAATAACAGGAGGAAGAATGTCAATAATTAGTTTTCATTCATTAGAAACTCAAATAATTAAAAAATTCATAAAAAAATATACAACAAAATATTTGGAAATACCAAAAAATATTCCCCTAAATGAAAATGAAATAATAAAAAAATATAGAAATACAAAACAAATAAAAATAATAAATATTATAAAACCATCAAAAAATGAAATAAAAAAAAACCCAAAATCAAGAAGTGCAACTTTATTTACAATAGAAAAAACTTCATTATAATATGAAAATCTTTTATAAAAATATAAAATTTGATAAAAATTATAACACAAATTTAAAAAAAATTAATAATTACATTTTAAAAAACTTAAAATATGAAATTTATAATATAAATACATAAATAAAATTTTTCAAAACAAACTTCCTCCGATATTATTAACATTTTTCATAAAAATACAAAAAAATATATTAAATAACACAGAAAATGTAATATATATTACACAAACATTAAAACAACATACGAAAATTTACATGATGAATTACAACTTACATAACTTATTATATCCTTGGATAAAAAATGCTCCTAACATAAACATAAAAAACATAGTATCTGACAGTAGAATAGCAATGTATGGCGATTTATTCATAGCAATTCCAGGAGAAAAAAAAGATGGAAGAAATTACATATTACAAGCAATTAAACAAAATGTTTCAGCAGTTATTTCCGAAACAACTAAAACAAAAAAACATGGTGAAATTGAAATATTTAAGAATACACCAATAATTTATTTATCCTCACTACATAAAAATATATCAAAAATAGCTGGAAGATTCTATGATAATCCATCAAACTCTCTTAACCTAATAGGAATTACTGGTACCAATGGAAAAACAACTATTTCACATCTAACAAGTCAATGGACAACTATATTAGGAAAAAAAAGTGCAGTAATGGGAACAATAGGTAATGGAATAATAAATCACCATATATACCAAACAAAAAATACTACAGATTCAGCTATTTATATACAAAAATTTTTATCAAAATTAAAAAAATTAGGTATTAATTTTGTTTCATTAGAAGTATCATCACACTCTTTATCACAATACAGAATAGAACATTTAAAATTCTCCGCAGCAATTTTTACAAATCTAAGTTACGAACATATAGATTACCATAACAATATGAAAAATTACGAATTAACAAAATGGAAACTATTTTCTAAAATAAAAGTTAAAAAATATATAATTAATGCTAATGATAAAATAGGAAAAAAATGGTTATTGAATTTACAATCAATAACAAATCCAAAAAATATTGTAGCAGTATCATCAAACTACATACCAAATTTTTTTCCATATTGGAAAGGACAATGGATATATGCTAGTAAAATATATTACAATTCTAAAAATACATATATTAATTTCAAATCTAACTGGGGAAACGAAATTATTCATAGCCCACTTATCGGAAAGCACAACGTAAATAATATTTTATTAACAATCTCTACATTACTCACACTTGGTTATCCATTAAAAAAATTAATACAAACATCAAAAAAACTTAAACAAATTATTGGTAGAATGGAAATATTTCAAACAACAAAAAAACCAAAAATAATAATAGATTATGCACATAATCCAAAAGCTCTACAACAAGCATTAATTACAGCAAAACATCATTGTTATGGAAAACTTTGGTGCATTTTTGGATGTGGTGGCAATAGAGATAAAAATAAAAGACACATTATGGGTAAAATAAGTGAAAAATATTCTGATATGATCATTATAACTAATGACAATCCAAGAGAAGAAAACCAAAAAAAAATTATTGATGAAATAAAAAAAGGAATTAAAAACAAAAAAATACAAATAATATATAATAGAACAAAAGCAATACAAACAGCAATTGAAAAAGCTTCACAAAAAGATTTAATACTAATAATAGGAAAAGGACACGAAATATATCAAATTTTTAATAAAAAATATTACATGTATTCTGATAGAATTACAATTCAAAAATTACTAGGTTTAAAATATAATGATACCATGCAATCTCCATACTATATCTAAAATAATTAACGCAAAATTAATAGGAAAAAACAAAAAAATATTTAAAATATCAACAGATTCTAGAAACATAAAAAATAAAAAAAAATGCTTATTTGTTGCACTTAAAGGAAAAAAATACGATGCACACATCTTTATAAAAGAAGCAATAATATTAGGAGCGGAAGCTATATTGGTTGAAAAACAACAATTTTTTTTACACAAAACACCACAATTAATTGTTTCAAACACATTTAATGCATTAATTAAAATAGCTTCATGGATTAGAAAACAAATATCAATACCAATAATTGGTATCACAGGATCATCAGGAAAAACAACAGTAAAAGAAATGTCAACATCAATATTAAAACAAACAGGAAACGTATTATCTACAAAAAATAATTTTAATAACAATATTGGTGTCATTTTAACATTACTACGTTTAAACAAAAAACATAATTTTGCAATTATTGAAATAGGAGCAAACAATTTCAAAGAAATATTATGGAGTACAACTAAAATATATCCAAAAACCGTACTTATAAATAATATTTTCATATCTCACCTAACAGGATTTAAAAGTTTATTAGGAGTTGCAAAAGCTAAAAGCGAAATATTTTCAGGTTTATCAAAAAAAGGAAACGTCATAATAAACAATGACAGTAATTATTTATCATTATGGAAAAAAAAACTAAAAAACAAAAAAATTTATAAATTTTCAATAAAAAGAAAAAAAAATGTAAATTTTTTTTCTAAAAATATAAAATATTATTCACATGGAACATCATTTACGTTATATACCCCCAAGGGAAAATGCAAAATTTATATACCATTATTAGGAATTCATAATGTTAGTAATGCTATAGCCGCAGCAACACTATCAATATCAGTAAACAAAAATATTAAATTATCAGAAATACGTTCTGGATTACAAAAAATTAAAAGAATACCAGGAAGACTATTTCCAATTACTTTAAACAAAAACAATCTACTTATAGATGATAGTTATAATTCCAACATAGGTTCAACTATTGAAGGAATAAAAATACTAATCAATATGCCAAATTATAGAATACTAATAATTAGTGACATATCTGAATTAGGAAAAAATAAAAAACAATACCATAAAATACTTGGAAAAATCATTAATAAAACAAACATAAACAAAACACTAAGTTTTGGAAATATTAGTAAACATATAACAAAATCTATCAAAAAACAAAAACGTAAACATTTTATTAATAAAAATTTATTAATATTATATTTAACAAAATTACTATCAAAAAATACAAAAACCACAACCCTCATAAAAGGATCAAGAAAATTTAAAATGGAAGAAATAGTATATTTTTTAAAGGAAAAATTTAATGTTTAACTATATAATTAAATATGTTTTTGAAAAATATAATTATATAATAAATTATAATAATTTTTTACAATTACAATCAATATTAATTTTATTAACAACATTTTTTATAACATTATTCATAGGAACTATTTTTATTAAAAAACTAAAAAAATTAAAAATACAACAAATAATTCGAAAAAATATACCAAAATCGCACATAACAAAAAAAGAAACTCCAACTATGGGCGGTATAATAATATTAATTTCAATCACTATTTCAATATTAATATGGACAAATCCATGTAATTTACATACTATTTGTATATTAACATCATTATTTGGATACGCTATTATAGGATTTATTGATGATTACATAAAAATTACAAAAAAAAATACAAATGGTCTTAACAAAAAATGGAAATATTTTCTACAATCGGCAATTTCATTACCAATAATATACAATATACATTTATTACAAAATAATAACGAAAACATTCAATTAATATTACCATTTCTAAAAAAAAGTATATCAATACCACAAAATAACATTTGGGTATATATAATATATTACTTTATTATCGTTGGAACTAGCAACGCTGTAAATTTAACTGATGGATTAGATGGTTTAACCATAATGCCAACAATTCTAATATCTTTTAATTTAGCAATTGTAGCATGGTTAAGCAGTGACAAAAATCTAGAAAATTACACATATATTCCATATATACCATATTCAGAAAAAATAATGATAATTTGTATAATAATATCTGGAACTGGATTGGGGTTTCTATGGTTTAATGCTTACCCAGCAAAAATATTTATGGGAGATATAGGATCATTATCAATAGGAGCTACTCTTGGTACAATTTCAATATTACTAAACCAAGAACTTTTTTTTATAATAATTAGTGGAATTTTCATAATAGAAACGATTTCAATAATTATACAAATAATACATTTTAAAATTAAAAACAAAAAACTATTTCTAATGTCACCTATACATCACCATTATGAACTAAAAGGTTTTCAAGAAAATCATATAGTCGTTAGATTTTGGATCATATCATTTATACTAACTTTTATAGGTCTAATGAGTTTATAAAAATATTTAACATTTATATGCCAAATTATAAAAATGAACGAATAATTATTGTAGGTTTAGGAATTACAGGGTTATCTTGTGTTAAATATTTATACAATAAATATAAAATATTACCTAGAATTACAGATTCCTATCATCCTTCATTAAAAACAAAAAAACTCTTTAAACATTTAGTATGTCATTTTAATGGCATAAATGAAAAATGGTTGCTTGAATCAACATTAATAATTATTAGTCCTGGAATACCTTTATCACACCCTGCTATAATTAAAGCAAAAAAATCAGGAATTGAAATCATTGGAGATATTGAACTATTTTCAAGAGAAATTAACAAACAAAATAAAAAAAAAAATATTATAGCTATAACTGGAACTAATGGTAAAAGTACAGTAGCTACAATGATATTTAAAATAGCAAAAAAATCTGGTTTAAAAGTTGGAATTGGGGGGAATATTGGTATACCAATAGTAAATTTACTAAATAAAAAATATCAATTATATATATTAGAATTATCAAGTTTTCAACTAGAAACAACATATACTTTAAAACCATATGTGTCAACTATTTTAAACATTTCAGAAAATCATATTAATCGTTATCCAAATGGAATACAAGAATATAGAAAAGCAAAACTTAGAATATATAAAAACTCTAAAATATGTATCACTAATGCAGAAAATAATCTAACTAACCCAACAAAAATAAAACAAAATTGTAAATATATAAATTTTGGAATAAATTCCGGAAATTATCATCTACACAAATGCAAAAACAAAAACATTTGGATAACTGTAAATAACAAAAAAATAATAAATACTAATTCTATGAAATTATCAGGAACACATAATTATATAAACGCACTAGCAACATTAGCATTAGCAGATTCAATCAATATTCCAAGAAAACATAGCATTTTTATTATAAAAAATTTCCATGGACTACCACACCGTTGTGAATTAATACATAATAATAATAATATAAAATGGATTAATGATTCTAAATCAACAAATATAGAAAGTACAAAAGCTGCAATTCAAACATTCAAAAATACAAAAGGAACATTACACCTAATACTTGGTGGATATGGAAAATCAACAAATTTTATCTATCTAAAAAAATACATACAAAATAAAAATATAAAAATATATTGTTTTGGTAAAGACGGTATAAAATTGTACAAATTATGCCCAAAAATTTCTATACTTAAAAATACTTTAAAAGAAATTATATCAATCATTAAAAAAAAAGTAAAACAAAAGGATATAGTTTTATTTTCTCCAGCCTGTTCTAGCACAGATCAATTTAAAAACTTCAAAGAAAGAGGTAAAATGTTTAAAAAATATATAAAAAATTTTTAAAAATTAAAATTCATTATAAATTTTATATCCATAATAATATGGAAAAAAATTTAAAATAATACAATTAAACATGGAAATAATAAAAATGAAATTTGCAAACAAAATTATTTAATAAAACATTATTTTTAATAAATAAACAAAAATTTCAAAAAAACTAATACTTTATAACTTAAAAAGTAAAAATTAAAATTTTCAACAGAAATAAAAAATAAAAAAATATGAATAAAAATAAAACAATAATAATAACATCTGGAGGAACAGGAGGTCATGTATTTCCAGGATTAACAATAGCAAATTATTTAAAAAAGAAAAAATGGAATATTCAATGGATAGGAACAAAAAATCACATAGAATCTATATTAGTTCCAAAAAATAATATTCACATACATTTCATCAATGTTACTGGATTTAAAGAAAAAACAATAATAAAAAAAATAATTTCAATTTTTCAAATTATTTATTCTTATTATAAAAGTAAAAAAATTATACAAAAAGTAAAACCAAACATAATTTTAGGAATGGGAGGTTATATATCAATACCTGGAATATTAGCCGCGTGGATATGCAAAATTCCAATAATTATACATGAACAAAACGTAATAGCTGGACTAACAAATAGATTTTTAAGCAAAATATCAAATAAAATATTACAAGGTTTTCCAAATACCATACCATTAGCTCATTTAGTAGGTAACCCAATAAGAAAAGAAATATTATCGATACCACAACCAAAAAAAAGATTTAAAAAAAGATCAGGACCAATTCGTATATTAATTATAGGAGGTAGTCAAGGAACAAAATTTTTTAATAAAATTTTTCCAAAAATAGCAAAAAAATTATCTAACAATTTTATTTTTTGGCACCAAATTGGAACTAATACAGAAACAGTAAACAATATAAAAAAAAAATACATAGAGTTATGTGGTAAAGAAAAAGCAAATAAATATAAAATAACTTCATTTATACATAATATTAGTACAGCTTATGCATGGGCAGATCTTATAATATGTAGATCAGGAGCCATGACAGTAAGCGAAATTACAAGTATTGGCCTACCTGCATTATTTATACCATTCCTACATAAAGATAAACAACAATATTTAAATGCAAAATTTTTAGAAAATATAGGTGCAGCAAAAATAATTAATCAATCAAAATTTACAGAAAAAAAAATAATTACAATATTAAAAAAAATAAATAGAAATACATTATTAAAAATGGCACAGCTTGCAAAAAAAAAACACATTAAAAATTCAACTGAAAAAATCATAAAACATATAATATCAATATCAAAACAATCTTATTAAACAAAATTTTAAAATAAATTATATTAATAATAATGAAAATAAAACATAAACATTTTTCACATACAAAAAATTTTATACCAAAAATGCATAAAATAAAAAAAATTCATTTTATAGGTATCGGTGGTATAAGTATGGGCGGAATTGCAAAAATATTATTCTATGAAGGATATAAAATAAGTGGTTCTGATGTTATAACTAACAAAATTACAAAAAAACTACAAAAACTTGGTATTACAATATATAAGAAACATTCTAAAAACAATATTAAAAATCCAAATATAATAGTAATATCCAATGCAATACCAAAAAATAACCCTGAAATTGTATTTGCAAAAACAATGAAAATTCCTATTATAAAACGCGCAGAAATACTATCAGAAATCATGAGATATCGATATGGAATTGCAATTTCTGGAACACATGGAAAAACTACAACTACAACAATGATAATAAATATTTATACTAAAACTGGTATGGACCCAACATTTATAAACGGGGGTATACACAATAATTTAAATATACATTCTAAACTTGGAAAAAGTCAATACATCATTGTAGAAGCAGACGAAAGTGATGCTTCATTTCTATATTTACGACCAATAATTACAGTTATAACTAATATTGAACCTGAACATATGAATACATATTGTGGAAAATTACAAAAACTTCAAGAAACATTTATTAAATTTTTAAAAAATATTCCATTTTACGGAAAAGCTATAGTTTGCATAGATGACCCATCTATAAAAAAAATAATTAATAACATAAATAATTGCAAAATTATTACTTATGGATTTAATCCAAAATCTGATTTTTATATAAATCAATATAAACAAAACAAAAATACAAGCACTTTTAATATTTACAGAAACAAAAAAAAAATACATATAAAGTTAAATATTCCAGGATATCACAACGCATTAAATGCCACAGCAGCTATAGCTGTAGCATTAGAAAACAACATTAACAAAAAAAAAATTGTACAATCTATGTTAAGTTTTAAAAATGCTAATAGAAGATTTAATAATCTAGGATATTATTATTTACAAAAAAACAATAACAAAAATATAAAAATTATGCTCATTGATGATTATGGGCATCATCCAACAGAAATAAACGTAAATATTAACACAATAAGAACTGGGTGGGTAAAAAAAAGACTAGTAATGATATTTCAACCTCATCGATACACAAGAACAAAAGATCTATATGAAAGTTTTGTAAATGTACTATCTAAAGTAGATAAATTAATTATTTTAAATATTTATTCTGCTGGCGAAAAACCAATTCCAGGAATTAATACTACTGCTTTATGCAAATCAATAAAAAAAAATAAAAAAATACAACCTACATTCATCAAAAATATAAACAAAATACCAATAATTTTAAAATCAATATTAAAAAATAATGATATATTACTATTACAAGGAGCTGGAACAATAGAAAAAATAACAAAAAAACTAATAAATAAAATTTTATATAAATAAAAATTTAATAAAAATTTAAATATATAATTTAATAAAAATCTTATGTTATTATCATACTATACACAATTTAAATTCTAACAAAATTAAATTTAATACACATTAAACAATAAATATCTTATAAAATACTTCATTATCCAATAACTTTTATATAATAACAAATAATTCTTAAAATTATTTAAATTTTATATAACTAAATTTATTAAATACAATCAAAACAATATAATTATTATTTACAAAAATTTACAAAAATTAATCAATAATATAATTTATGTTAATAAAATTATTAAAAAAATTTTTTGGAAACTATAATGATAGAACTTTAAAGAAAATGAAAAAAATTGTTGATATAATAAACAACATTGAAACAAAAATAGAAAAATTAAATGATAAACAACTATCAAAAAAAACTATAGAATTCCAATCAAAAATTAAACAAGGACAGGATATATATAGCATATTACCTGAAGCATTTGCAGTAGTTCGTGAAGCTAGTAAAAGAATATTTAATATGAGACATTTCGATGTACAACTATTAGGTGGAATAGCTCTCAACAGTGGGTTTATTACTGAAATGAAAACAGGAGAAGGAAAAACTTTAACTGCAACATTACCAGCTTATTTAAACGCACTAACAAAAAAAGGAGTACACATTGTAACAGTAAACGATTATTTAGCAAAAAGAGATGCAAAAAATAATAAAAAATTATTTAATTTTCTTGGTATGACAGTAGGAATAAACTTATCTGGAATGTCAACTTCAGAAAAAAAAAATGCATATTATTCAGACATTACATATGGAACTAATAACGAATATGGATTCGATTATTTAAAAGATAATATGATCTTTAACCCAAAAGATCGAGTACAACGCAAATTAAATTATGCACTCATTGATGAAGTAGACTCAATTCTAATAGACGAAGCAAGAACACCATTAATAATCTCAGGACAAATAAAAACCAATACAGAAATACATAACAAAATCAATAATCTTATTATACCTCATCTTAAAAAACAAGATCAAAAAAAATCATATAATTTCAAAGAAACTGGTCATTTTACAATAAATGAAAAAACAAAACAAATAAACCTTACAGAAAAAGGAATGATATTAATTGAAAAACTATTAATAAAAAACAAAATGATAAAAAAAGAACAAGATCTTTATATTCCAAAAAATTTAATTATAATAAATCATATAATATCTTCAATTCGAGCACATGTACTATTCTTTAAAGATATAGACTACATAATAAAAAAAAACAAAATAATTATTATTGATGAACATACAGGAAGACCTTTAATAAACAGAAGATGGTCTGACGGCTTACATCAAGCAATAGAAGCAAAAGAAAAAGTAACTATTCATAATGAAAACCAAACTTTGGCATCTATAACATTTCAAAATTATTTTAGATTATATAAAAAATTATCAGGAATGACTGGTACTGCAAGCACCGAATCTATAGAATTTAATTCTATTTATAAACTAAATACCATTATTATACCAACAAATAAATCTATGATTAGAACAGACTTATCTGATGTAATATATATGACCGAAAAAGAAAAAATACATGCAATAATACAAGATATACAAAAATGTCATAAACGAAATCAACCTACATTAGTAGGAACAATATCTATTGAAAAATCAGAACTATTATCTAAAAAACTAAAAAAGAAAAATATTCCACATAAAATACTAAACGCAAAATTCTACGATATGGAAGCAAGCATTATAGCACAAGCAGGAAAACCTGGAGCAATAACTATTGCAACCAATATGGCTGGGAGAGGTACAGATATAGTACTAGGAGGAAATTGGAACGAAGAAATCAATTCGCTAAAAAATAAAAAAAACAAAAAAAAAATTGATTCTATAAAAAAAGAATGGAAAAAAAGAAATAAATTAGTCCTATCAGTAGGAGGTCTACATATAATAGGAACAGAAAGACATGAATCTAGAAGAATAGATAATCAACTAAGAGGAAGAGCTGGAAGACAAGGAGATGTTGGATCATCACGTTTTTATATATCTATGGAAGATACACTAATGAGAATTTTCATATCAAATAGAATTTTCAATGTAATACACAAACTAGGAATAAAACATGGAGAAGCTATAGAACATCCATGGATAAATAAAGCAATAGCTCATGCTCAACAAAAAGTAGAAAATAGAAATTTCGATATTAGAAAACAATTATTAGAATATGATGATATCGTTAACGATCAACGACAAATTATTTATACACAACGAAATAAATTATTAAATTTAAACAATACAAGCTATATTATACAAGAATTTCAAAAACAAACAACAATCAACATAATTAAAAAATATTACTCATTAAAATATACAAAAAAAAATATACACATAGAAAAAATAAAAAAATGTTTAAAAAAAGATTTTAACATACAAAATATATTAATAACTTCACAATTTAACAAAATAAAAGATAAAAAAAATAAAAAAATAATATTTAATATTATTATGAAAAAATTAATAAAAATACAAAAAAATAAAGAACATTACGTTGGAAAAACTACGATGAATAATTTTGAAAAATATATTATATTACAAACAATAGATACATTTTGGCAAGAACATCTAACTATTATGGAACATTTACGACAAAATATTCATTTAAGAAGTTATGCTCAAAAGGATCCAAAACAAGAATACAAACGTGAATCTTTAATTCTATTCAATAATATGTTACATGAAATAAAATATGAAGTAATTAGTATATTATGCAAAATAAATGAAAACATAATAAAAAACATAAAAATATTAAATAAAAACAAACATAAAATCAATATCTTTTAAAAAAAACAATACAATAAAATTTATATATTTAAAATAAATAAAATTTGTAAAAATATATAAAATACATACAAAATCCATATTTTTAAATATTAATTGTTAAATACTATAAATAAAAAAGTAATTAAAATATTAAAATATTTAACAAACAATATTTATATTAACACAAAATTTATAAAATTTTTATATAATTTTATTTCAACTTTTTTACCCATAATTTCAAATACACACAAACACCATAAAAAATTTCCATCTCTTTCCTAGACAAAATACTTATTTTTTTAATTTTTTTACCTTCATGACCAATAATAATTTTTTTATGCATATCACAAATTACAAAAATAATACCGTGAATATTATAAGATCCTGTAAACTTATTAAAAATAAACGACTCAATTTTAACAAATACAGAATAAGGAATCTCATCCCAAAAACATAACATAATTTTTTCCCTAATAATTTCAGAAGCAACAAATTTATTTGAAACATTAGTGGTAATATTTTTTGAAAAAAAATGATACGAATTTGGTAAATTTTTTTTAATAACTTTTATTAACACATCAATATTAAAATTATTTTTAGCAGAAACAGGAATAATTTCATCAAACTTTATTTTTGTAGAAATAAACGAAATATAAGATAATAATTTATTTTTATATAAAATATTATCAATTTTATTTATTACTAAAATAACTGTACAACTTTTATAATAATCAAAAATCTTTTTACTAATAAATTCATCATAAATAGTCCAATTTATACTATCAACAACAAAAATAATAATATTAATCATATCAACACTAATAACAAAATCAAAACAATTATTATCTTTAAAAAAATTAAAAACTTGTTTTTTTTTAAAAAACAAACTTGGCGTATCTATATAAATACTTTGATATACACCATCAGTACAAATTCCTAAAATTGGTAATAAAGTAGTATTTCTCTTCTTTGAAACAATTGAAATTTTTTTTTTCAATATTTGATTAAATAATGTTGATTTTCCAACATTAAACTTACCAAATATCATGATAAACCCGCAATACAATTTATTATTAAATATCATTTTATTTTTAATATATTAATTATTTTCTCTGCAGCAATTTGCTCAGCCTTCCTTCTACTAGAAGCGCTTCCAATAATAATTGTTTTTATTCCAGTAACATGACATTGTATAAAAAACTTTTGATCATGCTTCTCACCCTTAGTATCCATTAATATATAAACTGGCAAAGGTAAATGATTACCTTGTAAATACTCTTGCAACCTTGTTTTAGGATCCTTTTGATTTTTTCCAGGAATAATTTCCAACAAATGTTCAGAATACCATTTAATAACAAGTCTTTCAATAATCTTAATATCACTATCTAAAAATATTGCCCCAATTAACGCCTCTATAGTATTTGCTAAAATTGACTCTCTTCTTGTACCACCGTTTCGAATTTCACCAATACCAAGAAATATATATGAACCTAACTTAAAACGTTTAGCAATTTCTACTAGAGTATTTCTACAAACTAATATAGAACGCATTCTACTCATTTCACCTTCATCAATACTAGGGAAACGTTTATATAATACGTTAGCTATAACATAATTTAATATAGAATCTCCTAAAAATTCTAATCTTTCATTATGCAAGTTACTAGCACTTCTATGAGTTAAAGAAAGAAATAAAAAATTTTTTTCCTCAAAAAAATAACCAATTTTTTTTTGTAATTTATCCAAAAATTTAAAATTCATAAAAATAAAAATAAAATATGAAATAATAAAAATACATTTTATCAATTCTTAATACAATTATATAATATGATAAAATAATATCAAATTTTTAATCAAAAAATTAATAAACTGTTCCAATTCTATGTACACGTATACTAATTGGCCAATTCTTCTTTTGTTTATCCAAACTCATACAAATAAATACAACTTTTCCAACTAAACTTTCTTCTGGTATAAACCCAAAATATCTACTATCAACGCTATTATCTCTATTATCACCCATCATGAAATATTTTCCAGAAGGTACAATCCATTCAGAAAATAAACTACCCTGTTGATGATAATACATATGACAAAAATCCTGATATCCTGGAGTAACAAGAATATTATACGATATATCATCAATACATTCTTTAAATTGCATTAAACGAATTACCTTAATAAATTTATCATTAATATTATCAGAAATTTTTAAAATATCATCTTTACCAGATTCATAAAAAACCTTTACAAAATCACTTGAAAAACCATTGTTATATTTAACATATTCTAATTTTTTAGAACAAATTTTTTTATGAAAAATACAAAAAGGTTGAATAACTAATCTTTTATTATAAAAATCATATCTTATTTTATCTCCAGGTAAACCTACTACTCGTTTAACATAAAATAACTTGGGGTTTAAAGGATATTTAAAAACTACTATATCTCCTCTTTTAGGAGGAAAAACTTTAAATAAGAATCTCCTAGTAATAGGATTTTCAACAGAATAAGAAAATTTTTTTACTAAAATAAAATCACCAACCAAAAGATTTGGCATCATAGAACAAGAAGGGATATAAAATGGTTCAAAAAAAAAGAACGAAAACAAAATAATGTTAAAAAAAAGTAAAAAATAGAAAAAAACTTTTTATTAAATTTTAAATATCTAAATTTCATAATAATCTATTAAAATAATGTACAATAAATAACTTTAATATTATATTTTATTATTATTTACATATCAAATATATAATTATTAATTTCATCTATCATAATAAAATTAAACACAAATCAAAAAATTTAAAAAAAATAAAATTAATCACAATTTATTATTCTATTAATTTTCTTGCATTTATCATTTTAAAAAATATTTCTCTAGAAATAGACAAAGATCCAAATTTTCTCATTCTATTTTTCCCAATTTTTTGCTTAAATAATAATTTCTTTTTCCTACTTACATCCCCACCGGAACATTTTTCTAAAACATTCTTTCTAAATCTATTAATCCTAGAAGAAACAATAACACGATTTCCAACAACCGCCTGAATAATTACATCAAATTGTTGACGTGGAATAAACAATTTCAAATAATTAATATATTTAAAACTCTTATAAAAAACACTATCAATATGAGTAACAAATCCCAACACATCAATTTTTTTTCCAGAAATTAATATTTCTACACTAACAATATTAGTAACTTTAAAACACTTAAAAATATAATTAAAAGAAACATATCCATGTGAAATAATTTGCAATTTATTAAAAAAATTTACTATAACTTCAGATAAAGGAATATCATAAATTAGTTCAACTTGGTCATCCTTATAAACTATATCAATTTGAATACCTCTCTTACTAACACATAATTTAATAATACTACCTATATATTTATAGGGAAATAAAATATGACATTCAACAATAGGCTCTCTAAATTCAATAACATTCTTCATTGAAGAAATTTTGTACGGGTTATCCAAATATATTATAGAATAATCATTCATTAAAATTTCATAAGACACAGTAGGAAAAGTAACAATTAGATCAAAATTATATTCTCTCTTTAATCTCTCCTGAACAATCTCCATATGTAATAAACCAAGAAAACCACACCTAAAACCAAAACCTAAAATTAAAGAACATTCCCTTTTAAAATATAATGAAAAATCATTTAAACTTAATTTTTTAATAGCATTACTCAATAATTCATATTCACTAGAATACTTTGGAAAAAATCCAGCATATACTTTAGAAGTAACTTTTTTAAACCCTGGTAACAAATTATTTGTAAAATCATTAGCAAATACTATAGTATCTCCAACTTTTACTATATCAATATTCTTGATAAAACAAGTAATCCAACCTATCTCTCCACATTTCAATACATCTACATACAAACGTTTAGGTGTAAAAATACCTAATTTTTCTACAAAACAAACATGATTACTTTTAATAAACTTTATTTTATCATTTTTACGTAAAATACCATTTTTAATACAAATTAATAATGTAACACCTAAATAATTATTAAACCATGAATCTATAATCAAAGCTTGTAAAGAAAGATTACAATTACCACTGGGTGGTGGTATATCATTAACTAATTTTTCCAACAAATTTGTTATACCAAAACCTGTTTTAGCAGAACAATGAATTATATCACTACTATTAATTCTAAATTTATTTTCAATACTCTTTGAGACATTATCAATATCTAAATAACAAAGATCAACTTTATTTAAAACTGGTATTATTTTCAAATTCATACTACTTGCAATATTATAATAATATATTGTTTGAGCTTCTATACCCTTTTTAACATCAATTAACAATATTGCCCCTTCACAAGCTGATAAAGATCTAAAAACTTCATTAGAAAAATCAGAATGACCTGGTGTATCAATAAGATTAAATACATAAAATTTATTATCTATTACTGACCTATATCTTAAAGTAACACTCTGAGATTTAATTGTAATACCTCTTTCCCTTTCTAATTCCATAGAATCTAATACTTGACTAACCATATCCCTACTATTTAAACCACCGCAAAATTGAATAAAACGATCGGATAAAGTAGATTTTCCATGATCAACATGTGCAATAATAGAAAAATTACGTATATTTTTCATAAACTATTGAAACATACAATATTCACTAATAACAATTAAAAGATTTAAAATAACCAACTTAATATTTAATATTAAAAATAAAATTTTAATAATAAATATATTTAAAATTATAAAATAAATATAAATTTATTATGTTAAAAAAAATAAAAATATTTAACTAAAAATGAAAATATATAAATAATTTTAAATTAATGATTTAAAAATACTACTTTATTAAAGAAAAATGTTTCTTGAATTTATTCACACGCCCACTTCCATCAATTATTCGTTGTTTACCAGTATAAAATGGATGACAAGAATTACATATATCTACATGAATATTTGTACTTAAAGTAGAAAAAATATACATTACATTTCCACATGAACATATTGCCATAATATTATTATATTTTGGATGAATATTTTTTTTCATATTTACACCATAACTTGATAGTAATTATATACTATTAATAATAAATACATAATAATTATATATTATGAAATAAAAATAAATAATTCAAATAAATTTTATTTTAAATTATTTAATAAATAATTAAATATATCATAATTATTACATAATAATATCTATTAAATTAAAAATAAAATTTATTTTCAAAACAAAAACATATTTCACTATAAAATATAAAAATATTAATAAAATATACACTAATAATTACTGAATTAATAAATTATAAATTTAATATAAAATAAAATAAACAAAAAAAA
>JABYQB010000001.1 GCA_024648785.1 Candidatus Westeberhardia cardiocondylae | reverse complement strand
TCCGATCTATAAATTTAATATAAAATAAAATACACAAAAAAAATTTTAAAAAAAAAAAAAGTTAATACTTAAAAAATACATGTTATAATACAAATAATTTTTAAAAATTATATATTTATTATAAATAATATAAAACAAAACAATAAATTTAAAAGTAATAAAAAAATAAAAAATTAATTTATTTATTTAAAGAAAAATATTAAATAATTAATAAATTTTAATAAATATTAATAATTAATATTAATCATAATAAAACTTATTTAATACAAATTCCTAAAAATTAAATCTATATTAATAAAATATCTAAAATAATTAGAATGAATTTAATTTTAAAATAGTTTTATACAAAATTTTATTTTAAATTGAGGTTATTTGTGACAACAATTTTAAGCGTACGAAGAAAAGGATATG
Organism: Candidatus Westeberhardia cardiocondylae; assembly: GCA_024648785.1. Taxonomy (GTDB): domain Bacteria; phylum Pseudomonadota; class Gammaproteobacteria; order Enterobacterales; family Enterobacteriaceae; genus Westeberhardia; species Westeberhardia cardiocondylae_C. The sequence goes on along the minus strand of JABYQB010000001.1, from coordinate 150,638 downwards.
TTGTGATTGGTGGTGACGGCCAAGCAACTCTAGGAAATACTATTATGAAAAATAACGTTCGTAAAGTTCGACGATTATACAATAACAATATAATAGTAGGATTTGCTGGCAGTACTGCAGATGCCTTTACATTATTCGAATTATTTGAACAAAAATTAGAAATATATCAAGGACATCTAATAAAAGCTTCTGTAGAACTTGCTAAAAATTGGAGAACTGATCGCATACTAAGAAGACTAGAAGCTGTATTAATTGTAGCAGACGAAAAACATTCTTTAATCATTACTGGAAACGGAGACGTCATACAACCAGAAAATGACTTAATAGCAGTTGGATCTGGTGGTCCATATGCACAATCAGCAGCAACGGCATTATTAGAAAATACAACATTTAGTGCAAAAAAAATAGTTAAAAAATCATTAAAGATAGCAAGTAATATTTGTATATATACAAATCATTCATATACTATTGAAGAAATAATACCAAAAAATAAGGATACCAAAAATGTCTGAAATGACTCCTCGTGAAATTGTAAATGAACTTAATAATTATATAGTTGGTCAAGAAAATGCTAAAAAAGCAGTAGCTATAGCATTAAGAAATAGATGGAGACGTTCACAATTAAACGATATATTAAAACAAGAAATCACACCAAAAAATATTCTTATGATTGGCCCAACTGGAGTAGGTAAAACTGAAATTGCAAGACGATTAGCAAAACTAGTAAATGCTCCGTTTATCAAAGTAGAAGCTACAAAATTCACAGAAGTAGGTTATGTAGGAAAAGAAGTAGATTCAATTATAAGAGATCTCACAGATACAGCAGTAAAAATGGTACGTTTACAATCAATTAAAAAAAATTCCCTTAGAGCAAAGGAATTAGCAGAAGAAAGAATTATAAATGTTTTGTTATCAAAAAACAAAACAAATCTGGAAAAATTTATAGATGAAAACAATCAATTCTCAAATATAAATAAAGACACTTTTAGAAAAAAATTGAGATCTGGAGAACTAAACGAACAAGATATTGAAATTCACATATCTGCAACACCTATGGATGTAGAAATAATGGCATTACCAGGAATGGAAGAAATGACAAATCAATTACAATCAATATTTAAAAATCTAGCAGGACAAAAACAAAAATTAAGAAAACTTAAAATTAAAGAAGCAATGAAACTACTAACAGAAGAAGAAGCAGCAAAATTATTAAATTTAGAAGATTTAAAAGAAAAAGCTATAGAATATGTAGAACAACATGGAATTGTATTTATTGACGAAATTGATAAAATTTGTAGAAGGGGAGAAATATCTACACCAGACATTTCCAGGGAAGGAGTACAAAGGGACCTTTTACCACTAGTAGAAGGATGTATTGTATCAACAAAACATGGAACAGTAAAAACAGATCATATTCTATTCATTGCATCTGGAGCTTTTCAACTTTCAAACCCATCAGATCTCATTCCAGAACTACAAGGAAGATTACCAATACGAGTAGAATTAAAAGCACTAACAACAAAAGATTTCGAAAGAATTTTAACAGAACCAAATGCTGCACTAACAAGACAATATGTTGCTTTAATGAAAACAGAAGGAGTTAATATAAACTTTACAAAAGATAGTATTAAAGATATCGCGCAAGCTGCTTGGCAAGTAAATGAAAGAACAGAAAATATAGGAGCTAGACGTTTACATACTGTTTTAGAACGACTCATGCAAGATATTTCATATGATGCAAGTGAATGGAAAGGAAAAACTTTGTCTATTGATTCAAAATATGTTAAACAACATTTAAATGATCTAATATCAAATGAAGATTTAAGTAAATTCATTTTATAAAATGAACAATAAAACATTAATTTTTATAAAATACATTTATAAATTTTAACATATTTATTTAAATAAAAATAAAAATAATAAAATATATAAAAAAATATCAATTATTATTTAATATAAATTAAACAAATTTATTTTAAAAAATTTTAATATAACAAATTGAATAAAAATTTTATATGAAATGTATACAATACAATTTTTAATCAAAAAATAAATTTAATAAAATATATTAGAAAATAATACAATATTTATTAAAAAAGTTTTTTTGCTGTTTTTAATAACTCATTACAAAATGTTCTTTTAATACATTTAGCATCTATAATATCATGATGTACTAATTTTTCATTGTGTATACCAACACAATGTCCACTATACCCTTTCAATAATAAATCTACAGAATATGTACCCATCCTAGATGCTAAAATTCTATCATATGCTACAGGGCTACCCCCCCTTTGAATATGTCCTAATATTGTTGCTCGTGTTTCACGTCCTGTTTCTTTTTCAATATATTTAGCTAAATAATTAACATCACAAATATGTTCAGTAATACTTACAATTGCGTGTTTTTTACCTTTTTCTATACCAGCATGTATTTTATAAACCAAGTTTTCCATACTAAATTTCATTTCTGGTAAAACAATAAATTCACAACCACCAGCAATAGCTGCAGCCATAGTTAAATCACCACAACCACGACCCATAACTTCAACAATAGAAATTCTTTGATGTGAACTTGAAGTGTCCCGAAGACGATCAATAGCCTCAACAATAGTTTCTAAAGCAGTAAAATAACCTATACTATAGTCCGTACCAACAACATCATTATCAATTGTACCTGGCAAAGTAATACAAGGAAGACCCATTTCAGTTAACAACTTTGCACCAATATACGACCCGTCACCACCAATCACAACTAAAGCATCAATACCACAATTAACCATATTTTGTATACCAATTTTACGAACACACTTTTTCTCAAATTCAGGAAACCTAGCTGAACCAAGAAATGTACCCCCTCTATTAATTACATCAGAAACACTATATCTATCCAATCTTATTATTTTATTTTCAACAAGACCCAAATAACCATCATATATTCCATAAACTTCAAGACCTATTGAAAGACCAGAACGAACAACACCACGTATAGCAGCATTCATACCAGGGGAATCACCACCACTAGTTAATACTCCAATTTTTTTTATCATAAATTACCATCCAAAATTAAAACTTTAACAAAACAAAATAAATTTAAAATTTATTAAATTATTCCATATAGATAAAATATTAAAATTAAAATAATAAAATTTATAAATATAAAACTAAAAAAACATTATTACAAAAAAAAACAAAAAATTACAAATATAATTTGTATAAGTTGACCATAAAAAATAAAATATACAAAATAATTTAAATAAAATATATTTAATAAAATTAAAAAATAAACTCAAAAATAAAACATACATTTATAATGTTATTTTAATATTAACATTCACTTAATAATATGATAATTTTACATTTCTAAAAATTAATATTATTAAATTAATACAAAAAAAATACAATAAAGTTTTATTATTATTTTAATATTTTATAAATTTAAAAATAAATGAATTATTCAAAAATCATATAAAATAATATGAATATCAAATAAATCTTCAATAAAAATCAAATTTTTTATAAAATAATTATACAAAAACATTTAATAAATTCAAAATTATATCATGTATAATTAATAGATGAAATTTTGTTTTAAAATTATTTTATAATTAAAAAATTCATATCATTTTAACAATAATAAAAATTTTAATATTATTAAATTTACTTTCATGATAAAATACAACGTAATTTTTCTAAAAACTTAAATATAAAACAAAAGATATTTAAAATATAAATACATATAATGAACAATATTAAAAATCAACATAATATAAAAATATTATTTTCTAAAAAAAAAATAGCACACAGAATCACAGAATTAGGAAAATCTATTAATAAATATTACTATAAAAAAAATAGTACAATCATACTTATTGGTTTGCTAAAAGGATCATTTATATTCATTGCAGATTTATGTAGAAAAATAAATTTTTCTAATAAAATAGATTTCATAACAATTTCAAGATATGGAAATAACATAAAATCAAATAAAAAAATAAAAATATTAAAAAATTTAGATGAAAATATTCATTCTAAACATGTTCTAATTATAGAAGACATCATAGATTCTGGAAACACATTAAATCAAATACAAAAAATTCTTTTATTACAGCAACCAAAATCAATATCAATATGCACATTATTAGATAAACCAAATAGAAGAGAAGTTGATATATATGCAAAATGGATAGGATTTACTGTACCTGATATATTCATGGTTGGGTACGGGATTGATTATGCTCAACAATATAGAAACTTACCATATTTAGGAAAAATAACAAAAAAAATTTAATAAAATTTTGGAAATAATTAATAATAAACAAAAAAATAAAAAATAAAATTGAATACAAAATTAACAAAAATTTAATATAATTATTTATCACAAAATACAATTTTATAATATATAAATATTTTATAAAAAATAAAATAAAGATTATGAATAATAAAACTACAAACATTTTAATAAAACTTACCAATGCAGCAACTAAAAAAATAAAAACATTACTTTCTATAAAAAAAAATAAAAATAAAAAACTAAGAATTTATATTGTAGGTGGTGGGTGTAACGGTTTTCAATATAAATTCATGTTAGACGAAAAAATTAATAAAGATGATATAATAATTAAAAAAAATATCAATTTATTAATTGATTCTGTAAGTTCACAATATTTAATCGGAAGTTCAATTGATTATATAGAAAATTTAGAAGGATCTCGTTTTACAATAAAAAACCCAAATGCTACTAACACTTGTAGTTGCGGAAATTCATTTAATATATATTAAAAACCAACAGACATTTTACAAAATTATAATAAAATTTAAAAATTACAAAAAATATACATTAAAAATTGAAATTTATATTTTAAATATACAATTTTTTATTTTTCATAAATATAATATTAAAAAAAATAAATATAATTTTTAAAAATATTTATCTTTCAACAAAATATTTTTTATTATTATTTATTATTAATATTTAAGATATCAGTAATAGTTCCTTGATACAATTCTGAAGCTAAAGATATAGATTCATATAAAGTAGGATGAGCGTGCATTGTAAGAGAAATATCTTCAGCATCACAATTCATTTCAATAGCCAAAGTAATTTCACCCAACAACTCACTAGCATTTACTCCAACAACAGAACCTCCAATAATTTTATTTGTAGATTTATTAAAAATCAATTTAGTTATTCCATTTGAACATTGAGAAGCAACAGCTCTACCTGAAGCAAACCATGGAAAAATAGAAACACAATAATTAATACCTAATTTCTTTGCTTCATACTCAGTAACTCCAACACACCCTATTTCTGGAATAGTATAAACAACAGAAGGAATAACCTTAGGGTGGAAAAAATGTTTCTTACCAAATATAACTTCAGCAGCTAAATGACCTTCATAAATACTTTTATGAGCTAACATAGGTTTTCCTACTATATCACCAATAGCATAAATATTTGATACATTAGTACACATTTGTTTATTAACTGGAATATAACCATTACTATCAACAAATACACCAGTTTTTTCTAAAGACAATAATTTTCCATTTGGAACTCTACCAACAGCAACTAAAACTACATCATAACAATTATTAATAACAGAACACGAATTTAAAACATCTTTTTTCATTTTAACATATATACCATCTTTTTCGTATTTAACAGAAATCACACTAGTTTTCAAAAAAATATTAAAAAAACCACTAACCTGTTTAACAAAAAAATTAACAACATCACAATCCATAAAAGACAAAATATTATCAGAAGATTCTATAATATCAATTTTTGATCCCAAAATACGATAAATAGAAGCTATCTCCAATCCAATAATTCCACAACCAACAATTAGCATATTTTTAGGAATTGACTTTAAAGATAAAGCATCATTAGAATTCCATATACGTATATCATTATGATCAAAAATAGACAATTTATAAGGCTTAGAACCTGCAGCAATAATAGCATAATCAAAATCTACAAAAATATCACTATAACTAACACCATTAAAAATTTTAACTTTTAAAGTATGAACGTCGACAAATTCTGCATATCCATTAATTATTTTAACATTTCTCATATCAGCAATTTTTTTTAAATTCGAAGATAATTTATTAATAATATTATCTTTAAATTTCTTCAAATTATCAATATCAACATTTAATGTATCATTAACAATATTACATTTATATAACTTCTTAACTTCTTCAACAACATTTACAATATGCAACAAAGTTTTTGAAGGAATACATCCTACATTTAAACAAACTCCACCCAAAGAAGAATAATATTCTATTAAAACTGTATTCAAATTCAAATCCGCACAACGAAAAGCTGCAGAATAACCACCAGGTCCAGACCCAATAACAACAACATTAGTTTTTACACGATGAAAATCCATAATATTCCTTATAAATAATAAAAAAATAATAAAATTTAAATGAAATAATATTATAAATATAACAAAATATTATTACATAATTAAATGACGTACATCAGACATAAACATATTAATATAACTAATAAACTTTACCCCATCTGCTCCATCAATAACACGATGATCATATGTCAAAGATACCGGCAAAATCAATTTTGGAACAAATTTTTCACCATCCCATATTGGTTTAATAGATGCTCTAGAAACACCAAGAATTGCAACTTCTGGAACATTAACAATTGTAGTAAAAAAAGTACCTCCTCCTAATCCTCCAACATTAGATACAGTAAATGAACCGCCATTCATATCAGATGCAGTCAATTTACCACAACGAGCCTTATTTATAAGATCAATTAATTCATATGAAATTTCAATAATACCTTTTTTATTTACATCTCGTAACACAGGAACTAACAATCCATATGTAGTATTAACCGCAACACCTATATTTATATATTTCTTTAAAATTAATCTTTTATTATCTAAAGATAATGAACTATTAAAATAAGGTAACTTTTCTAAACACTTTGATATTACTTTTATAATAAAAGATAATATAGTAATCTTTAAATTTGAATTTTTATTTTTTTCTTCAATATTTCTATTTTTTCTAAAACATTCCAAATCAGTAATATCAATTTCGTCAAACTGAGTAATATGAGGAACCATGATCCAATTTCTATGTAAATTTGATCCAGAAATCTTCTGAACTTTTCTTATATCTACTTCTTCAATATTTCCAAATTTTGAAAAATCCTCTCTAGGAAGTGATGATATATTTGAAAATATATTTCCGTAGCTAACATCCTTAGAAGATTTAATATTATCTTCAAAATATTTAATTACATCCTCTTTTAAAATTCTACCTTTTCTACCAGAACCACTAATATTAACTAAATTAACATTTAATTCCCTTGCTAAACGTCTAACACTCGGCGTAGCATGACTAATATCAGAAGAAACAAAAAACATTTCTGCATTATTTTTTTCAACACTATCATTATTAAAAACATCTTTAGAACTATTACTAGAAATATCATCAGAAATATCATTATTATTTATATTACATGAAGAAGAATTATCACAACTATCTTTAATTAACATAATTAATAATCCCTCATTAACAATATCACCAACACTCACTTTAATATCAGTAATAACACCAGAAAACGGAGAAGGTATTTCAATTGCTGTTTTATCACTCTCAACTAAAATAATAGGTTGTTCTTTTTTAACAATTTCACCAACACAAACCAAAATTTCAGTAACTTCAGCTGAAGAGATTCCAATATCTGGTACAATAACTTCTTTCATATTATAATTTAAAACCTTTTATTAAATTAAACGTGGATTTATTTTATTAATATCAATATTAAACTTACTAATTGCAGAAACAAGAACATTAGAACTAATACTACCATATTTAACTAATACATATAATGAAGAAATTACTATATAATTAACACTTACCTCAAAATAAGACCTCAAATTTTCTCTACTATCAGAAATACCAAAACCATCTGTTCCTAAAACATAAAATATATTATTTGGTAAAAATCTACAAACTTGTTCTGCATACAATTTCATATAATCTGTAACAGCTACTATAGGAAATACATTCAATACCATTTGAATATACGGTATTCTATGAGATTCTTCTGGATGTAACATATTCCAACGTTCACAATCTTGTGCTTCTCTAGCCAATTCAGTAAATGAAGTAACACTATAAACTTCTGAACTTATTCTATAATCATTTAATAAAATTTTAGCAGCATACCGTACATGTCGTAACATAGAACCAGAACCTAACAATTGAATATTTATATCACATTTATTATAGTCACCTAAAGTTTCCAATTTATATATTCCCTTACATATTCCTTCTTCAGAATTACACAACATAGCTGGCATATAATAGTTTTCATTTAATGTTGTTATATAATAATAAACATTTTCCGGAAATTTTCCATACATCCTATGCAATCCAAAATATATAATCACAGCTAATTCATATGCATAGGCAGGATCATAAGAAATACAATTAGGGACAGTCAACGAATAAATATGACTATGACCATCCGCATGTTGTAAACCTTCACCATTTAATGTAGTACGACCTGATGTACCACCAATTAAAAAACCACGAGCTTGTTGATCACCAGCTGCCCAGCATAAATCTCCAATACGTTGAAAACCAAACATAGAATAAAAAACATAAAATGGAATCATACAAAAATTATTAGTACTATATGAAGTTGCAGCAGCTAACCATGAAGAAGCTGCTCCTAATTCACTAATACCTTCCTGTAATATTTGACCAGATACATCTTCTTTATAATACATAAACTTATCATAATCCTGAGGTGTATATTTTTGTCCATATATACTATAAATACCAATCTTTCTAAACAAAACTTCCATACCAAATGTCCTAGCTTCATCAGCAATAATAGGAACAATTCTATTTTTTATATATTCATAATTTAATAATATATTTAATATTTTAACAAAAGCAACAGTTGTAGAAATTTCTCTTTTTTGTTCACATAACAAAGAATTAAAATATTTTAAAGATGGCAATTTCAAAGAATCATCACAAATATTTACTCTATTTGGAATATAACCATTAAGAATTTCACGACGTTTATGTAAATAACAATGTTCTTCTGAATTATTATTTAATTTAACATAAGAAAGAGATGAAATATTTTCATCTGTAATGATATCATTCAGACCAAAACGATCACGAAAATAATATAAGCTTTTTAAATCCATACTTTTAACTTGATGAGAAACATTCATTCCCTCTGCAATAACACCCATTCCATATCCCTTAATAGTATGCATTAAAATTACAACAGGCTTTCCAATAACAGTTTTTGCTTTATTAAAAGCAGAAAATATCTTTTTAGGATCATGTCCTCCACGATCTAACATTTTAATTTCTTCATCACTCATATCTTTAACTAAATCCTCCGTTTCTGGATATTTACCAAAAAAATGTTTTCTAATATAACCACCATCTTTTGATGACAAAATTTGATATTCTCCATCAATTGTTTCATTCAATAACTGAACAAGTTTACCGGTAGTATCTTTATCCAACAATACATCCCATCTACTACCCCAAATAACCTTAATAACTTCCCATCCAGCTCCAAAAAAAATATTCTCTAATTCATTTATAATTTTGCCATTACCAAAAACTGGACCATCTAAACGTTGTAAATTACAATTAATTACAAAAACTAAATTATCTAATTTTTCTCTAGCAGCTACAGAAATAGCACCTTTAGATTCAGGCTCATCCATTTCTCCATCACCAAGAAACACATAAACTTTTCTATTTACAGTATTTTTCAATGAACGATTATACAAATATTTAAGAAATTTTGCTTGATATATTGCATTTATTGCAGATAACCCCATAGAAACTGTAGGAAATTGCCAAAAATTTGGCATTAATTTTGGATGAGGATAAGAAGACAAACCAATACTTTTTGTTTCTTGTCTATAATTATCTAATTGCTTTTCCGTTAAACGACCTTCCAAAAAAGATCTAGAATAAATACCGGGAGAAATATGACCTTGAAAATATATCAAATCACCATCATTTTGCTTATTACGACCATGAAAAATATGATTAAAACAAACTTCATAAATAGTTGCAGCAGATTGAAAAGAAGAAATATGACCACCCAAATCTAATCCCTTTCTTGAAGCACGCAATACAATCATTGCTGAATTCCATCTAATAATTGAACGAATACGACTCTCAATCTTCAAATTACCTGGATATTTTAATTCATCAAAATGAGAAATAGTATTAATATAATCAGTAACATTTTTACTTAATTTATAAAAAATATTACCATATACTTTATCTGAAACTTTACTTAATAAAAATTTTGCACGATCCATACCTTCAAATCGTATTACTGACTCTATACCTTGTACCCAATCGATAGTCTCAACAGGATCAACGTCATTTAATAATGATTTTGACATGAAAATTCTCCATGATATTTACAATATTTACAAAAATTTGTATATTAATAACATTAACCAATTATAAAAACAAAATTTAAGTTTATAAAAATTAAATAAAATATAAAAATAAAATAAATATTTAATTTTAAACAATCTTATAAAATATTTAATAATTCTATAAAAATTTTACATAAACATCAATATTAAATATTAAAAATTAAAATTCATAAAATATATTATTTATTTATAAAACACAAACAACCTAAATATATTTAATATTAAATATAACAACATAAAATAAATATAAAATTTTAAAAAATGACAATTATTGGAATTGGATCAGATATAGTAGAAATTCAACATATTCACACAATAATATCTAGAAAAGGTGATAAATTTGCATACAGAGTTCTAAGCAACAACGAATGGATACAATATAAAAATCATAAACAAAAAATAAGATTTCTAGCAAAAAGATTAGCGGCAAAAGAAGCAGCATCAAAAGCATTTGGAACTGGATTTAGAAATGGATTAACATTTTCACAACTTGAAATATTTAAAGATCATTTAGGAAAACCATCATTAAATTTATTATTCAAAGCAAAAAAACTAGCTAAAAAACTTGAAATAAATAATACACATGTAACTCTAACAGATGAACGTTACTACAGTTTTGCTACAGTAATTTTTGAAAAATAAATCAATACAATTAAAAATAAAAATTATAAAATAATTATATAAACTAAAAAAATTAACAAAAGATAAAAAACAAAATTTTTAATAATCACCACAAACATAAAATATTATTAATAATAGAAATATAAACATTCCTTTAAAAGGATAACATTTTATTAAAAATTCTTAATAAAATTAAATTTAATAAATATTAAAACAATTATCAATATTAAAAATAAACTTTTTATTATATAATGAAAAACAAAATATTTTAAATATAAAATTTAAAAATAAAAATAATTTTAAATTAAAAACAATTTAAAAAATTTGATTGTCTATATTAATAATATTAAGATAATAAAAATAATAAATATAATATTATTTAAATTTACATTTTTAAATAATGTAAAAAATATATAAATATTTATTTAAATTTAATACAAAACATTTAAATATTAAAAAACATTTTTAAATTTTAAATAAATTTAATAAAATATTTATATAAAAACAATGAGATATAATTAAATGATAAATATCATAAAAAAATCTTTAACATTTGATGATGTTTTAATTTTACCAGAATATTCCAAAATATTACATAATCAAATAAAATTGAATACAAAATTAACAAAAAAAATCAAATTAAATATCCCTATATCATCTGCCGCGATGGATACTGTTACTGAATCAAAATTAGCTATTGCATTAGCAAAAGAAGGAGGTATAGGATTCATACATAAAAATATGTCAATTAAAAAACAAATACAAGAAATTAAAATAGTCAAAAATTATAAAAATAAAAAAATAACAATTAACCCAAAATGTGTTTTTCCAGAAACAAAAATAAAAGAAATAAAAAAATTAATATTGAAAAATAAATTTTCCAGTTATCCGGTAATTGATAAGAATAACAAATTAATAGGAGTAATTACAAAAAGAGATATTCGTTTTTCTAATAATTCAAATCAAACAGTTTCTTCATTAATGACACAAAAAAATAAACTTATAACAACAACTAAAAATGAATCCTTAAAAACAATATATCAAAAAATGAAAAAAAAACGAATAAAAAATATATTAGTGGTAGATAAAAAATATCAACTACTTGGTATGATAAATATAAATAATATAAATACAATACAATATCCAAATGCATGTAAAGATAAATATAATCGATTACTTGTAGGTGCAGCAATAAATACTCAAAACACAAATAATGATGTTAAAAAATTAATCAAATCAGGAGTGGATGTACTATTAGTTGATTCATCACATGGGCATTCAAAAGATGTTATAAAACTAATTTATAAAATAAAATTAAAATATCCAAACATCCAAATTATTGGGGGGAATATTGCAACAAAAAATGCTGCTTTAGATTTAAAAAAAGTAGGGGTGGATGCCGTAAAAGTTGGAATAGGTCCAGGATCAATATGCACAACACGAATTATAACTGGGGTTGGGGTACCTCAAATAACTGCTATATCTGAAGTTGCAGAAGCATTACAAGGATCAAACATACCAATAATAGCTGACGGCGGAATTAGAGTATCAGGTGACATTTCTAAAGCAATTGTAGCAGGAGCATCCTGTGTAATGATGGGGTATTTATTAGCTGGTTCTAAAGAATCTCCAGGAAAAATTAAAAAAATTCATGGAAGTTTATTTAAAATATATAGAGGTATGGGTTCTCGTAATGCAATGATTAAAGGATCTTCAATACGTTATTCTCAATATAAAATACCTTATAATAAACTAATACCAGAAGGAGTAGAAGGTATAGTTAAATATCAAGGTAAACTAAAAAATATAATACACAATCAAATAGGAGGGTTAAAATCCTGTATGAGACTAACCGGTTGTAAAACAATTCGTGAACTTCAAACAAAAGCAAAATTTATAATTGTTAGCAAATCAGGAATAAAGGAAAGTAATATTCATAGTATAAAAAAATTAAAATAAAAATAAAATTCATATTAAAGAAAATAAATATTTTAAAATTTAAAAACAAAAAAATAAAAATTAAATAAAATATTTAAATATTCAAAACATACTAAAACTATTTAATTAACAAATTAAAAAAATTAATATAAAATATGTCAAAAAACATTAAAAATATTAAAAAACATAATATTCTAATTTTAGATTTTGGATCTCAATATAGTCAATTATTGACACGTAGAGTAAGAGAAATTGGGATATACTGTGAATTATGGCCGTGGAACACACACGAAAAAAAAATTATACAATTCAAACCAATGGGTATAATCCTTTCAGGAGGTCCAGAAAGTACAACAAAATTAAATAGCCCAAAAGCACCTGAATATGTATTCTCTGCTGGTATACCAGTACTTGGTATATGTTATGGTATGCAAATAATGACAAAACAATTAGGTGGTAAAGTAAAAACTTCGTCAAAAAGAGAATTTGGATATACAGAAATAAAAATAATTAAAAAAAGCCCATTAATACAAAAAATTAATAAATATAAAAAAAAAAACACAAACATACTAAATGTTTGGATGAGTCACGAAGATAAAATAATTACAATACCAAAAAATTTTACAACAATTGCAAAAACTAAAACTTGCCCATTTGCAATAATATCAAATGAAAAAAAAAAATTTTATGGAATACAATTTCATCCTGAAGTAACACACACACAACAAGGACAACATATACTTAAACAATTTATTATTAAAATATGTAAATGTAAATCTTTATGGAAACCAAAAAATATCATAAAAAACATAATTCAAAACATACAAAAAAAAACAAAAAATAATAATGATAATGTTATTCTTGGATTTTCTTGTGGTATAGATTCATTAATTACTGCTTTACTATTACATAAAGCAATAGGAAATAGACTGTTCTGTATATTTCTTGATAATGGATTATTACAATTTTATAAATATAAAAAAAGGATAAAATATTTTGAAAAACAATATAATTTAAAAATTCTATATTTTTCTGTAAAAAATAGATTTTTTCAAGTACTTTCTGGTATCACTGATCCAGAAATTAAAAGAAAAATAATTGGTAAAACTTTTATAGAAATATTCAATGAAAAAGCATTACATTATGTTCCAAATGCTAAATGGTTAGCACAAGGAACTATTTATTCAGATATGATTGAATCAGCAAAAACAACAACAAACTCAACACAACTAATAAAATCTCATCACAATGTTGGTGGAATACCAAAAAAAATGAAAATGCATTTAATAGAACCATTAAAAAAACTATTCAAAGACGAAGTTAGAAATATTGGAAAAAAATTAAAAATACCTTACAATTTACTATATCAACACCCATTTCCTGGACCAGGATTAGGAATACGTATATTAGGTGAAGTAAAACAAGAGTACTGTAACATATTAAGAAAAACAGATAAAATTTTTCTTGATGAATTAAAAAAATCTAAAATTTATCACAAAATAAGTCAAGCATTTACAGTATTTCTACCTATACGTTCAGTTGGAATAATGGGTGATACTAGAAAATATGAATGGACTATTGCTCTAAGAGCAATAGAAAGCACTGACTTCATGACAGCAAAATGGGTAAATTTACCATATAAACTTTTAATAAATATCTCTAATAGAATTATAAACGAAATAAAAGGAATTTCTAGAGTTGTATATGACATTTCTAATAAGCCGCCATCAACAATTGAATGGGAATAAATACTTTAAGTTTTTTTTAAAATAAAAAAATAAACATACATTAAACAATAAAAAATATTTACAAATCACTATAAAATACAAAATAAAATTGTAAATCAAAAAATCTAAAAATAAAAATATTAAAAATAATTTTACATTTTATATTAAAGACAACCAAGATATTGAAAATCTAAAAATTATTTAATAAATTACTAATAAAAATGTTATGATACATTTTATTATTTTTATCAATACGAAGTCTTTCAGATTCTACAACGCTCTTCAAATCATTCAAAGCAGAATTAAAACAATCATTAACAATTAAATAATCATATTCTATATAGTGCATAATTTCAAGCTCCGCTTGTAACATACGATTTTCAATAATTCTTTTACTCTCTTTTTTTCTACTATGTAATCTCCTGCTTAATTCTTTCATTGATGGAGGTACAATGAAAATACTACAAGAATTAGAATATTTTTTACGAATTTGTTGAGCCCCTTGCCAATCAATATCTAATAAAACATCAACACCAGAAGATAAAATATTTTCGATAATTTTTTTTGATGTTCCATAATAATGACCAAAAACTTTAGCATATTCCAAAAAAAAATCATTTTCTATCATATTTTTAAATTTTTCTTGAGAAACAAAAAAATAATGTTCTTTATTAAATTCTCCAGACCTAATTTTACGAGTTGTATAAGAAATTGATAATTGTATATTACAAATTAATTGATTTTGTAATACTCTATTCAGTAAACTAGTCTTACCAGCACCACTTGGTGCTGAAATAATATATAATATACCAGGCATAATTTTATAATCTTTATATATAAACTTTTATGAAATAAAATATTTAAAAATACAATATAAAAATCATATGAAATTTAATAAAACAAATAAAATATATTACACAATATCATTAAATGATAATAAAAATATTATGAAAAAATAAATTTTTAAAAAAATAAAAAAAATACAACGTCATATTATTTAATTAAAATTCAAACATAACACAAAACAAAAATTAAAAATTTTTATTTGAAAATTAAATTTAAATATTAATTTAAAATTAACAATTACACTTTATAATACTAAAAACAAAATAACAAAATAAATATAAAATATTAAATATAAAAATAATATAAATAATAATTAAAAATTATTAAATAAACAATACAAAACATCAACAAAATTATGAAAATAAAATAATATTTCAATAAATTAAAATTTAGAAAAATTATTTAAATAAATTAAATAAAATTAAATATATAATATAAAATAACTCAATAATTTCAATACAATATATATATAAATTAATGAATAAAACATAAAAATATATTTATGTAACATAAACAAAAATATGATATATTTAGTTAATTTACTAAAAAAATAAAAACCAAAATAAAATACATTAAATATAAAATTTAAATAATATATATGAAATATATAAATCCAAATAATACAAAATCTTGGAAAAATTTACAAAAACATTTTAACGAAATTAAAAACATTTCAATAGAAGAATTATTCAAAAAAGATAAAAAACGTTTTTCAAATTTCTCAATAAATTTCAATAATGAAATATTAGTAGATTATTCAAAAAACAGAATAACTAAAAAAACAATTAAAAAACTTATTGAATTAGCTATAGAATGTAATTTAAAAAATGCTATTAATGACATGTTTAAAGGGAAAAAAATAAATCACACAGAAAACAGATCAGTATTACATACTGCTCTAAGAAACCAAAAAAACAACCCAATAATTTTAAATGGTGAAAACATCATGATAAAAATAAACATGATGTTAAAAAAAATGGAGAATACCTGCAAAAAAATAATTTCTGGAAAATGGAAAGGATATAATGGTAGTAAAATTACTAACATTGTAAATATCGGTATTGGTGGATCCGATCTTGGTCCAAGGATGGTAACAGAAGCATTACATCCATACAAAAATCATATAAATATATATTTCATCTCTAATATTGACGGAACTAATGTAACAGAAACATTAAAAATTATAAAACCTGAAAACACTATATTTCTAATAACATCAAAAAGTTTCAATACACAAGAAACTATGACAAATGCCTGTAGCGTAAAAAAATGGTTTTTAAAAAAAGTAAAACACAATCAACATATTAGTAAACATTTCATTGCAATCTCAAACAACAAAAAATTAACAAAAGATTTTGGAATTGATGATAAAAATGTGTTTGAAATGTGGGATTGGGTTGGTGGTAGATATTCAATATGGTCATCAGTAGGTTTGTCTATATCATTATCAATAGGATTCAAAAATTTTAAAAAATTACTTCAAGGTGCATATGATATGGATCAACATTTCATAAATACACCATTTGAAAAAAATTTACCAATCATACTAGCTCTTATAGGAATTTGGTATAATAATTTTTTCAAAACAGAAACTGAAGCAATTCTTCCATATGATCAATATATGAATAAATTTACAAATTATTTTCAACAAACTAATATGGAATCTAATGGAAAAAAAATAGACAAAAACAAAAATATAATACAGTATCAAACTGGACCAATTATTTGGGGTGAAATAGGAACAAATGGGCAACATTCATTTTACCAACTAATTCATCAAGGAACAAAGATGATCCCATGTGATTTCATAGCACCAGCTATTAGTCATAATCCAATACATGATCACCACATTAAATTACTTGCAAATTTTTTTGCACAAACAGAAGCATTAGCGTTCGGTAATACAAAAAATAAAACAGAAAAAAAACAAGTAATAACAAAAGAAACAAAACAAAATCAAACTATATCATTATACAAAAAATGTGAAGGAAATAAACCTACTAATTCAATACTTGTAAAAAAAATAACACCATATAGTTTAGGATCATTAATTGCATTATATGAACATAAAATATTTACTCAAGGAGTAATATGGAACATATACTCATTTGACCAATGGGGCGTAGAATTAGGAAAAAAATTAGCCAATAAAATATTGCCAGAGCTAATAAAAAATACACCTACTACATCACATGATGATTCAACAAACAATTTAATTAATCAATATAAAATATGGCGCAATTAATACAAAAATGTAATTTAAATTACAAATATTAAATACTATTAAAATTCTTAATAAGACAAACATTTAAATAAAAAATTTTAAATTACTACTATATTTATAGTAAATAAAATATGTTACTTAATTTACAAATTAATAAATTTAAAATAACTACAAAATAAATATTAAAAAAATATTTCCTTACTTAAATATATTTTATTATTAAAATTTTCAACAACCAAAAAATACACAATAAATTTAATATTTTTCCACATATTGTAATCTATCAATTTTTTTAATACAAATAAAGCAAGATTTACTTTATCAATAATTATCTCATTACCTATTATATATCCTTCATACTTTAAAACAACTAAAAAACCTGAAAATATTGTAGTGTCAATCCAAGAAAATTTACTATCATAATTAAATAAACATAATAATTTTTTAATAAAAATTTTCATTATATACTCTAAAAAACTTAAATTCTCTTTGAAATAAACTTTCAATACAAATAACACTAAAGAATAATTTCTAAGTTTTTCCTGTGAACTCACAGATAACAACTTTAACATATTAAAACGCAATATCACAGGATATAAAATATCATCATTACAAATTAACAATTTCTGTTTCTCTAATGAAAAAATAAAATTAGAAATTACACATAATAACTCATTAAATTCATATTTAATAAATAATTCTCTTTTAAATAAAGGATATAAAAAAATAATATATCTATTCAAACGATATTTTTGTACTCCTAAAGGATACATACAAATAATATTTGCTATAAAAGACGGCAAAATAAATAAATGTTGAACATTATTACTATAATATCTCATTAATTTTAAATTAACATTCGGTAAAAAAAATACACCATTAAGAGTATTATACAAAACATTATATCTTTTCATAGACAATACATATTGTAACATCTGAACCGGACTAAAATTAGAAATAGTCATTTCCAAAGAATATGGAACATTCCTAAGTAACTTTAAATAACAAGATAATTGCATCAAAAAATTATATCGATTTATAGAATATTTTTGTGATGAAATAAGTATATTAGAACAAAGATTAATAGCATTAACAGAAACAGCATTATTAATTCTAACCATAATAAGAAAAGAAATATCACTAATAAATGATCCTAAATTATTAACAAAACAACTTTTGCTTTTAATCAATTCACTAATTCTATTAACAGAACAATTATTTAAAATTTTATTAAATAATAATGTTGATAACGGTATTGATCTACCAAAATTTACATAACATGATCCAAAATCATTAATTTGAAAAATTCTTTTTATAATATTAAAAAAAGAATATTTTTTTTCAATTATTTTATCTAACTCTTGAATATAACATTCAACATCTGGTATATACTCATACCCAAGATAAATAGGAACTATTGTAACAGATTTACAAAAATTTTTTAAAATCATTTTAACTAAAATAGATAATATTCCAGTCTTTGGAGATAATAATTTTCCAGTACGTGAACGACCTCCTTCAATAAAATATTCTATTGTAAACCCATTAACAAACAATTCAAAAAAATATTCACTAAAAACAACAGAATAAAATTTGTTTTTAAAAGTCCTTCTAATAAAGAAGGCTCCAAGATTACGAAAAATTATACCTATCGGCCAAAAATTTAAATTATTACCAGCAATAATATGAGGAGGTACTAATCCATAGTTATATATTACATAAGAAATTAATAAATAATCTACATGACTTCTATGACATGGAATATATATAATTCTATGACCATTATTAATCAAATTATAAACTTCAAAAATATTATTTACATATAAAGATCTATAATAATAATTAAAAAAAATAAACAATATTTTATCAAATAATCTAATAAATCCATAAGAAAAATTTGAATAAATCTCTTTAATAAAAGAAATAACCTTTTTTTTTGCTTCATTCATTGAAATATTTTTTATATTCACTATATCAATTAAAATTTTCCTAATATTTTCAGAAAATAATAACTTATTAAGTAATTTTTTATAATTAAAAATATCTGGACCATTTACCACTATATATTGTCTAAAAAAATATATTCTAATAACTCGAGTAATTTTTTGAATGATTTTTTTATCATTAAAATATTTAACACATATATAATGAGAAGAAAAAAAACGAAAAAAATATAAAAAACAATCACGACCATACCATAATATTGAAATAAATCTTTTTATTTTATTAAAAAAAACATTCCAAAAATAAAATCTATCAACTCTTTTATTTTCATTATTAGTAGAACGACCGAAAACAACTAAAACTAAAACCAACTTTATATCTAAAATACTATTATTAGTATTATATAATTTAAAATATTTACGAAAAAATTTATTTAATTTCAAACTATGAAAAATATTTTCATAACGAAAATCTCTATCATAAAGAAATATATAACTTGCAAAAGTAACACTATCAACATATATCCGTAATAATGGATCTGGTAAACAATTTTTCAAACATTGCATACGTAAAATTAAAAGATCAATATTAGAACATTCTGGTAAAACATATATTACAGGAGAATATATACTAGAATTGAAATCTTTTAAAATTACCTTAACTCTTACAAAAATTTTTATTATTACATATAATAAAAAATAATAAATTTTAAATAAAATAAACATAATAATAATAAAAACAATAAAACATTATAAAAACATCATAATTATTTCATATAAATATTATCGAATAAACAATATTTAAAATAAAATTATTTAATTAAACAAATTGTAAATTCAACTACACAAAAAAACAAGACATGTTAAAATATATAATAACAATATTATACAATAAATTTTAAAATATAATTTTATAAAACAAATAAAACATTTAAAATAAAATTAATATAAATATTATTTTATAATTTAAATTTTCATAAAAATACTTAAAAACAATGAAAATTTTATATATTTTATAACATAAAAAAATAAAAAATTTATTTTATTTATATAAACATATTTTTGTAATTAAATTACATTTATTAAAAATATAATATAAAATAAAATAATAAATGACTATTACAAATAGTACAAAATTAAAAAAACATAAAAATTAATTAAATTATTAAACAACAACATACATAAATAAAATACTTAAATTTTAATAAAATTAATTTAATTAACACATTGTATATCACAATTTATATTTTATTTAAATTTTCTAAAATAAAAATACCATAAAAAATTAAAAAAATAATTAATAACAATATTAAAATATTTAAAATATTAAAAACATGAAAAAAATAAAAACAAATATAAAAAATAAAAATAAAAAACAAGAACTATGTATTGTTTTATGTACAACTCCAAATAAAAAATATACAAATAATATTATAAAATCATTACTAAAAAATAAACTTGCAACATGTATCACAACAATACCTAATGTAATATCTACATATTACTGGAAAAATACAATACAAAAAAAAACCGAAGAACAATTAATAATAAAAACAACAAAAAAACTAAAAAAACAAATTATTTTAAATATAACTAAACAACATCCATATAATACACCTGAAATATTATTTATACCAATCACAGATGGAAATAAAGAATATTTATCATGGATTAAAGAAAATTTAAAAAAAACAAAAAAAAATAATATTTATAAATTAAATAAAAAATTTAACAAAAAATATAAAAAAACATATAATAAAAATATTAAAATATAAAATAAAGAATATTTACAAATAATATTAAAATACAAAAAATTTATTATATTTAATAATGCCCAGACTTGGAATTGAACCAAGGACACAGGGATTTTCAGTCCCTTGCTCTACCAACTGAGCTATCTGGGCAAATTTTATTTAAACATTGAAAAACATCACTATTACACAAAAATAAAAATACATAAACTTTACATAACAAAACTTTATAATAATAAAATTTCATATCATTAAAACACAATATTATATAAATTTTAAAAAATAATCATTTAATTTTTAATATTTAAATAAAAAATAAATAAAAATCATCATATAACATAACTTTAAATATTAAAAATTCTTCAAAAAAAACAACAACATACTTTCTTAATATTAAACATATAATATACAATTAAATTATACTTATAAATAATAAACTTTACATAACAAAATAACTCAAATAAAAAATAACAAGAAAGAAAAAATTAATAAAAATTTTTACTTTATTTTATTTACATTCAATAGATAAAATATAATCATTTTCATTAAAAAAATTATTTACTTTATATAAATAATGACGAGATTCCAATGAAGGATGATTATGATAAATAATTTGAAAAACTTCATCAGAATTTATACTATTTATAACCTGAAATGCTTCATTATGATTTTTAGAAAAAACACTAAGTACACTACTCACACCACTATTATAAGCAGTAATTACTGCATAACGACGAGATACAGGATCAACAATTCCATTCAAATATATACTCTGCAACATAGCTAAATAAGCAGTTCCAACATTAATATTATTTTCTGGATCAAGCAAATACACACGACTAGGTTGACCCCACTTACCTTCCATTTTAAATACATCTCTACCAGCACTATGACGAACAACTTGCATCAAACCTAATGCATCAGCATGACTAATCGCATAAGGATTAAAACTAGACTCTATTTGTATAATAGATAAAATCAAAGATTGATCTACACCATATCTAACAGAAGCTTTACGCACAATATCCAAATACTTATAAATTCGTTCATTTAAATGTCCTGGAACTAATTGAATATTAACTGACCAAATCTTACGAAAACCAAAAGACACACGACATTTCAAACAAGTCTCTAATAAATAATCAGCAAAACGAGCTGCTTGCCATTCAAAAAAAATAGGTTTATTATCACTATCCAACACTTGATTATACAAAAAAGGCTCCTTATACTTATTATAAGTATCATCAATATTTATTGAAGAATTTATTCTTCTTTCATTATCATCACACATCAACAATATGTTAATAATTTCTTTACGTAAATTCTTAATCAAATTAAATGATGAAATTGTTTCAACTGTAATAATTCCAGAAGAAAAATTAATATAACTCCTAATAGTATATTGATTACTATATCTTACATAATCTTTAGATCCAACAAGTAAAATCTCATTAATACCCCAAATATTTTCAATATTATGAGAAAATTGTTTTATCAAAATATTAAAAACATGAGTATCTTTAACACAAGAATCATCAATAATATATTTATCATCACCTATATAAGAAGATAATAATAAAACTGAAAAAATAAAAAAAAAACAAACTTTCATACTTGAAGTATTTAATTATTTTAAAATTTCTTTACAGTCTAAAATTATTATTGATTAAAAAATATAAATTTACTAATAAATATTCTTATTACCACTAAAAAAAAATTTTACCATTTCTCTTTCTAATAATTTTCTATCTTTAATTTTTAACATATTTAGATTATTCTCATTAACCAAAATTGTCTGTTTAATTTTCCAAATATTCCAAGCTTCTTTAGAAATATGCTCATAAATCCTAGAACCTAGCCTACCAGGATAAAATTGAAATTCTTGACCTTCAGCTTTTTTATTTAAAAATACACAATAAATAATTCTTTTTTTCTTCATCAATTTACCAAAAACATTAAATAAAAAACAACACATTATATATTTTATAATATTAATATAAACAATTTTGATTAAAAATATAAAATTTTATAAAACAAAATAATTAATACATCATTATTAAAACTAACATTTTACTTTCCAATATAAATAAATAATAATTAATATTAAATTAATATGTTTAATAAAAATTTTAAATCACTATTATAAAATACAAAATACATAATTTTCAAATGTAATAACACATGTTAATTACAAAAAAATCATAAAAATCACATATAATATATTTGATATATAAAATAAATTTAAAATTACAAAATGAATTCATGAAAATAACTCATAAGCACAATAACTATAATAAATGTAATAATGTTATACTAACATTTATTTTATAATAAATTAAACATAAAATATAAAATATTTCACTTTTACAAAAGTAAAATATTTTTAAAAGTTTTAATATAAAACATAAATAAAAATTTCAAATAAAACATAATATAACAATATTTTCAAATAATCACAATTAATTTATAATAAAATATAAATAATATTTTAAAATAAATATAATAAATATAATATTTATATAAACATATTTTATTACAAATTAGAATAATTTTATTTAATAAAATCATATTCAATAAAATACATTCTATATTTAGAATTTTATTATATATTTTTATATTACAAAATAATCCTAAGTAAAATATATACACTTTATAAATAACATGTGTAGAAATCAAAAACACAACATCAAAATATATTAAAAATATAAAAAATAAAAAATAAAAATAATAAAATTAAAATATTTACAATAAAACATAACAAAAAAATATAAAACATGAAAACAAAAATTTAAATACACTTAATAATAAAAATTATATTGAAACAAACACTTTACTATTAAATAAAACTCATGCAAAATAAAAGGATTTATCATATATTATAAATAAAAATTAATTTCAATTTATATATAGCAAAATTTAACAATAAAAATTCTGGAATAAAACATAACATTAAAACTTACATGAAATAAAAATTTAAAAATATAAAAACTAAATTGGAAAATGACATATGAAATTTAATATAGAAATAAAAAACATAAAAAACAAAAAATATTCCTGTATTATTCTTCCAATATTTGAATACAAAAAATTATCACCTATAACAGAAAAATTTAATAAAATAAGTAATGGATATATTGAAAAAATACTACAAAAAGATTCAATAGAAGGAAAAATTGGACAAACTTTACTTTTATACCATGTAAATAATATAATATCTGAAAAAATTTTATTAATAGGATGTGGAAAAAAAGAAAATACAAATTCATATCAATACAAAAATATTATAAAAAATACTATTTTAGAATTAAATAAAACAGGATTTAAAAAATCCATGTTCCTCATAACAAAAATCAAAATATATAATAAAAATTTTTACTGGAAAGTTCGACACACCATAGAAAACATAAACGAATCTATTTACACTTTTAATAAATTTAAAACAAATATAAAAACAGAAAAACAAATAACAAAACAAGTAATATTTCAAGCTAAAAATAAACAAGAACAAATTTATGGAGAAAAAGCAATACAACATGGAACAATAATTTCTAATGGAATTAAAATAACTAAAGATCTAGGAAACCTTCCACCAAACATATGCAATACAAAATATTTATTAAACCAATCATATAAATTAATAAATAAATTTAAAGATAACAAAAAAATAAAACTAAAAATAATTAACAAAAAGGAAATGAAAACATTAGGAATGAATTCATATTTATCAGTATCAACTGGGTCACTTAATAAACCATACATGATACTAATTAAATATTATGGAAAAATAGATAATACATCAACACCAATTGTTTTAATAGGAAAAGGAGTAACGTTCGATACAGGTGGTTTATGTATAAAAAATTCTCAACATATGAACGAAATGAAATATGACATGTGTGGGGCAGCAACAATACTTGGGCTAATGAATATAATAATAAAACTAAATCTACCATTAAACATAATTGGAATATTAGCTACATGTGAAAATTCAGTAGATGGAAAATCATATAAACCAAGCGATATTATTACAACTTTATCAGGAAAAACTGTAGAAATATTAAACACTGATGCAGAAGGAAGATTAATTTTATGTGATGTTCTAACATATGTAGAAAAATTTAATCCTAAATTCGTAATCGACATCGCAACATTAACAGGATCATGTATAATTGCCTTAGGTCATCATTATACTGGTCTAATTTCTAATAACAAATTTTTAACATATGAATTAAAAAAAGCTTCAAAACAAACTGGGGATAAAATATGGCAGTTACCTCTAGGAAAAGAATTCGAAAAACAATTAGTATCAAATTTTGCAGACATAAAAAACATTGGTGGATATGCAGGTGGTACAATAACAGCTGGATATTTTCTTTCATATTTTACAAAAAAATATAAATGGGCACATTTGGATATTGCTGGAACAGCCTTTAATAAGGAACAAGGTGCTACAGGAAAACCAATACAAATGCTATCACAATTTTTATTAAATATA
Organism: Candidatus Westeberhardia cardiocondylae; assembly: GCA_024648785.1. Classification (GTDB taxonomy): domain Bacteria; phylum Pseudomonadota; class Gammaproteobacteria; order Enterobacterales; family Enterobacteriaceae; genus Westeberhardia; species Westeberhardia cardiocondylae_C. The sequence goes on along the minus strand of JABYQB010000001.1, from coordinate 124,606 downwards.
TCATCACAAAAAACAAAAAAATAACAAACAATACTAACACAATATATATTATAAATATAAATAAAATTTTCATTATCACATATAATCAAATAATGAAATTTAATAAATTAAAATATAATTTATTCAATATATATAATAATTTTTAAATATTTAAACAAAATTTAACGATATAAAAATAAATTCAAAATAATAAAACAAAAACAAACATAAAAATGAAAAAAACAAAATATTTAAATACAATATACATTCCAACAAAAATAGAAAAAAACATATATCAACATTGGGAAAAACAAGGTTATTTTAAAATAAACAACACTAAAAAAAATAAATATTGCATTATTATGCCACCTCCAAACATAACAGGAAATTTACATATAGGACATGCATTTCAACAAACAATCATGGACATATTAATTAGATATAATAGAATGCAAGGAAAAAATACCTTATGGCAACCTGGTATAGACCATGCAGGAATTGCTACACAAATATTAGTAGAAAATAAAATTTTTCAAGAACAAAAAAAAACAAAAAACAAATACACAACAAAAGAATTATTAAATGAAGCATGGAAATGGAAAAAAAAATCACATTTAATAATTTCAAAACAAATACGAAGATTAGGAAACTCTGTAAATTGGGAAAAAGAAAGATTTACTATGGACAAAAAATCTTCATATGCAGTAAAAGAAGCATTTATTCAATTATATAAAAATAAATTAATTTATCAAGATAAAAAAATAGTAAATTGGGATACAAAACTAAAAACAGCAATTTCAGATTTAGAAATAGAACATAAAAAAGAACAAGGAAAAATATGGTATTTAAGATACCCAATTAAGAAAGAAAATACACAAAATTCAGATGAATATATAATAGTATCAACTACAAGACCAGAAACAATTTTTGGAGATACAGGAATAGCAATAAACCCAAAAGACTCAAGATATAAAAACTTCATTGGAAAATCTGCTTTATTACCACTAACAAAAAGAACAATTCCTATTATAGAAGACGAATACACAAAAATTGAACAAGGAACAGGTTGTATAAAAATTACTCCAGCACATGATTTTAATGATTATGATATAGGAAAAAAACATAATTTACCAATAGTAAATATATTTACAAAAAATGGTAAAATTAGAAAAAAACCAAAAATATTAAATAAAAATAACAAAAAATCAAATTATGAAATTCCAAAAATATTTCAAGGATTAGATCGTATTTCTGCAAGAAAATTAGTTATTAAACATTTAAATAAATTAGGATTAATAGTAAAAGAAAAACAACATAAATTAACAATACCATACAGCAATAAAACAAATACTATTATTGAACCAATGATTACCAATCAGTGGTACTTACGTACTACATCATTAGCAAAAACAGCAATAAAAACTATTAAAGAAAAAAAAATAAAATTTATATCTAAAAAATATGAAAATATATATTTTAATTGGATGAAAAATATTAAAGATTGGTGTATTTCAAGACAATTATGGTGGGGGCATAAAATACCAATTTGGTATGATAATAAAAATAAAAAATATATAGGATACAACGAAAAATATATTAGAAAACAATACAATTTAACAAAAGATTTTCAACTAAAACAAGATAATGATGTACTAGATACATGGTTTTCTTCAGGATTATGGACATTCTCTAGTTTAGGATGGCCAAAGAATACAAATACTCTAAGACATTTTCATCCAACAAATATAATAATAAGTGGATTTGATATTATATTTTTTTGGATATCTAGAATGATAATGTTAACTACATATTTAATAAAAGATAAACAAAAAAAACCAGAAATACCATTTAAAAAAATATACATTACTGGATTAATAAGAGATGAAAAAGGTAAAAAAATGTCCAAATCAAAAGGTAATATAATAGATCCTTTAGATATCATAGATGGAATTTCATTACATAACTTAATAAAAAAACGTATCAACAATAAATCATTCAAAGAATCTGATGAAAAAATAAAAAAATATACAATAAAACAATTTCCAAATGGTATAAAATCGTATGGAGCTGACACATTACGTTTTACACTAACTTCATTAGCATCAACACATAATGATATTCATTGGGACATAAAAAAATTAGAAAAATATAAAAATTTTTGTAACAAATTATGGAATGCTAGTAAATTTGTTATAATTCATACAATCAACAAAGACTGTGGTTTTAATAAAGAAAAAAAAATATATTCTATAACAGATCTTTGGGTTATCACAAAAATTAATAAATTAATTAAATTCTTTAAATATAAATTAAATCATTACAGATTTGATTTAGCTTCAAATGCATTATATGAATTTACTTGGAATCAATTTTGCAATTGGTATCTAGAATTTACAAAAATAACAATTAAATATGGAAATGAACAAGAACTAAGAGGAACAAGACACACTTTAATCACAGTACTAGAAATACTATTACGTCTTCTTCATCCAATTATACCATTTATAACAGAAAAAATTTGGACAAAAATTAGAAAAACAGCAAATATAAATGGTAAAACAATAATGTTACAAAATTTTCCAAAATATAATAAAAAAAATAAAAATATTTCAGAATATAAAAATACAGAATGGATAAAAAAAAATATTACAGCAATTCGAAATATACGATCAGAAATAAATATACCATTACACACCCCACTAAAACTATTTATAAAAAATCCAACTAAAGAAATAAAAAAAAGAATAAATGAAAATTTTTTTTACATAAAAAAACTAGCAAAAATAAGTGATATTACATTATTAAAATACAATGAAGAAGCACCAAAATTATCAATTATACAATTGATAGATAATACTGAACTTTTCATTCCTATATCATCAAATATAATAAACAAAAATATCGAAATAAATAGAATTAAAAAACAAATAAAAAAAATAGAAGAAAAAATTAATCACATATCTAAAATACTAGAAACAACAGAATTTTCTAACAATGCACCAAAAAAAATTATAGAACATGAAAATACAAAATTAAAATTATACAAAAAACAAAAAGACAAACTATTAAAACAATACAAAATTTTATCAAACATATAAAATACTAAAACTTATTTAATAAATAATAAACTTTAATAGATTTCTATATTTAAAAAATATAATTATTTTATAATCAAACACAAAAATAAAACAAAGAGAATATATAAAAACATAAAACATAATATTTTTAATAATTACAAAAATTAAAAATATATAAACATAGCAAAAAATATGCAAAAATAACAAAAAATTGGAGCTAAGCGGAATCGAACCGCTAACCCCCTGTGTGCAAAACAGGCGCTCTACCAAAATTGAGCTATAGCCCCCGAATTTAAAAAATACAAATAAATAAAAAAAATAACATCCTATAAAATTATTCAAAAATTTTTTACATTTACACTAATAGGCCTGAGTGGATTTGAACCACTGACCTCACCCTTATCAAGGGTGCGCTCTAACCAACTGAGCTACAAGCCTTCTCGTTAAACTAAAAACAAAATATGTCATAAGAAGTCTATATGTTTAAATATAAATATGGGCACTTCAAAAAAAACGAATACTTTTTTCCTTTATAATTTTTTTATTAATATATAAGGAGGTGATCCAACCACAGGTTCCCCTACGGTTACCTTGTTACGACTTCACCCCAGTTATGAACCACAAAGTGGTAAGCGCCCTCCTAAAAAAATAGGTTAAGCAAACTTACTTCTTTTGCAACTCACTCCCATGGTGTGACGGGCGGTGTGTACAAGGCCCGAGAACGTATTCACCGTGGCATTCTGATCCACGATTACTAGCGATTCCTACTTCATGGAGTCGAGTTGCAGACTCCAATCCGAACTTCGGTAAATTTTGTGAGATTTGCTAACTCTCACGAGATCGCCACTCTTTGTATTAACCATTGTAGCACGTGTGTAGCCCTACTCGTAAGGGCCATGATGACTTGACCTCATCCCCACCTTCCTCCGATTTATCACCGGCAGTCTCCTTTGAGTTCCCGACCTAATCGCTGGCAACAAAGGACAAGGGTTGCGCTCGTTGCGGGACTTAACCCAACATTTCACAACACGAGCTGACGACAGCCATGCAGCACCTGTCTCAAAGCTCCCAAAAGGGCACCATAATATCTCTACTATGTTCTTTGGATGTCAAAAGTAGGTAAGGTTTTTCGTGTTGCATCGAATTAAACCACATGCTCCACCGCTTGTGCGGGCCCCCGTCAATTCATTTGAGTTTTAACCTTGCGGCCGTACTCCCCAGGCGGTCGATTTAACGCGTTAGCTACGGAAGCCACAGTTCAAGACCACAACCTCCAAATCGACATCGTTTACAGCATGGACTACCAGGGTATCTAATCCTGTTTGCTCCCCACGCTTTCGTACCTGAGCGTCAGTTTTCACCCAGGGAGTCGTCTTCACCACCGGTATTCCTCCAGATATCTACGCATTTCACCGCTACACCTGGAATTCTACTCCCCTCTATGAAACTCTAGTATACCAGTTTCGAATGCAATTCCTAAGTTAAGCTCAGGGATTTCACAATCGACTTAGTAAACCGCCTACGTACCCTTTACGCCCAGTAATTCCGATTAACGCTCGCACCCTCCGTATTACCGCGGCTGCTGGCACGGAGTTAGCCGGTGCTTCTTCTGTAGATAATGTCAGATAATATTAATATTAGTAATATTATTTTCCTCTCTACTGAAAGTGTTTTACAACTCGAAAGCCTTCTTCACACACGCGGCATAGCTGCATCAGGGTTTCCCCCATTGTGCAATATTCCCCACTGCTGCCTCCCGTAAGAGTCTGAACCGTATCTCAGTTTCAGTGTGGCTGATCATCCTCTCAGACCAGCTAGAGATCGTAGCCTAGGTAAGCCATTACCTCACCTACTAGCTAATCTCATTTGGGCTCATCTAATGGCGAGAGGTTCCTTAAAATACTTTAATGAATCCCCCTCCTTTAATCCTGCGATATCATGCGGTATTAGCCATCGTTTCCAATAGTTATCCCTCTCCATAAGGCAGATTCCCAAACATTACTCACCCGTTCGCCGCTCGCCAGCAAAAAAAGTAAAAATTACTTTCCTCCTGTTGCCGCCCGACTTGCATGTGTTAAGCTTGCCGCCAGCGTTCAATCTGAGCCATGATCAAACTCTTCAATTTAAACCTCATTGCTCAAAAAAATCAAACTGGTTATTTCAAAAATATATTTTATCCTGTTCACTCTTTGAGACATAAAACAAATCGCCTTTATGAGTGCCCACATAGACAACTTAATAAATTATTCAAGAGCAAAAACTTTTTAGTAAAAATTATTTAAAAATTTTAAAAATTGCAATACTTAACAATAAGTAAATACATTTAAAAAAACATAAAAAAATAATACTAATTATTATAATAAAATCCTTTAATATAATAGTCAAGATAAATAAACAATTTTAAATACAAAATATTAAATATTAAAAATATAAAACAATTAACTATTAAAAACCAGTAATTTAATACTAAAATAAATACAAATCAATAAAAATAATATTTAATTATTTAAGTTAAACAAATATACACAATAATTTAAACTTTATAAGTTATAATATTAACTATAAATATTTAACTATAACAATTTATAACATATAAAAATACAAAACAATTCAAATACAAATAACAAAATCATATAAATAACTAAAAATATCAAAATAAATATATTAAAACTATATTCATAAATTTACAAAATAAAAAATAAAATATCTATCTTTTATCATTTCCACCTAATTCAACATTTAATAATTTAGTCAAATTTGCAGAAGCTTCATCAACACTAATCCTAGATTTATTTTTTAAAGAACGACTATTACGATAATTAGCCCTATCTCTATGATAGGCATATCCTGTACCCGCCGGTATCAACCTACCAACAATAACATTTTCTTTTAAACCACGCAACTCATCCCTTTTACCGGAAACAGCAGACTCTGTTAATACACGTGTAGTTTCTTGAAAAGAAGCAGCAGAAACAAATGATTCTGTAGATAAAGAAGCTTTTGTAATACCCAATAAATCTCTTGTATATTCAATTTTTTCTTTATCTTCAATAGACAACTTCCTATTTTCAATCTTAATATGAGAATATTCTACCTGTTCTCCTTCTAAGAAACTAGAATCTCCAGGATTAACAATAGTAGCTTTACGTAACATTTGACGAATAATTACCTCAATATGTTTATCATTAATTTTCACCCCTTGTAATCTATAAACTTCCTGAACTTCATTAATAATATAATGAGTCACAAAATGAACTCCACGCAAACGAAGAATATCATGAGGAGATTCCGGCCCGTCAGAAATTACATCACCACGATCAACATACTCACCTTCAAAAACATTTAATTGTCTCCATTTTGGAATCATTTCTTCATAAGACTCTTCATTATTATTAACAGGGCAAATAACTAAACGATGTTTACCCTTTGTTTCCTTTCCAAAAGAAACTACCCCAGAAATCTCAGCTAAAATAGCTGGCTCTTTAGGAGATCTTGCTTCAAATAAATCTGCAACACGTGGTAAACCACCAGTAATATCTTTTGTTCCAAATATTTCCTGTGGAACACGAGCTAAAGTATCACCAACATTAATATGAGAACCATTCTCCAACTGAATAACTGTTTTACCTGGCAAAAAATACTTCGCTGGCATATCAGAACCTGGAATTAAAACTGCATTACCAAAAATATCCAAAATCTTTAATGCAGGACGCAAATCTTTATTAATACGATCAAAAATATCTAAAACAACAATAGAAGACAAACCTGTTAAATCATCAGTTTGTCTAACAACAGTTTGTCCATCAACCATATCAACAAAATGAATATAACCATCTACTTCAGAAACAACAGGTATAGTATGAGGATCCCAATTAGCAACAATTTCACCAGAAAAAATCTTTGAACCATCTTTTTTATTAACTAAAGAACCATAAGGCAATTTATAACTTTCCTTAGTACGACCATACATATCAATAACTTTCAATTCAGCATTTCTAGAAATAATAACTAACTTTTTATCAATATTAATAACAAATTTAGCATTATTTAAACGCAATACACCTTGAGTTTTTACTTGAATATTAGACTCAGCAACAGAACGAGAAGCAGCTCCACCAATATGAAAAGTTCTCATAGTTAACTGTGTTCCGGGTTCACCAATAGATTGAGCAGCTATTACACCTACAGCTTCTCCTTTATTAACTAAATAACCTCTTGCTAAATCTCTACCATAACATTTAGCACAAACACCAAAATCAGAATCACATGTTACAACAGAACGTACTTTAATACTATCTATAGAATTCTTTTCAAGAATATTACACAAATACTCATTCAATAACAAACCCTTATCAATCAAAATCTCTACAGTACCAGGCTTAAACACAGTTTCTGCAATAACACGTCCTAAAACTCTTTCAAACAAAGATTCTTTTATTTCACCACCCTCAATAAATGCATGCATTACAATTCCAGAAGAAGTTCCGCAATCATCCTCTGTTACTACAAGATCTTGCGCAACATCAACTAGACGTCTAGTTAAATACCCAGAATTAGCAGTTTTTAATGCAGTATCAGCTAAACCTTTTCTTGCTCCATGTGTTGAAATAAAATATTGCAAAACATTCAAACCTTCTCTAAAATTAGCAGTTATTGGAGTTTCTATAATAGACCCATCAGGCTTAGCCATCAAACCTCTCATACCAGCAAGTTGACGAATCTGCGCAGCTGATCCACGAGCTCCGGAATCAGCCATAATAAAAATATTATTAAAAGACATCTGTTTCTTTTTAATTCCGTCATTATAAACAACAACTTCATTAGAAATACTATCCATCATAGCATGTGCTAGACGATCATTAGCGTTAGACCATATATCGATAACCTTATTATATCTCTCACTATCCGTAACTAAACCTGAAAGAAACTGATCTTGAATTTCAGAAACTTCATTTTCAGCATCACTAATTATATTTGTTTTACTTTCTGGAATTACCATATCATCTATACCAACAGAAGAACCAGAACGAGTAGCGTATTCAAACCCAGTATACATAATTTGATCCGCAAAACGAACAGTCTCTACTAACCCTAAAATACGATAACAAGTATTTAACATATTAGAAATAGCTTTTTTCCCAACAACTTTATTAATTAAAGAATATGACAAACCTTTTGGAACTATCATCCACAAAATAGCACGACCAACAGTTGTATCAACCAAAACAGTATCTTTAACAAAATTTCTATCACTACACATAGTATACTCATCAATACGAACTTTAACACGAGCATGTAATTCAGCAATTCCATTTCTATATATACATTCAGCTTCTTTTGGACCTGTTAACACCATTCCCTCTCCTTTACTTCCTACACGATCACGTGTCATATAATATAAACCAAGTACCATATCTTGAGAAGGAACAATAATTGGTTCTCCATTAGCCGGAGATAAAATATTATTCACTGACATCATCAGTTCTCTCGCTTCCAACTGAGCCTCCAATGTCAATGGAACATGAACAGCCATTTGATCCCCATCAAAATCTGCGTTATATGCCGCACAAACTAATGGATGCAATTGTATTGCCTTACCCTCAATTAATATAGGTTCAAAAGCCTGTATTCCTAAACGATGCAAAGTTGGAGCACGATTTAACATAACAGGATGCTCATGAATTACTTCTTCCAACATATCCCAAACAACAGATTCTTCATTCTCTACCATTTTCTTTGCAGACTTAATTGTTGTAGCAAAACCATTCATCTCCAATTTTCCATAAATGAAAGGTTTAAATAATTCCAAACCCATTTTTTTTGGTAAACCACATTGATTCAAACGTAAATATGGACCTACAGTAATAACTGACCTTCCAGAATAATCAACTCTTTTACCTAATAAATTTTGACGAAAACGACCCTGTTTACCTTTTATCATATCAGCCAAAGACTTCAAAGGCCTCTTACCTGAACCAGTAATAATTTTACCACGACGACCATTATCCAATAAAGCGTCTACCGCCTCTTGCAACATTCTTTTTTCATTCCTAATTATAATATCCGGGGCTGATAAATCTAATAAACGTTTCAAACGATTATTTCTATTAATTACTCTACGATATAAATCATTAAGATCAGAAGTAGCAAACCTTCCACCATCTAATGGAACAAGAGGACGTAAATCAGGAGGTAAAACAGGCAAAACAGTTAAAATCATCCATTCAGGATCATTTTTAGAATGAATAAAAGATTCTAATAATTTAATTCGTTTAGTTATTTTTTTTCTTTTACTTTCAGAACTAATTTCTTCTAACAATTTATATAACCTCAAAGACTCTTTTTTTAAATCTATTTTTCTTAAAAGAAATTGAATTGCTTCTGCACCCATTCTAGCATCAAATTCATCTCCAAATTCTTCTAAAGCATCTAAATATTGATCTTCTGTCAAAAGTTGACAACATTCTAAATTAGTCATTCCATTTTCAACAACAACATAAGATTCAAAATATAAAATACGTTCAATATCACGCAACGGCATATCTAATAATAATCCAATACGAGAAGGTAAAGACTTTAAAAACCAAATATGAGCTGTAGGAGACGCTAATTCTATATGACCCATTCTCTCACGACGAACCTTAGATTGAGTTACCTCAACACCACATTTTTCACAAACTACACCACGATGTTTCAATCTTTTGTATTTTCCACACAAGCATTCATAATCTTTTACAGGTCCAAAAATTCTAGCACAAAACAAACCATCACGTTCAGGTTTAAATGTTCTATAATTAATAGTCTCAGGCTTCTTAACCTCTCCAAAAGACCATGAACGTATCATATCAGGAGAAGCTAATACAATTTTTATTGCATCAAACTCTTCAATTTTATCGGATTGTTTTTTTAAAAAATTAAATAAATCCTTCACAAATTACGATCCTAAATAATAAAAAAAATATTAAAAACAAAATATTATATTAATTATATAACATTTAAATTATTAAATAATATACAAATAAACTAACATATTTTTAACTTATTAATCTTCTTCAAGCTCAATATTAATACCTAAAGACCTGATTTCTTTTAAAAGTACATTGAAAGATTCAGGCATACCAGGTTCCATAACATATTTACCATCAACAATATTTTTATACATTTTAGTACGACCACTAACATCATCAGATTTAATAGTTAACATTTCTTGAAGAGCATATGCCGCTCCATATGCCTCTAAAGCCCAAACCTCCATTTCACCAAAACGTTGACCCCCAAATTGAGCCTTCCCACCCAAAGGCTGTTGCGTTACTAAACTATACGAACCTGTAGAACGAGCATGCATTTTATCATCAACTAAATGATTTAATTTTAACATATACATATAACCTACAGTTACCTTCCTTTCAAAGGGCTCACCTGTTCGACCATCAAACAAAGTAATTTGCCCAGAAACTGGTAAATCAGCCAACTTAAGAAGTTCTTTTATTTCTTTTTCCGTAGCACCATCAAAAACTGGGGTAGCAATTGGTATTCCATCTTTTAAATTTTTCGATAATTCTAAAAGCTCCTTATCTGATAACAAACTAATATCAACTTTTTGACATATACCATCACCTAAATCATATGATTTCTGTATAAATTCCCTTAATTCTTGTATTTTGTTTCCATGTTTCAATAAATTACCAATTTTTTTACCAATTCCTTTAGAAGCCATACCCAAATGAGTTTCTAAAATTTGACCAATATTCATTCTTGATGGAACACCAAGAGGGTTTAATACAATATCTACTGGCACTCCATACTCATCATATGGCATATCTTCAATTGGATTAATTTTAGATACAACACCCTTATTACCATGTCTACCAGCCATCTTATCCCCAGGCTGTATTTGTCTCTTAACAGCTAAATATATCTTTACAATTTTTAAAATACCCGGAGCTAATTCATCTCCTTGAATAATCTTTTTACGCTTAACTTCTATCTTTCTTTTATATTCTTTACAAAGTTCACCATATTCCTTAACTAACTTATTAAAGTAACAATTTCTATTTTTATCAGACAACTTAAAATTCAAACATTTTTCATAAGACAAATTTTTTAATTTTTCTTGTTCTATACCATCATCCAATAAAACAAAATAAATTTTCCTAAGAAAAGCAGATTCAAAAATCTTTAATTCTTTATCCAATTCGTTTTTTTCCCTACAAAAATTCATTTCTTCAATTTCACGAGAACGCTTATCCTTAGAAATACCATCCCTAGTAAAAATTTGCACATCAATAACAGTTCCAAAAACACCATTAGGAACACGTAACGAAGAATCTTTAACATCAGAAGCTTTTTCACCAAAAATAGCACGTAACAACTTTTCTTCTGGAGTCAACTGTGTTTCTCCTTTTGGTGTTACTTTACCCACTAAAATATCACCACCTGTTACTTCTGCACCAATGTAAACAATACCAGACTCATCAAGTTTAGACAATGCCGATTCACCAACATTTGGAATATCTGATGTAATTTCTTCAGAACCCAATTTCGTGTCTCTAGCAACACACATCAACTCCTGAATATGTATGGTGGTAAAACGATCTTTCTGTACAACACGTTCAGAAATCAAAATAGAATCCTCAAAATTATACCCATTCCAAGGCATAAATGCTATACGCATATTTTGCCCCAAAGCTAATTCTCCTAAATCTGTTGACGGACCATCAGCTAATACATCACCTATGCTTACTTCCTCGTTTAAAGAAACACAAGGTTTTTGATTAATACAAGTATTTTGATTAGATCTAATATATTTAGTCAAATTATAAACATCAATTCCAGCTTCTCCAAAGCAAATTTCATTTTCATTAACAGATATAACAATACGGGATGCATCAACATATTGAACAAAACCACCTCTCCTAGCAACAACTACAACACCAGAGTCAATAGCTACAACACGTTCCATACCTGTTCCAATCAATGGTTTATCAGAATACAAGGTTGGAATAGCTTGCCTCTGCATATTAGCTCCCATAAGAGCACGATTTGCATCATCATGCTCCAAAAATGGAATCAAAGAAGCCCCAACTGAAACAACTTGTTGCGCTGAAACATCCATATAATTAACTTTACTAAAATGAAATAAATGTGCCTCACCTTTATAACGACAAATTATTAAATCATCAAAAAAATATCCATATTTATCAAAATTAGTATTTGCCTGTGCAATAATAAAATTAGACTCATCACTAGCTGACAAATAATGAATAGTATCAGTAACTAAACCATTCAAGACAAGACGATACGGAGTTTCTAAAAAACCATAATCATTAGTTTTAGCATATACAGACAAAGAATTAATTAATCCAATATTAGGTCCTTCTGGTGTTTCAATAGGACACAATCTGCCATAATGAGTTGGATGAACATCCCTAACTTCAAACCCAGCTCTTTCTCTAGTTAACCCACCTGGGCCTAATGCTGAAATTCTCCTCTTATGCGTAATTTCTGATAATGGATTATTTTGATCCATAAACTGAGACAATTGACTAGAACTAAAAAATTCTTTCAAAAGAGCTGAAATTAATTTAGCATTAATCATATCCTGAGGCATTAAATTATCCATATCACTCAAAGAAAGCCTTTCCCGAACAGATCTCTCTATACGAGACAAACCTAATCTAAATTGATTCTCAACCATTTCACCTACTGAACGAACTCTTCTATTACCTAAATGATCTATATCATCAATTTCATTATTACCATTACGAATATCAACTAACCTTTTAATAACATTAACAATATCTTCTTTAGTTAAAATAGTAAGATTCATATCATTTTTTGAATATAAAAAAGAACTATTAAATTTCATACGACCAACAATAGATAAATCATAACGATCTTCAGAAAAAAACAATTTTTTAAACAAATTCTCCGCAGCTTCATGTGTTGGTGGTTCACCAGGGCGAATTACACGATAAATATCTATTAATGCGCTAGAACGATCTTTTGTGGAATCAATACGCAAAGTCTCAGAAATATAATCACCATGATCAGATTCGTTAGTAAATATTGTTTCAATAAAACTATATCCAGATAACTTCAATTTTTCTAATAATTCTAAAGACATTCTTGTATTAGCAGAAACAATTACTTCATTTGTATTATTATCAATATAATCTCTTGATACTACTTTACCTATAATATATTCAATAGGAACATCAATCCATTTGACATTATCACGTTTTAATTTTTCAATATGAGTAGAAGTAATACGACAACCTTTTTCCACATAAATAATACCATGTTTCTTAATATCAAAAACAGCAATCTCACCCAAAAACCTATCAGCAAATAAACGCATTTTTAATACATTAGAATATATTTCATAAATCACCTTTTCAAAAAACATATTCAAAATTTGACTAGTATCAAAATTCAAAGCACGCAACATCACAGTAACTGGCAATTTACGACGACGATCTATACGAACAAACAAATTGTCTCTTGGATCAAATTCAAAATCTAACCAAGAACCACGATATGGAATAATTCTAGCATTATACAATACTTTTCCAGAAGAATGTGTTTTACCTTTATCGCTATCAAAAAAAACACCAGGACTACGATGTAATTGAGACACAACAACTCTCTCAATACCATTAACAACAAATGTACCATTTCTAGTCATTAAAGGAATTTCTCCCATATATACATCTTGTTCCTTAACATCCTTAATAACACCAATTTCACATTCTCGTTCATATATAACAAGACGTAACTTAACACGTAAAGAAGAAGAATAAGTCATACCACGATTCTGACATTCCTTAACATCAAAAATAGAATCACACAACTTATAACTAAGATATTGTAATTCACAATAACCATTATAACTTTTAATTGGAAATACAGAAAACAATACAGACTCTAAACCACATTTACCATATTTATCCTTATGAATAAATTTCTTAAAAGAACTCAATTGCACTGAAAGTAAACATGGAATATTCAACACCTTAGGACGTTTTCCAAAATTTTTACGAATACGTTTTTTTTCAGTATATGAATGAATCATAAATAACTCTTAACTAAATAAGATGAATATTTTAAAAATACAAAAATCACTTTATATACAGACTTAAATTAAAATTTCAAAAAATCAATTATTAAATATAAAAACATTAAAAATATTAAACTTTTAACAAAATAAAAAATATAACTATAAATTTTTTAAAAAAAACACTACATCAATATTCAAAAATTTGAAAACACTTTAAAATAGTTTAAAATACAAACTATTTTAATTCCACAGAAGCTCCAACTTCTTCTAATGATTTTTTTAAATCATTAGCAAAATCTTTAGTAGTACTCTTTTTAATAATAACTGGAGCAGATTCTACTAAATCTTTTGCTTCTTTTAATCCAACCCCTATCATATTACGAACAATTTTAATTACAGAAACCTTATTAGTACCAAAATTTTTTAACACAACATCAAAATCCACCTTATCTTCTGTAACAACTTTATTGTCTGTAGAACTCACCGAAGAAGCAACAACAGATGAAGAAGAAACACCAAATTTTTTTTCTATCATAGATACTAAATCCATAACATCCATAACAGACATTTCACTAATTGCGTGTATAATTTGTTCCTTTGTAATTAACATACTAAAATTCTCAAGTTTAATAAATTATTTAAAAAAATTAAAATTTTACCAAATATTATTATACTATATAAAAATAAAAAACAAAACATATCTTAAAATCATTAACTAGACATCTTATCTTTACATAAAACCAAAAAAATACGAATAATTTTATCAAAAATCGCTTTTTTTATTATCAACAACAATAAACTAACTCCATCTTTATATGTTGGCAAATTTGCCAACATAGGAATTTTATCAGGTAAAATAATTTTATTTTCAAAAGATGCTGCTAAAATTTTAAATTTTTCATCAATATAACTATATTCTAAAAAAACACGAACAATTTCACTTGGATTATTAAAAGAAAATCCAACTATAATCTGACCAGAAATAAAATCATTTAAACAAGAAAAATTAGTATTCTCAATAAAACGGCGAATTAAAGTATTTCTTACAACTTTAATATATACTTCAGGGATACTTCTAACTATTTTGCGTAACTTATTCATTCCATCTACCGTAACACCAGAAAAATTTGCAATAATAACAGACACAGAACTAATAGCCATATTCTTCATTTCTGATACAATAATTTCCTTTTTTTTCCTAGAACTTAACATAATAATCTAAATTTCCACAAAAATTAAAAAAGTTTTTTTATAATTCACAAAATAAAAAATAAAATTAAAACAAAAATATTTAAAAACAACTATAATAATTAATATATCAAATCACTAAATAATAATAAACATAAAAAATAAAATTAAAATTTTTAAATGTAATTCCAATATTTACTTAAATTACTTTCAAATAATATATCAAAAATTAAAAAATACAAAATATCAAAATATACATAAAATTATTTACATCTATAAAAACTTACACTTGCAAAGTATATTGATCAATCATAATACCACCACCCATAGTAGTAGACAAAGTTATCTTTTTAATAAAAGAATTATTTACACCATAAGGAATATATTTTAACTTCTTCAAAGAACCTATAAACACATTCAAATTTTCTTCTAAATGATCATTTGGAAAATCTACTTTTCCAATAACAGAATGAACAATACCATATTTATCATTTCTATAAATTATTTGACCACTTTTAGCAATTTTTACAGATTTTTCAATATCCGAAGATATTGTACCAAAACTAATACTTGGCATCAAACACCGTGAAATTAAAATATTTTCAATAGTATTTACTAAAAACATAGATGATGGGGCAGAAATTACTACATCAAAATTAAAACGTTTGGTCTTTATTTTATCTGCCAAATCATACATTCCAACATAATTTGCTCCACAAGACTTAGCTAGTAAAGCATCTTCCTTATCTGCAAAAACAGCAACTATAATATCTCTACCTATACCATGCGGTAATACGGAATATCCAATAATACTTTTTTCAGATTTTTTTATATCCATATTTAAATTTACAGAAACTTCAACACTTTCAATAAATTTACAAGAACAACATTCTTTTAAGATAGATATAGCATCATAAATATTATAGAACTTATTAGTATTAATTTTTTTACGAATAGATCTTATTCTTTTACTTAATAATTTTTTCATATTAAATTTATCACTTAACCTTAATACCCATAGAAATAGCAGTTCCTTGTATAGAACGAGACATAGCATGTATATCAGAACCAGTCATATCATTCATCTTAATTTTAGCAATTTCAATAACCTGAGACATAGTAACTACGCCAACTTCATGTTTATTTGGTGTACAAGAACCAGATTTTATACCAGCTGCTTTTTTTAATAAAAATGAAGCTGGAGGTGTCTTCAAAATAAACGTAAAAGATCTATCAACATATACAGTAATTAATACAGAAATTGGAGATCCCTTCTCAATACTATTCGTTTTTTCATTAAATACTTTACAAAAATCCATAATATTTACACCTCTCTGACCTAAAGCAGGACCAATAGGAGGACTTGGGTTAGCCATACCAGCAGGAACTTGCAATTTTATATAAGATTGAACTTTTTTCAACACACTAACACCCCCAACACTAAAAAATAATATTTTAACAAAAATATTAAGAATAAAAAACAATAAAATATATATTAAATAAAATTCACATAAAATTTATATAAAAAATCATTTAAAAAATTTATCCCTTTTCAACTTGTGCAAAATCCAATTCAACAGGTGTAGAACGGCCAAATATCGAAACAGAAACCTTTAATCGATTCTTGTCATAATCAACCTCTTCAACAGTACCATGAAAATCAGAAAAAGGTCCATCATTAACTCTAATCAATTCCCCTGGTTCAAATAACCTTTTAGGTATTGGTTTATCACCAGCTCTTTGTAAACGATCAAGAATTATTTTCATCTCTTTATCAGAGATGGGTGTTGGGCAATCAGAAGTTCCACCAACAAAACCCAAGATTTTTGGAATACTTCGTACTAAATACCAAGTAGAATTATTAACTATCATTTGTATTAAAACATATCCAGGAAAAAATTTTCTTTCACTTTTTCTACGTTGTCCAAATTTAACTTCAACAACAGATTCTGTAGGAACTATTATCTCACCAAACAAATCTTCTAATTCATATAATTTAATTCTTTCACGAAGAGAATGTATAACATTACTCTCAAATCCAGAAAACACCTGAATAACATACCAACGTTTTTTTACAATATCTAACATACAAATCTCTTTCTTAAAATTTAAATGAAATAATAAAAGATACACAACGAACCAAAATTGCATCTAAAACAAACAATATCAATGATACAACAATAGTTGAAAAAATAATAACAAATGTTGTTTTCAATACTTCTTGTTTATCAGGCCAAACAATTTTATACATTTCAAAAAATGCCGTACGTAAAAAAGAAACACTTAATTTACCTAATTTAGTATTTAAAAAAATAATTCCAAAAAAAATACAAAATAAAGTAACACAAACACACTTTAAAAATAAATTAAAACCAAAACAAAAATAAACAAAAAAAAATACAACAACCATAGATAAAAAAATACAAAACCATTTTAATACTTCATAAAAAAAACTCTTATTTGAAACTTCATTATTTACTTTCATAAATAAAATCCCATGTTCTACTTATATTACAAATAACTATATACATTATAAACAAAAGAAAATTAAATCATAAAATTTAAGTTAAATATTTATTAAAATTTATAAAATTAAAATAAAAAAAATATTAATACTTATTATAACAATAAATAACATAAAAAAATAATAAAAAAACCAAAAAGGGCACCAAAAGATGCCCAGTTAAAAATAAATATACAAAACATCAATATTAAAATTTTGGAAATATAAATTTTTAAGCAACAACTTTAGAAACAACACCAGCACCAACAGTATGACCACCCTCTCGTATTGCAAAACGTAAACCATCATCCATGGCAATAGGAGAAATTAATTTAACAGACATTTTAATATTATCTCCTGGCATAACCATTTCAACAGACTTAGGTAAAGAAATATTTCCAGTAACATCAGTCGTGCGAAAATAAAATTGTGGACGATAACCATTAAAAAATGGAGTATGACGACCTCCTTCTTCTTTAGTTAAAACATACACTTCAGATTCAAAAGAAATATGTGGTTTAATAGATCCAGGCTTAGACAAAACCTGTCCACGTTCCACATCATCACGCTTAATACCACGCAATAAAATACCAACATTTTCTCCAGCTCTACCTTCATCTAATAATTTACGGAACATCTCAACTCCAGTACAAATTGTTTTAACAGTATCTTTAATACCAACAATCTCAACTTCTTCACCAACTTTTATAACACCTTTTTCTATACGACCTGTAACAACAGTACCCCTCCCGGAAATAGAAAAAACATCTTCAATAGGAAGTAAAAACGGTTGATCTACAGATCGTTTGGGCTCCTTAATATAATTATCTAAAACTTCAGATAAACTTAAAATTTTATCTACCCAAAATTTATCACCTTCTAATGCCTTTAATGCAGAACCTCTAACTATAGGAGTAATATCTCCAGGAAAATCATATCTTGACAACAATTCCCTAACTTCCATTTCAACTAAATCTAATAATTCTTCATCCTCAACCATATCACATTTATTCAAAAATACTACAATATAAGGAACACCAACCTGCCTAGCTAACAAAATATGTTCTCTAGTTTGAGGCATAGCTCCATCAGTTGCAGCAACAACCAAAATCGCACCATCCATTTGAGCCGCCCCTGTAATCATATTTTTAATATAATCAGCATGACCTGGGCAATCAACATGTGCGTAATGACGTAATAAAGTATCATACTCAACATGAGATGTATTAATAGTAATACCTCTAGCCTTCTCTTCCGGGGCATTATCAATTTGATCAAATGTATAAGCATTACCTCCATACATTTTAGACATAATAACACTCATAGCAGTGGTCAAAGTAGTCTTACCATGATCAACATGACCAATAGTACCAACATTAACATGAGGTTTTATACGTTTAAATTTTTCTTTAGACACGATAACATTTTCCCATTATAAATTAACAATAATATGTATTATACCTACTTAATAATACGAGATTCAATAATATTTTTAGAAATATTTTCAGGTATTTCATCATACTTTAAAAATTCCATAGAATAAAAAGCTCTACCCTGAGTCTTTGATCGTAAATCAGTAGCATAACCAAACATTTCAGATAACGGTACTCTAGAACTAATAACATTACCATCACCAACAGTATCCTTAATATCAGTAATAATACCACGCCGACGATTTAAATCTCCAATTACTTCACCCATATACACTTTTGGGGTATCCACAACAACATTCATAATAGGTTCAAGTAAAACTGGGTTTGCCTTAATAAAAGCCTCTTTAAAAGCTATAGATGCCGCAACCTTAAACGCTAATTCTGAAGAATCTACTTCATGATAAGAACCATCAAAAACAATAGCACGAACATTAACAACAGGATATCCAGCAATAACACCAATTTTCATCTGATCTCGTATACCTTTATCTATGGATGAAATATATTCTTTTGGAATAACACCACCAACAACTTTATTCAAAAATTCATATGTTTTACTATAATTTCCAAGTTGTATAGGTTCAATACGTAACCAAATATGTCCATATTGACCTCTACCTCCAGATTGACGAATAAATTTACCTTCTTGTTCCACAGAAATACGAATAGTTTCTCTATAAGCAACCTGTGGTCTACCAATATTAGCATGTACATTAAATTCACGATGCATACGATCAACCAGAATATCAATATGTAACTCTCCCATTCCAGAAATAATGGTTTGTCCAGTCTCATCATCAACATGAACTCTAAATGACGGGTCTTCACGAGATAATTTATTCAAAGCAACACTCATTCTATCCTGATCTGACTTTGTTTTAGCTTCAAGGGATACAGAAATAACAGGATCAGGAAATTCTATACGTTCTAAAACAATAGGAAAATCTGGATCACATAATGTATCTCCTGTAACTACATCTTTTAAACCAATAGCTGCTGCAATATCACCAGCTCTCACTTCTCTAATTTCATCACGTTTATTAGCATGCATTTGAACAAGTCGACCAATTCTCTCACATTTTCCCTTTACAGAATTCAACACAATACTTCCTGACTTAATTACCCCAGAATATACTCTAAAAAATGACAAATTACCAACAAACGGGTCAGTAGCAATCTTAAATACCAAAGCAGAAAACGGTTTATTTTTACCAATATTATATTTTTTAAATACATCATTTTTAACTAAAACATCTTCTGGTGAAGGCAAATAGTCAACTATAGCATCTAAAATACTCTGAACACCTTTATTTCTAAAGGCTGATCCACACATTACTAAAACAATTTCATTTTCTATCACCCTCTTTCTCAAACCCAATTTAATTTCTTCTTCTGTCAACTCACCATCACTCAAATACTTATCCATTAATTCTTCAGAAGCTTCAGCGGCTGATTCTAATAAAAATTGCCTCCATACATTAACTAACTCTATTAAATCAAAAGGAATATCTCTATAATGAAAAGTCATACCTTGATCTTCCTCCCAATAAATAGCTTTCATAGATACTAAATCTACAACACCAACAAAATTCTCTTCAACACCAATAGATAATTGTATCGGAACAGGATTTGCGAATAAACGCATTTTTAATTGTTCTATCACCTTAAAATAATTAGCTCCAACCCTATCCATTTTATTAACAAAAGCAATACGTGGTATTCCAAATTTATTGGCTTGTCTCCAAACAGTTTCAGATTGCGGCTGAACACCACCTACAGCACAATAAATCATAACAACACCATCAAGAACACGCATAGACCTTTCAACTTCAATAGTAAAATCAACATGACCTGGTGTATCAATAATATTAATACGATGAGGATCAAATTGATTATTCATACCATCCCAAAAACAAGTAGTAGAAGCTGAAGTAATTGTAATACCTCTTTCTTGCTCTTGTACCATCCAATCCATAGTAGCTAAACCATGATGAACTTCACCAATTTTATGATTTACACCAGTATAAAATAATATTCTTTCAGTAGTAGTTGTTTTACCTGCATCAATATGTGCACTAATACCAATATTACGATATCTTGAAATAGGAGTTATACGATTCATACAAAATTCCAAAAAAAAAACTAAAAAAATTAAAATTATATAATTTTTGTGAAATACAAATATCAACAAAATACAATAATAAATTTTATACAAATATATTATAAAAATTACATAAAATCTTTAATATAAATAATAAGACATACAATAAATAAACAAAACTTACCAACGATAATGAGCAAAAGCTTTATTAGAATCAGCTAAACGATGAACATCTTCTTTCTTTTTGATAGCAAAACCTTTATTTTCTACCGCGTCAATAACTTCATTAACTAATCTATCAGACATAGATTTATCTTTTCGTCTTCTAGCAGCATAAATAATCCAACGCATAGCCAAAGTACTACGCCTGTCAGAACGAACCTCTACAGGAACTTGATAAGTAGAACCACCAACTCTTCTAGATCTTACTTCAACAATAGGTGAAACATTATCTATAGCTTCCTCAAAAACCTTCAATGGATTACAATTATTTAAACGAATAGACAAATTATCAAGAAACAAATAAACAATAGATTCAGACACAGATTTTTTTCCATGTACCATTAAAATATTAATAAACTTTGACAACAAACTGGAACCAAATCTAGAATCTGGTAAAATTTTTCTATTATTAACAAAACGTCGCCTAGGCATACAAATTCTCCGAAAAAATAACAAATACATTTAACAAATTTAAAATATTTCAAAATTAATATATAGAAAATTCAAAAATAAAAATTATACTTTTGATTTTTTAGAACCATACTTTGAACGACTTTTTTTTCTATTTTTGACTCCAGAACAATCTAAAGAACCACGTACAACATGATAACGAACACCAGGAAGATCCTTAACACGACCACCACGAATCAAAATAACAGAATGTTCTTGCAAATTATGTCCCTCACCACCAATATAAGCGGTAACTTCAAATCCATTTGTTAAACGAACTCTACACACCTTACGCAAAGCAGAATTTGGTTTCTTTGGAGTAATAGTATACACTCTCACACAAACACCACGTCTCTGCGGGCAACCCATAAGAGCTGGAACATTACTCTTAACAATTTTATCTGAACGTGATTTACGAACTAATTGATTAATTGTTACCATATTTAAAAAACTAAAAAATTAAAAATACAAAATTAATTCAAAATAACAAATACTAAAAAAATAATAAAACATAAACAAAAATAGTATAATATCTATAAAAAAAAAATTTGTCAATAATTAACAATAACAACAACAACATATAAATACAATGAAAATAATTAAAACATCAAAAAACTCAAACAAATAAAAACACTATTATTTAATATATATAAATTAATACAAAAAACAGTTATACAAATTTAATTGTATTAAATACAATATAAAACATTAAAACATAACACAACATAAAACATAAAATAAATTAAAATATTTGAAGTTATAAAATATAAACATCAATAACAAAAAAATTCAAACATTCAAAATCATAATATAAAAACATAAAAAATTATATTAAATCATAATATAAAATTAACAAAATAATTAAATTTTACAATAACAATATCAAAAAACCAATATAAAAATAATAAAATACTTGAATAAAATTCAAAATTTTTATTATCTACAATACAAACCAATAATACTTATTATTACAAATTAAAATATAAACATAAAACATCTTAAAATATAACATTCAAAATATACATGACAATATTTAAAAAATATTCTTAATTAAATTATTAAAAACTACAAACAAAAATTCTAATATATTAGAATACATACATAGTAATACAAAATAAATTTAAAAATTAAAACAAAAAATAAAACAAAAAACAATTAAACATAATATACAAAATAGACGTATAATTAAAATTCACTAAACTTAAAATTAAAAATTAAATAAACATCAAAAAAAATGAATATTCAATATATAAAAAAATATTAACTAATATAAAAATAAAAAGAAAAAATCATAAAATATATGAAGTATTAACAAATATAATAAAAATATAAAATATTAAAAATAAATAATTTAGTAAACTTTGATATATAAATATAGAAACCATATAACATCAATAAAATTTATTTATAACATCACAAAATTCAAAAAAACTAATTAAAAAAACACATTGTTACATTTCACACTAATATAAACTAATTTTTTAATAAATTAAACAAATAATATTAAAAAATAAATCTTTCTACAACAGGTACAATATTTATGATATTAAGTATGATGTCTTTCTACAAAGAGAATATTAATAAACCTTGGGGTAAAGCCTCTTGGGAAATACTATCAACTAACAAACAATTTTTAGAAATAAAAATACACTTACCAAAACAATTTCATTTTCTAAAACAAATAATTAAAAACAAAATTCTCTCAAAACTTTCTAGGGGAGAAATAGAATGTAATCTATACATTAAAGAATATTTTAATACAGAAAAAAAAACAAAACTAATCTTAAACAAAAAATTAATTACAAAACTTATAAAATATATAACATGGATAAAAAAAAAAAACAAATCAGGAACAATAGACATATTATCTATATTAAAATGGCCAGGTGTAATAACACAAATACAAGAAGATAATTTAAATAATATAAATATAGAACTATTAAATTCATTCGAAAATACTTTAAATAACTTCATAAAAAACAGAAAAAAAGAAGGAAATACATTAAAAAACAAAATAAAAACATATCTTTATAATCTTGAACAAGAAATACAAAAAATTCGAAAAAAATTACCTGCATTATTAATTGAAAAAAGAAAAAATATTTTAAAAAAAATAAAAAAAGAAAAAGTATATATAAACAATTACAAACTAGAAAAAGAAATAATACTTTTTCTTCAAAAAATTGATATAACAGAAGAATTAGATATCTTTGAAAAACATATTAATACAATATATTATACAATATCCAAAGATAAACCAGTTGGACGTAAATTATATTTCATAATTCAAGAATGTAATCGAGAATTAGATAAAATAATGTCAAAAATAATGAACACAAATATAACTACAATGTCTATTAAAATAAAAATTTTAATAGAACAAATACTAAAACAAATTCAAAATATAGAATAACAATATACATAAAATAAATTCTTTAAAAATTAAATTGAAAATTTAACAAAATAAAAAAATTAATTAATAATAAACTACACAAAAAATTATATATTTAAATTTGAAAACATAAATAAACAGTTAAAAACTAAAACATTTACTATAAAGTTAGTATATAAATAACATTATAAAAATAAAGTAACAATATTTAAAACTATGAGATAACATTATAATCAATAAATAATGTACTAAAACAATATAATTTCTTAATAATTTATAGAATTTATTATTAATAACAGTATATTTAATACAAATTAAAAACAAATATTTAGAAATAAAAGTTTATTTTACAAAAAAAATCACTAACCCCTTGAAACCTCTATTAATGCCCCCATTCATTAATGGTGATGCTGGTCAAGTTTAATTCTCTCATAACTTTCTTTTTTGAATGTTATTTATAATTTTAAAATTACGTACAAAATTATTAAAATTTAATAAATTAAAATTTTTAAAATTTTATTATTTAAAATATACAATATTTTAAGATGAGAACTTAATAGCATAAATTAAAATTAAATTGAAAAAAATATTTAATATTTAATAAAATTTAAATTTATAAAAAATATGAAAAAAGTTTATTACAGAAATATAATTAAAACGCTAATTTAAAATTTGTATTGAATTACAGCGTACAACATAACCTGATATAAACTTTCTAAATTTTAGGAGTAAATATATGAAAATTCGTCCACTACATGATCGCGTTATTATAAAACGTAAAAAAATTGAATCTAAATCTGCAGGTGGAATTGTTTTAACCGGTTCTGCAGCTGGAAAATCCACTCGAGGTAAAGTATTGGCGGTGGGTTGTGGTCGTATACTGGATAATGGTGAAACAAAACCCCTAGACGTTAAAATAGGAGATACAATAATTTTTAACGATGGGTACGGTGTTAAAACAGAAAAAATTGATAACGAAGAAGTACTTATCATGTCTGAAAGCGATATTCTTGCTATTGTCGAAGAATAATCAAAAATTACACAAACATTTTAAATAAACTAATTTTTATATAGGAAATTGAAATGACAGCTAAAGACGTAAAATTCGGAAACGAAAGCCGTGTTAAAATGTTACGTGGTGTTAATATTCTAGCCGACGCGGTAAAAGTTACATTAGGTCCAAAAGGACGAAATGTCGTATTGGATAAATCATTTGGCGCACCTATGATAACTAAAGACGGTGTTTCTGTCGCACGTGAAATAGAACTAGAAGACAAATTTGAAAATATGGGAGCACAAATGGTAAAAGAAGTTGCTTCAAAAGCAAATGATACTGCTGGTGATGGAACAACTACAGCAACAGTTTTAGCACAAGCTATTGTAAACGAAGGGCTAAAAGCAGTAGCTGCTGGTATGAATCCAATGGATTTAAAAAGAGGAATAGATAAAGCAGTAATCGGTGCTGTAGAAGAACTAAAAAAACTCTCTGTACCTTGTTCTGATTCAAAAGCAATTGCTCAAGTAGGTACAATATCAGCAAATTCAGATGAAACAGTAGGTAAATTAATTGCAGAAGCAATGGCAAAAGTAGGAAAAGAAGGTGTAATAACAGTAGAAGAAGGATCAGGGTTACAGGATGAATTAGATGTAGTAGAAGGAATGCAATTCGATAGAGGGTATTTATCTCCATATTTTATTAACAAACAAGAAAGCGGGGTAGTAGAATTAGAAAATCCATTTATATTACTAGCTGATAAAAAAATATCAAATATTAGAGAAATGCTTCCAATATTAGAATCAGTAGCAAAATCTAATAAACCACTATTAATAATTGCAGAAGACGTAGAAGGTGAAGCATTAGCAACACTAGTTGTTAACACAATGCGTGGTGTAGTAAAAGTTGCAGCAGTTAAAGCACCAGGATTTGGTGACAGAAGAAAAGCTATGATGCAAGATATTGCTATACTAACCGCTGGTACCGTAATTTCAGAAGAAATTGGGCTAGATTTAGAAAAATCCACTTTAGAAGATATGGGGCAAGCAAAACGTGTTCTAATAACAAAAGATACAACAACAATTATTGATGGTGTAGGAAACAAATCTGCAATAAATAATAGAGTTTCTCAAATAAACCAACAAAGAGATGAAGCTACATCTGAATATGACAAAGAAAAATTACAAGAACGTGTTGCAAAATTAGCAGGTGGGGTAGCAGTAATAAAAGTTGGTGCTGCAACAGAAGTAGAAATGAAGGAAAAAAAAGCTAGAGTAGAAGATGCTTTACATTCTACAAGAGCTGCAGTAGAAGAAGGAGTAGTAGCTGGTGGTGGAGTTGCTCTTATTAGAGTTGCTAATAGTATTATAAATTTAAAAGGTGATAATGAAGACCAAAATGTTGGAATAAAAGTTGCTCGTAGAGCAATGGAAGCTCCTTTACGTCAAATAGTAGCAAACGCTGGTGAAGAACCATCAGTAATAGCAAACAAAGTTAGAAAAAGTGAAGGAAATACAGGTTACAATGCAGCAACAGAAAAATATGGTAACATGATCGATATGGGTATTTTAGATCCTACTAAAGTAACTCGTTCAGCATTACAATATGCAGCTTCTATCGCTGGATTAATGATTACCACTGAATGTATGATAACCGATCTACCCAAAGAAGAAAAAGGTGATTTAAGTGGTGCAAGTAATGCAGCAGGTAGCGGAATGGGAGGAATGGGAGGGATGATGTAATACTCTCCCCTTCTTTTATAAGAAAGAAAATAACCATTTTTTTTGCTGTTCTCATTTTCCCCGATTCCCTTGTCGGGGAATTTTTTTTAGATTATTTATCTACTAACATAATGTATGCAATAGATGACTTATCTCCAACACGAAACCCACATTTAATAATTCTAACATACCCACCAGAACGATTTATAAATCTCTGAGATAAATCATTGAACAACTTTTTAACAATACTATTGTTTCTAACATAAGAAAAAATTCTACGACGATTCGCAATAGAATCAGATTTTGCCATTGTAATTAAAGGTTCAACAATACAACGCAATTCCTTTGCTTTTGGTAAAGTAGTTTTAATTGATTCATAAAATAATAATGAAATAACCATATTTCTAAACATAGAACGACAATGACTAATACTCCTATTCAATTTACGACGCCCCGACCTATGATAAAAAAAACTCATTTTAAACCCACCATAAAATTATTAAACTTAATAAAATAAAATATTGTACAAGTTATATTATAATTAATCCTTTTCCTTTAAAATATTATCAGGAGACCAATTTTCAATACGAGTTCCTAAAGTTAATTTTCTAGATGCTAATACATCTTTAATTTCAGTCAAAGATTTCTTTCCTAAATTTGGTGTTTTCAATAACTCAATTTCTGTACGTTGAACAAGATCACCAATATAATGAATACTCTCAGCCTTTAAACAATTCGCGGAACGTACAGTTAATTCCAAATCATCAACCGGGCGTAACAAAATTGGATCAAACTTAGGTTTTTCTTCTTTAACTTCATGATTATGAACATGACGTAAATCAATAAAAGATTCAAGTTGTTCAGATAATATTGTAGCTGCACAACGAATAGCTTCCTCTGGGTTAATAGTTCCATTTGTTTCCATATCAATAATTAATTTATCTAAATCAGTTCTTTGTTCAACACGAGCAGCTTCAACATTATAAAAAACCCTAACAACTGGTGTATAACAAGCATCAACTAATAAACAATTTATTGGTCTGTCAATCGAACTATTTATACCAAAACCAATTTTCGAAGATGCCGGAACATAACCTCTTCCTTTTTGAACTTTAATACGCATATTTATTGATGCATTATCATCAGTTAAATGACACAAAATATGACTAGAATTCACTATTTCAACATCATCATCACAAGAAATATCTTTAGCAAATACTGGTCCAATACCTCTTTTATTTAAAACTAAAATAGCAGAGTCACGAACTTGACTATTTATTTTAATAGCTAGTTCTTTTAAATTTAATAAAATATCTAAAATATCCTCTTGTACACCATCCTTAGAACTATATTCATGTAATATTCCATCAATTTCAACTTCCGTAACAGCATACCCTGGTATTGAAGATAATAAAATACGACGCAAAGCATTACCTAAAGTATGACCAAAACCACGTTCCAAAGGTTCAAGAATAACCCTTGAATGCATAATACTAATATTTTCAACATTAACCAAACGAGGCTTTAAAAATTTAGTAACAAAACTACACATTTCTTTAATACCTATAAATTAAATAATAATTGATATTTTTTAACTAAAAATTTTTATTTTGAATAAAGTTCAACAATTAAGTTTTCATCAATACCAGAAAAAAAATCAGAACATTTTGGAACAAACTTCAATATTCCACACATATTTTCAACATCAACTTCAAGCCAATTTAATTTTTCACGTTTTTCCGATAAAGATAAAGAAGAACGAATACGAAATTGATTCTGTGATTTTTCAGAAATACTAACATAATCATTAACTTTAACATTATATGAAGAAATATTTACAATTTTATTATTTACTAAAACAGACTTATGACTAACTAATTGACGAGACTCTGAACGAGTAGACCCAAACCCCATTCTATAAACAATATTATCCAAACGACATTCTAACAATTGTAAAAGAATTTCACCAGTATTTCCTTTGGAACACAAAGCACGCTCATAATATCTCCTAAATTGACGCTCTAAAACACCATACATACGACGAACTTTTTGTTTTTCTCTAAGTTGCATACCATAATCAGACAAACGCAATTTATGATTTTTACCATGTTGACCTGGAAACTGATCAATTTGACACTTAGAATCAATAGAACGAATACCAGACTTTAAAAAAAGATCTGTACCTTCTCTTCTACACAACCGCAATCTCGGTCCCAAATATCTTGCCATTATTTTATAAATCCCCAAAAATCACTAAATACTTAAAATTTAAATATAAAATTAATAATGATAAAAATAATTATTACACACGACGCTTTTTTGGAGGTCTACACCCGTTATGAGGAATAGGGGTAACATCAATAATATTTAAAATACGAAAACCAGCAGAATTTAAAGCACGAATACTAGATTCTCTACCTGGTCCTGGTCCTTTAACCATAACCTCAAGATTTTTTATATCATATTCCTTTACCATTTCAACACAACGTTCTGCGGCTACCTGAGCAGCAAAAGGAGTAGATTTCCTTGAACCTTTAAATCCTGTATTACCGGATGTAGCCCATCCTAAAGTATTTCCTTTAAGATCAGTAATAGTTATAATGGTATTATTAAAAGAAGCGTGAATATGCGCAATACCATCTAAAATCTTTTTTTTAATACGCTTACGTGAATTCCTAATAACCGATATCTTAGACATAAATAAAAACTCTTATCATTATAAAACTCATACAAAAATTATTTATTACCTCCGGTAAATCTACGAAACCCTTTTCTAGTTCTAGCATTAGTCTTAGTTCTTTGACCACGCACAGGAAGATTCCTACGATGACGTAAACCTCTATAAACACCAAGATCCATTAAGCGTTTAATGTTCATAGTAACTTTCCTTCTTAAATCTCCTTCTACAACAAATTTATTAATATAATTACGCAACAAATCAACTTGTTTATCAGATAATTCTTTAAATTTAAGTGTATTAATAATTCCAACAGAACTACAAATATTCCTGGAAAGAACTTTACCAATACCATATATCATAGTTAAACCTACTATAACATTTTTATTCTCAGGAATATTAACACCTACTATACGTACCAAAATACACCTCATATAAAATTTAACAAAATTACATAAATCAAATAATAAAACACAACAAAATATATTGAAAACCTAACCTTGTCTCTGTTTATGTTTTGGATTATTAAAACACATAACACGAAGAATACCATGTCTCTTTACTATAACACAATTTCTACATAATTTTTTAATGGAAGTACGAACTTTCATAATTTAATAAAATATTAATTTTATATTAAAATTTAACAAAATTTATTATTAATTATTTCTAAAATTAACCTTCTTTAATATACTTTCATATTGACTAGACATAATCAAACTTTGAATCTGACCAATAAAATCTATAATAACAACAACTACAATTAATAATGATGTACCTCCAAAATAAAAAGGAACATTCATAACAGACCTCATAAAATCTGGAATTAAACAAACTATGGTAATATACATTGATCCAATAACTGTTAATCTCATCATGATTTTATTAATATATTTTGCTGTTTTTTCCCCTGGTCTAACACCTGATATAAATGCTCCAGATTTCTTCAAATTTTCTGCAGTCTCTCTAGAATTAAAAACTAACGATGTATAAAAAAAACAAAAAAATACTATTGAAATTGCATAAAATGTAATATAAATTACCTGATTAGGTTGCAAATATGAAATTACAAAATTCAATAACTTACACTCCACCCCATTTCCTATCCAAGATAAAATAGTTGTTGGAAATAAAATTATACTAGAAGCAAAAACAGCCGGAATAACCCCAGACATATTAACTTTTAACGGAAGATGTGTACTATGAGATGCATACATTCTTCGACCTTGTTGCCTCTTTGCATAATTAACAATAATATGACGTTGTCCACGTTCAACAAAAACAACAAAAAAAATCACAATAAACATAAACAACATAACAAATAACAAAACTAAAAAATTAAAATTACCCTGCCTAACTTGCTCTATAGTACCATAAAACGCAGAAGGAAAACCAGAAACAATACCTGAAAAAATAATAACTGAAATTCCATTACCAATTCCTTTCTCTGTAATTTGTCCACCTAACCACATTAAAAATATAGTACCACATACTAAACTGGATATTGTCGTAACATAAAAAATATAACCAGGGTTAATTATTAATACACTAATTATAGGTATTCTTGGTAAAGAAATAGCAATACCAATAGACTGAACTATACATAAAATTAATGTAAAATAACTAACATACTTATTTATTTTTCTCTTACTTACTTCACCACCCTCTTTTTTTATTTCTATTAACTTTGGATGAATAACAGTCAATAATTGAACAATGATTGATGCTGAAATATATGGTATAATACCTAATGAAAATATAGATGCACGACTCAATGCACCACCAGAAAACATATTAAACATATCAATAACAGTACCTTGCTGGTTTTCAATAAATTTTGCAAGTTTCATAGTATCAATACCTGGAATTGGAATAAAAGAACCAGCACGAAAGATTATTAAAGAAACAACAACAAAAAGTAATCTTTTTTTTAATTCATTAAAACCATCTTTAGAACTTCTCAAATCCACACCGAACGATTTAATTTTTCTAAACATAATTTTCATTTACCCTCAAATTATACTACCACCAATACGTGTAATTGCAATACGAGCTCCATGAGAAATACGAAAACCTTTAACAACAATAGAACGACTAATTTTTCCAGATAATATTAATTTAACAAACTTTACATTTCTATTAATAATATTAAATTTTTTTAGAACATAAATATCTATAACATTAGATTTTACATTTTCTAAATCAGATAAACGAATTTCTGTGGTAAATAAAGACTTTTTTGATACAAACCCAAATTTTGGTAATCTTTTATAATAAGACATCTGACCACCTTCGAATCTATTACTTACACCACCACCAGAACGAGAATTTTGACCTTTATGTCCACGACCACCAGTCTTTCCTAGTCCTGATCCAATACCTCTACACAAACGTTTTGAATTTTTCCTACATTTTTTCAAAATTAAAAAACTATTTAAACGCATTAAAAATTACCATTTTATTCGCCATTATATATGACATTAAATAAAACATGATACATATATTTTAATAATATCTATATCACAATATATAAATATTAAAAATACTAAAAATACTTGTCTTAAAAACTACTAATAACACATTATATTACCAAACATTCTATTAATACATTATAATACCAAAAAAAATTATTTTTTCAAAATATCTTTAACAAATTTACCTCTTTTTGCTGCAATTTCTGAAAAAGGCTTAATTTTATTAAGAGCATTCATAGTAGCTCTAACTACATTAATTGGGTTAGTAGATCCATACATTTTTGCCAAAACATTACGTATTCCTGCTACCTCTAAAATAGAACGCATTGCACCACCAGCAATAATACCTGTACCTTCATGAGCTGGTTTCATAAATATACGAGATTTTACATGTACACCTTGTACAGGATATTGCAATGTATTATTAATAATAAATATATTAATCATATTTCTACGAGCTTTATCCATAGATTTTTGTATAGCTATAGGAACTTCTCTAGCTTTTCCATATCCAATTCCTACTCTTCCATTACAATTACCTACAACAGTTAAAGCAGTAAAACTAAAAACACGACCACCTTTAACCGTTTTAGAAACACGATTTACTGAAATTAATTTTTCTTTCAATTCTGTAAAAACCATTCTACCAACATTAGACATAATGTATCCTAAAATAATTAAATATATCATAATGATTACAAAATAAGACCCTCTTTACGCGCAGAATCAGCTAATGACCTTATTCTACCATGATATTTAAAACCAGATCTATCAAAAACAACCTGTTTTATACCAATATCTAATGCACGTCTTGCAATAATCTTCCCAACTAAAACAGAAGAAACTTTATTACCAGTATATCCCAATAATTTATTCTTAATATTTTTCTCTATAGTAGAAGCAGCAACCAAAACTCTCGAACCATCAGGTACAACTATTTGTGCATAAATATGCCTAGATGTTCTATGAATTACTAATCTTCGCAATGACAATCTTTTTAATTTACTACGAAGACAAAAAAATCTTCGTATTCTTAACAATTTCTTTGATATAACCATATATTAAAAAACTCTCTTCATCTATTTCTTCTTAGCTTCCTTAATTAAAACTATTTCATTTAAATAACGAATACCCTTACCCTTATAACATTCTGGTATTCTATATGAACGCAAATCAGCAGCTACTTGTCCAACAAGTTGTTTATCAATACCTTGTAACATAATTTCATTTTGATTTGTACATTTAGCAATAATACCTTCTGGTAAAGAATAATTAATAGAATGAGAAAATCCAACATGCAAGACAATTATTCTATCTTTAAGCAAAACTCTATAACCAACACCAACCAATTGTAATGTTTTATAAAAATAATTAGAAACTCCAATCAACATATTTCTTAATATAGACCTAGTAGTACCAATTAATGATCTTGAATAACAATTACCACTCTTTCCAGAAAAAACAAAATAATTATTATTATAATCAACATTAACAGAATTATGAATTTTTATTTTTAATTCTCCATATTTACCTTTAACAATAATTTTTTTATTACACATAATAACCTTAATGTCACTTGGAACAAAAAGATTTGATTTTGTCAAATGAGACATGTAAAATAAAACCCCCCTCCAATCTCTAAACAATTCTTTATTCTTATTAAGAAATATGAAAAATAACCTCACCACCAAGACCAAGTCTATATGCTACACGATCAGTTATAATACCTTTGGATGTAGAAACAACATTAATACCTGTATCGCACATAATCTTTGGCAACATATAATGTTTTTTATACACACGAAGACCCGGTCTACTAATACGAATTAATGTTTCTATAACAGGTTTATTTTTAAAATATTTAAGTATCAATATTATAATATTTTTATTATTACTACATCTAATATGATAATCCTTAATAAATCCTTCAAATTTCAATAAATCTAAAATTTTTATTTTCAACCTAGAAGAAGGAACAGAAACCAATTTTTTATTTTCCTTATGACCATTACGAATACATGTCAACATATCTGCAATAGGATCTTGCATACTCATATATTATATAGTCCTTTTAAAATAAATTAAAAATTATTAAAAACAAAACACACAACTACCAACTAGCCTTCTTTAATCCTGGTATTTCACCCCTCATAGCAGCTTCACGAACTTTAATTCTACTCAATCCAAATTTTCTTAAAAAAGCATGAGGCCTACCAGTTTTCCTGCAACGATTTCTCTGTCTTGAAGGGCTTGAATCTCTAGGAAACCGTTGTAAACTGAGAACTGCATCCCATCGATCTTTTTCAGAAATTTTTAAATCAGAAATAATATTCTTCAATCTAATACGTTTTTCATAAAATTTTTTAGATAACTTCTTTCTTCTTTCTTCACGTGCTCTCATAGACTTTTTAGCCATAAGCAATTTCAACCTAATCTTTTCTACTAAATGGAAAATTTAAATACTTAAATAATGCATAACCTTCTCTATTAGATCTAGCAGTAGTAGTAATTGCAATATCTAATCCTCTAGAATTACGATAAGTATCATAATTAATTTCAGGAAAAATAATATGTTCACTAACACCAATATTATAATTGCCATACCCATCAAAAGATTCAACAGAAAAACCACGAAAATCTCTAATACGAGGAACAACAATATATACAAATTTTTCAAAAAAATCCCACATGCGCCTACCACGCAAAGTTGTCTTACAACCAACTGGAAATCCCTTTCTAATTTTGAAATTAGAAATTGATCTTCTAGCTTTAGTAACAATAGGCTTTTGACCAGAAATCAAGGATATATCAGAAATAACTTCTCGTAGTATTTTTTTATCAATAGCATTTAATCCCAAACCCATATTTATGGTAATCTTTTTAAAAGATGGAACTTGCATACAAGAAATATATTTAAAATCTTGCAATAATTTCTTAACAACAACATCTCTATAATAACTTAACAAAGTTGTCATATTTTCTAAAAAATTTCCATATTAAAATTTAAAATACTTTTCCATTAGACTTAAAAAAACGAACCTTCCTATTACCTATAAATCTAAAACCAACACGATCTGCTTGATTAGTAAAAGTATTATACACAGCAAGATTAGAAATATCTATAAAAGACTCTTTACGCAAAACACCTCCAGCTTTTCCAATAGAAGGAATGGGCTTTTGATGTTTAAAAACTAAATTAACATTCTCAACAATAGCTTTACCAATATCAGAAAAAATAAATTTCACTTTTCCACATTTTCCTTTATCTCTACCTGAAATCACTATTACCAAATCATTACAACGAATTCTTGCCATACAAAATATATTATCTCCTAATAAATATTTAAATAACTTCAAAAGCTAAAGAAACAATTTTCATAAATTTATCTATACGCAACTCTCTAGTAATTGGTCCAAAAACTCTAGTACCTACAGGCTGTTCATTATCAGTTAATAAAACACAAGAATTTGTATCAAAACGAATTAAAGAACCATCCTGTCGTCTAACACCTTTTTTTGTACGAACTATGACAGCTTTTAAAACATCACCCTTTTTTATTTTTCCACGTGGAATTACTTCCTTCACAGCTATTTTAATAATATCACCAATATTTGCATAACGACGATTAGAACCACCTAAAACTCTAATACACATAACACGTCTTGCACCAGAATTATCAGCAACAAATAATACACTTTGTTCTTGAATCATAAACAATTACCACTTTAAAAAATAAAAAACAAATATAAAACAACAAATAACACAACAGTATAACATATAAAAATAAAAAAATATAAAATTTGATAAAATTATAACACAAATTTAAATAAAATTTATATTAAAAAATAATATAAATTTTATAAATTATATCTACTAACAACACGAACTAATGACCAAAACTTTGTTTTAGAAATAGGACGGCATGCTATAATTTCAACAACATCATTTATATTACAAATATTGTTTTCATCATGAACATGTATTTTAGTTGTTTTTTTAACAAACTTACCATACGGAATATGTTTCACAATTCGTTCAATAACAACAACAATTGACTTATTCATTTTATTACTCAAAACTTTACCAATCAAAACATGACGTTTTTTTTTCATTAAAAATTTCAACCTCTACTAACGTTTATTTAAAATCATCTTTATAATTGCAATATTTCGACGAATATTCCTAAATAAATGAGTATGCCTTACATTTTTAGAATGTAATGCATATTTAACACGTAAATCAAATTCCTTATGAAACAATCTAAATAATTCATAATTTAATTCATTATTATTTTTTTTACCAATTATTTTTATATTCATACACAATCCATTTTTTCAACAATAACAGTTTTAACAGACAATTTTGCTGAAGCTAATTTAAACGCATGTCTGGAAAGTTCTTTAGATACACCACTTAGCTCATACAAAATTTTTCCTGGTCTGATCAACACAACCCAATATTCAACATTTCCTTTTCCCTTTCCCATTCTAACCTCAAGAGGTTTTTTAGTAATAGGTTTATCTGGAAAAACACGAATCCAAATCTTTCCTTGTCTTTTTATAGCTCTTGATATAACACGTCTAGCTGACTCAATTTGTCTAGAAGTTAAAAAACCTCTAGTAACAGCTTTCAAACCAAAAAAACCAAATACAATATCTGATCCCACAACAGACAAACCACGATTTCTACCCTTTTGCATTTTACGAAATTTTGTACGTTTAGGCTGTAACATTAATTACTCCCAATCTTACGACCACGTTTTCTTTGTTTTTTAGACTTTTCAAAAAAATCTACATCATTTACCATACAAGATGTAATTTTATCTAATATTTCACCTTTATAAATCCAAACTTTTATACCAATAATTCCATAAGTAGTGCGTGCCTCTGCAGTATTATAATCAATATCTGCACGTAAAGTATGTAAAGGAACCCGACCTTCCCTATACCATTCAGTTCTTGCAATTTCAACACCTCCTAAACGACCACTAACCTCAATCTTAATTCCCTTTGCACCCGATCTAATAGAATTTTGTACAGCTCTTTTCATAACCCTGCGAAACAATGCACGACGTTCTAATTGCAAAGAAATATTATCAGCAACTAATTTAGCATCCACTTCTGGTTTACGAACTTCAATAATACTAATTTTTGATGGAACATTAGTTATTTTAAATATATTTTTACGCAGACGATCAATATCTTCACCTTTCTTTCCAATTATAATACCTGGTCTAGCAGCATAAATAGAAATTTTTACACTTTTAGATAAACGCTCAATAAATACACGAGAAACTGAAGCATTAACTAACTCCTTATAAATAAAATCACGAATCTTAAAATCATTATCTAAGTTATTAGCAAAATCTTTAGTATTAGAATACCAAATTGAACTCCATGGTTTAATAATTCCAAGACGCATTCCGCAAGGATGAACTTTCTGACCCATTTATTTACATTTCTCCATATATAAAAAATTTTATTTATCAGAAACAAAAATAGTAATATGACTAGTACGTTTTAAAATATAATCTGCTCTACCTTTAGCTCTAGGAAAAATTCTCTTTGTTACAGGTCCAGTATCAACATAAATTTTTGATACCCTTAAAACTCCAACATCAGCACCTTCATTATGTTCAGCATTTGAAATAGCAGAACATAACACCTTTTTTACTAAAAAAGCAGATTTTTTCTTTGAAAATTTTAATAAATTCAATGCATGTAATACTCTTTTCCCTCTAATTAAATTAACAACTAAACGAACTTTTTGCGGGGATGAACGAGCATAACGATGCTTAGCCATAACTTCCATTTTTTTAATTAATTATTCTCCAATAAATAACATAAAAATATTTAATTATTAAATAAATTTTATTGATGACTTTTACTCTTTTTATCTGAATTATGTCCTCTATACGTACGAGTTGGAACAAACTCTCCTAATTTATGACCCACCATATCATCAACAATAAATATTGGTACATGTTTTCTACCATTATGTACAGAAATAGTTAAACCAATCATTTTAGGAAAAATTGTAGAACGTCTAGACCAAGTACGAATTGGACTTTTATCTCTATTTTTTACTGCGCATAAAACTTTTTTTAATAAATGATCATCAATAAAAGGACCCTTTTTTATAGAACGTGGCATAAAATTATTATTTTCCTCCATACAAAAATTTTTGTTATCTATTACGACGAATAATAAACTTATCAGTTCTTTTATTATTTCTTGTCTTTTTCCCTTTTGTTGAAAATCCCCATGGGCTAACCGGGTGCTTACCAAAATTACGACCTTCACCACCACCATGTGGGTGATCTACCGGGTTCATAGCTGTACCTCTAACAGTTGGCCTTATACCTCTCCAACGATTAGCACCTGCCTTACCCAACACACGCAACATATGTTCTGAATTGCTAACTTCACCAATAGTAGCACGACAATGAGAATATATTTTACGAATCTCATCAGATCGTAAACGTAACGTAACATAAGAATCATCCTTTGATATAATCTGGGCATAAGACCCTGCAGAACGAGATAACTGACCACCCTTACCTGGTTTAATCTCTATATTATGTACAATAGAACCAACTGGTATATTCCTCATAGGTAAACTATTCCCAATTTTAATTTCAACATCAACACCAGATTGAATAATATTACCAATATCTAAACCTTTGGGGGCAATAATATATCTAAATTCGCCATCACAATACAAAACCAATGCAATATTTGCAGAACGATTTGGATCGTATTCAATCCGTTTAACTAAACCTGGAATATTATCTTTATTACGTTTAAAATCTATTAAACGATACAAACGTTTATGTCCTCCACCAACATGTCTTGTAGTAATACGACCAAAATTATTACGACCTCCAGATTTATTCAATTTTTTTACTAAACGAAAAAAAGGCTTACCTTTATATAATCCTGGCGTTACTACTTTAACTACATGTCGTCTTCCTGGAGAAGTTGGTTTACATTTTATAATTACCATATATTTAACTACCAAGCAAAAATAAATATACTATTTTTGCCATCCTCCAATAAACTTTAATTTTTGACCTGGCTTCAATGTTATATAAGCTTTTTTCCAAGATTTAAAAAATATACTACGATTATTTTTTTTAAAATTACTTCTATTCTTTATATTAATAATATTAACATCAACAACATTAATTTTGAAAAAATTATAAATTATTTTTTTTATCATTATCTTTGTTGCATCTTTACGAACAACAAATACAACTGTATTATACTTCTTCATTAAAAAAGAAGCTTTTTCAGAAAAATATGGAATACGCAAAATTCTTATCAAATCTTCATTAATCATATTAAAATTTTCTCAAGCTTTTTAACAGAATCCACCGTCATTAAAATATTATTAAAAGAAATTAAACTAACTGGATCAATACTACTAACATCTCGAACCAAAACATTACATAAATTACGAGATGATAAAAATAAATTTTTATCAAATTTTACAATAATAATCAAAACATTTGTTAACTTCATAACATGTAATTTTTCTAACAAAAATTTAGTTTTATGATTTTCAACAATAAAATTTTTAACAATTATTAAACGATGTTGTTGAAATAATTTAGAAAATATACTCTTCAACGCACCTCTATACATTTTTTTATTTATTTTATTACAAAATTTTTTATTTTTTGCCGCAAATGTTACCCCTCCAGAACGCCAAATTGGACTTCTAATACTACCAGCACGCGCACGACCAGTTCCCTTTTGACGCCATGGCTTACGACCAGATCCTCGAACTTCAGATCTACTTTTCTGTGACTTACTACCCTGACGATTAACTAATAAATATGAAGTCACAACCTGGTGAATCAATTCACTATTAAAACGTTTTCCAAAAATATTCTCAGAAATCTCAAAACATTCATTAGAATCAGATAAAAAAAATTTCATGAAATTCTCCTTTATTTATCTGTAAAATTACAAAAATCAAAAAAAATAAAATTTAGAAGCCACTTTAATAATTACATTAGAACCAATATTACCAGGAACTGATCCTTTAACTAAAATAATATT
This sequence comes from Candidatus Westeberhardia cardiocondylae, assembly GCA_024648785.1. GTDB lineage: Bacteria > Pseudomonadota > Gammaproteobacteria > Enterobacterales > Enterobacteriaceae > Westeberhardia > Westeberhardia cardiocondylae_C. The sequence goes on along the minus strand of JABYQB010000001.1, from coordinate 84,269 downwards.
ATCATTTTTATCAATACGAACTACATCTAAATTTTTCACAGTAACACGTTCATTACCCAAATGACCTGGCATCTTTTTACCCTTAAACACTCTACCAGGAAACTGATTTTGACCAATAGAACCAGGAACACGATGTGACAAAGAATTACCATGACTTGCATCTTGCATATGAAAATTCCAACGTTTAACAGTACCAGAAAAACCTTTTCCTTTAGAATATCCAGTAACATCTACTTTTTTTACATTTTCAAAAATTTTTACAGAAATATCTAAACCAACAGATATACCACTAATATCTTTTACACGAAATTCCCGTAACATTGTTCCAACACTAACATTTGACTTGATAAAATGACCAAATTCTGATTTAAGAATACGTTTATCTTTTTTAAAACCTGTAGTAATCTGTACAGAATAAAACCCATTATGTAACAAATTCTTAATTTGAATAACATAATTTTTTTGTACTTCAATTACAGTAATAGGAACAGAAACTCCATCTTTGTTAAAGATACGAGTCATACCTATTTTTTTTCCAATAAGACCACTAACTTTCATAACTAAAAATCTTCATTTTATACCATGATACAAATATTTATAAAATCATCCCAAACTAATTTGAACATCAACACCAGCTGCCAAATCCAATCTCATCAATGCATCCACAGTTCTTTCAGTAGGTTCAACAATATCAACTAAACGTTTATGAGTACAAAGTTCATATTGATCACGTGCATCTTTATTAACATGAGGTGAAATCAAAACAGTAAATCTTTCTTTTCTTGTAGGTAAAGGAATTGGTCCACGAACTTGAGCACCAGTTCTTTTAGCAGTCTCAACAATCTCAATAGTCGACTTATCAATCAATCTATGATCAAATGCTTTTAATCTAATTCGAATCCTCTGATTCTGCATAATAAACCCCAAAATTGCAAACTACACTTATATAACAAATAAAAACAAAATACATAAATAAATTTATTATACACATTCAATAGAATTAATATTCTATACATGATGTATTAAAAATATAATATATATTATTTTTAATACATAAAATAACTTACTTAAGTACATAAAATAAACTACAAAAAATAAATAACTTATTTAAAAAATTTAAAAACTATTACTAATTTACTAGTATAAATTACTATTTAAAACTTAAAATATGATAAATCATACAAAATAAAATCTTAAAAATAAAAATATAAATAAAACTAAAAAATAATCAAATGTATAAACAAAACAAAAACGTAACATTATAAATATTGTAACATATTTTAAATACTAAAATATAATTAGTTTATTAAAATTTATCAAAACTACAAAATTATCTAAAAAAAATAAACTAATACACTAAAAATTTAAAACCTTTTAAAATTAACAACAACAAAATAATATCATAAACTTAAAAAAAATTAAATAATTAATAAATTTACATAAAAAATATAAATAATACAAATAAACTCGGCCCTTGTTGGATTCGAACCAACGACCAAACGATTATGAGTCGTATGCTCTAACCAACTGAGCTAAAGGGCCAATATAAAAAAATATAAAAATATTAATAATAAAACTCATTAAAACAAAATAAAAATTACATAATAAATATATTAATATAAAAAAAACAATAATTCAATCATCTAAAAAACTTTTCAATATTTCAGACCTACTAGGATGACGCAATTTACGTAAAGCTTTAGCTTCAATTTGTCTAATTCTCTCACGAGTAACATCAAATTGTCTACCAACCTCTTCCAAAGTATGATCACTACTCATATCAATACCAAAACGCATACGTAAAACTTTTTCTTCCCTTGCAGTAAGACCAGATAAAATTGAATTAGTTGCAGAACGCAAACTCTCTGCAGTTGCAGAATCTAATGGTAATTCTAAAGAAACATCTTCAATAAAATCTCCCAAATGCAAATCCTCATCATCACCTACAGGTGTCTCCATAGATATTGGTTCTTTTGATATTTTTAATATCTTTCTAATTTTGTCTTCTGGAATTAACATACGTGAAGATAACTCCTCTGGGGTAGGTTCTCTTCCAATTTCTTGTAATATTTTTCTAGAAATACGATTCAACTTATTTATTGTTTCAATCATATGCACAGGAATACGAATTGTACGAGCCTGATCAGCAATAGCCCTAGTAATAGCTTGGCGAATCCACCAGGTAGCATAAGTAGAAAATTTATATCCACGACGATATTCAAATTTATCAACAGCTTTCATTAACCCAATATTACCTTCTTGAATTAAATCTAAAAACTGCAAACCACGATTAGTATATTTTTTAGCAATTGAAATAACTAAACGTAAATTTGCTTCTACCATTTCTTTTTTAGCACGACGGGCTTTCTCTTCACCAATCAACATACGATGATTAATATCTTTCAACTGGCTAACACTTAATCCAATTTCTGTTTCAATTTTTCGCAAAATTTTTAAATTATATAATACATCATCACTAACTTCACACAATTTTTTAGACCAAATCTCTTTCTCTAATAAAGCCGAATTCAACCAACATTCACTAGATTCATTTCCAGAAAACAAAAAAATAAATTTCTTTTTTGGCATTTTACTAACATCAACACATAATCTCATAATTAAACGTTCTTGTTTTCGTATATCATTCACTACAACACGTACATTATTTACTAACATATCAAATTGTCTAGGTGACAAACGAAATTGATTAAAAATCCTAGAAAGATTTAAAATTTCCTTAAATGATTTATTATGTTTTCTTCCATAAATATTAATAATATTATCTGTAACATAATATTGTTTACGTAATTCTATAAATTTTTGTCTTGCAAAATCAAAATCAACAACATTACCATCATCATTATCATTACTAACATCATGTTCATAATTATCTTCATTAAGAATATTACTTTCAGAAGAGCAATAATTAACATGCAAAACCTTTTTAGAAACTAAAGAATTATCTGAAACATCATCAATACATGTCATACCATCACAATAATTAGAAAAACCAACAATTAAATCAGACAATCTTATTTCTTTTGAAATTACACGATCATATTGCTTCAAAAAATATAAAATAGTTCTAGGATATTCTGCAACTGAACACTGAACTTGCCTAATACCTTCCTCTATTCGTTTAGCAATATCAACTTCACCCTCTCGTGTTAACAATTCAACGGTACCCATTTCTCTCATATACATCCTAACAGGGTCAGTAGTATAATTAACTTCAGATTCTACACTTGATAACACCTGATCAGTAACAACATCTAATGAATCATCATCTGTATCAGAAGCATTCTCAACTAAAATCATATCATCAGAATTTGGCGCTTCTTCCATTACTTGAATCCCCATATCATTTATCATTTGAATAATATCTTCAATTTGATCAGAATTTACAATATCATTTGGTAAATAATCATTAACTTCAGAAAAAGTCAAATATCCTTGCTCTTTACCTCTAGTAACAAGCATCTTCAATTGTAATTGCGGGTTCTGTTCCATATTAAAACATCCAAATTTCAAAATATTTTCATTATTAAAATAAAATTTATAAAATTTATAGAATAAAAAATAAAAATATAAAATATTCTTTAAAACATAATGAATTTCAAAAATATTAATCATTTACTAAAATTTTATTTAAAAACCAAAGAATTTTCCTATCCTTTTCTGTTAAACAAGAAATTCTGCCTTTAGAAATTAAAACATCACGAAAATATCCTAATATAGAATTATATAAACATACTAAAGAATCAATAAACATAACTTCAACCATATCATCATTAATCATATGTTCCCAAAAAGTTAATAATTTTATCTGATAATAACATTTACTATTTCTATAGTACTCCAAAACTTGACCTGTAGTTAAATTTAATCTAGTTTTACACAACTTAACTATATCTACAAATAAATCTAAACCTGGAAATGGAATTTTATTAAATGAACGAATAGTAACAACAAATATAAAAAGATTTGGATTTTGTATTAATAAACTAATTAATATACGCATAACAGTAAACTTTCTATTTCTACTATACATACATACATCTACACTATTTTCTTTTGTCAATAATTTTTTTAAAGAATATTCATCAGGAACACCAATCTTGCAACCAAGCTCTCTACACAAATATAAACGAAATATTTTACCTGGAATTTTATTAATTAATGATAATGACAATCTACCAAATTTTATACGTCCATCTAAAGATTGTAAATCAACTTGAAACATTAAATACTGAAATAAAAACGATGAAAAATTCTCAGAATTATCAACATATTTTTCAAACTCAATTTTACCAATTTTTCTAATCAAACTATCAGGATCTTCACCATTAGGTAAAAATATAAATTTCATTTTTTTATCATCAGTCAAAAATGGTAAAACTTTTTCCAAAGTTCTCCAAGCAAATGAACGTCCTGGAATATCACCATCATAACAAAAAATTAATTGATTAGTAAAACTATATAATAAACGAATTTGTTCAATTGCAATAGATGTACCTAATAAAGCAACAACATAATAAATTCCAAATTTTCTTAAAGTTACAACATCCATATATCCTTCAACAACAATTAACCGAGACAATTTCGATAATTTCCGTAATTTAATATCATATAATCCATATAAATAACTAGTTTTATGAAATATTGAAGTTTCAGGAGAATTTAAATATTTAGGTTTTTTACAACCTAAAATACTTCTCCCACCAAAAGCAACAATTCTACCAAAAACATCACGCATTGGAAATATTACCCTTCCAATAAAACGATCAAAAAACTTACCATATTTATCAACAGAAACCATTCCAACATCATTAAGCAAATCAATACCTTTGGAAGATTTACCAAAATTTTTAACTAAACTATCGGTACTATTTGTCGAAGAATAACCAATAGAAAACTCTTTAATAATATTATCATTTAAACCACGACTTTTTAAAAAACATAACAAATACTTTGATGTTTTTTCTTTATATAAAACCTTTTGATAAAATTCAGAAATCTTATTCATAAAGACATACAAATTTTCTCTTTTCAAAAAACTTTCAAAGTATACATTATTTTTTATTACATAAGGAACTTTAAAACTATATAAAGAAGACAATTCTTCAATTGCTTCAACAAAACCTATTTTGTCATAATTCATAATAAAATCAATTACATTTCCATGAGACCCACAACCAAAACAATAATAAAACTGCTTATCTTTATTAACAATAAAAGAAGGATTATTCTCTTTATGAAATGGACAAAGAGCATAAAAATTTTTTCCCTTATTTATAAGATTCATTCGAGAATTTATAAAATCAACAATATCAATATACATCAACAATTCTGTAATAAAAACACGAGGAATATGTCTCAAAATCTAACCTTCATTTTAACAAATAAATTCCATTACACATTATATAAAATTAAAAAATATTAAAATAAACATAAATAAATAAAATAGCATTTTAAAAAAATCTAAAACGACGCAAACTCTCTCTAGCTACTTTCTTTGCATGACGTTTAATAGCTGATTCTTTAGCTCTTTTTCTTTCAGTAGTTGGTTTCTCGTAAAATTCCCTACGTCTCACTTCAGATAAAATCCCCGCTTTCTCACAAGAACGCTTAAATCTACGAAGTGCAACATCAAAAGATTCATTTTCTCGTATTCGTACTATTGGCATATATTCCTCATAAAACTTACATTAAAAATAAACAAAAATTATTATTAGATAATAACACAAAAAAATCTTAAAATAAAAATTTTACTAATATTTAATAAAATATAAAAACTAAAATATTATAATTATAAATAAAAACAACAAAATATTAAAAAATTAAATAATTCAAAATTAATTATTTTAAAATTTAATAACATAAAAAAATAACACATATTAAATTATATGATAAAATAAATTAATGAATAAACAAATACAAAATTACTAAATAATTACAATGTAAATTTATTTAAATATCAAAATACTTATAAATAATATTAAAAATACTATTAAATATAACAAAATAATATGATAAGAATTTTGGGAATTGAAACATCATGTGACGATACAGGAATAGCAATTTACGATAAAAAACAAGGTCTATTAAGTAATAAAATTTATAATTTAAAAAAAATGCACTCCAAATACGGTGGAATAATTCCAGAAATAGCATCACGTAATCACATTAAAAAAATAATACCATTAATAAAATCTGCACTACAAGAATCAAAATCAAAACTACAAGATATTGATGGTATTGCTTATACAGCTGGTCCTGGGTTAAAAGGTCCATTGATAATCGGGGCTACAATAAGCAAAACATTAGGGTATGCATGTAAAATACCAACTATTCCTATAAATCACATGGAAGGTCATCTTCTATCTCCAATGCTAAAAAAAAATAATTTAACTTTTCCTTTAATAGCTTTGCTAATATCTGGTGGTCATACACAATTAATTTTAGCAAAAAAAATTGGACAATATACAACATTAGGTGAAACAAAAGATGACGCTATAGGAGAAACATTAGACAAAATTGCAAAACTTTTAGGATTAAAATATCCTGGTGGAAAATCAATATCTATTTTAGCAAAACATGGAATACCTAAAACATATATATTTCCTAGACCAATGACAAAAAATAAAGGATTGATGTTTAGTTTTTCTGGGTTAAAAACATACGTTACTAATATTATACATAATACAAAAAAAACTAAACAAACTTATGCAAATATCGCATTAGCATTTGAAGATGCTATTATAGATACAATAAAAATTAAATGTAATAGAGCATTAAATATTACCAAACTCAATAATTTACTCATTGCTGGTGGTGTTAGTGCAAATAAACGTTTAATAAATACACTAAAAACAATGATAAAAAAAAGAAAAGGAAAAATATTTACAGCACCAATAAAATTTTGCACAGATAACGGAGCTATGATTGCATATGTTGGAATGCTAAGATTTAAAAATAATAAAAATGATCTACAAATATCAATAAGAACAAAATGGCCATTGGAAGAATTATCCAAAATAAAATACTAAATAAAAAATTTAAAATAACACACATAAAATACACACATACACTTAATTTAATAGATATTAAAAAAATAAAAAACATTTAAAAAATGTTTTAAATTTTATTTTAAAACAAAATTGTAAAAAATTATTTATTTAACAAAAATAAAATACAAAAATATATCAAACAAATAAAATAATATTAACTTACAAAGTTTATTTACTATAAACACAAAATATAAATTCTACTATAAAAAATATAACTTTTTCTAAATATTCCATTCTACTATATAAATAAACTTTAATAATATATAAAAATATAATTTATTATCTCTAAATATTTCTCCATTTATTCAACAAATTTATTCTCCTACAATTTAAAACATCAGAAATATCCTTTCCAACAAAACCCTCTTTCATCATCTCCCTTGCTGTAATTACACTAGAAATTTTATATGCTTCTTTCAAAAATTGTCCTTTAAAATAAACACAATTTTCAACACCATATCTTACCTTCATATCAGATTCATACAACATAATTAATTTATCTAAAATATTTGGATGATTCCATACATTTATACTATTAAAAAAATAAATTATTTCTTGTGATGTCAAATATCTAGAAATATGTAATAAACTATTACATCTTTCTGAAATTTTTGCTAATTTTTTTAAATAAACAGGAATTTTTAATCTTTTACAAAAAACTTCTATAACTTTAGTACCTAATTTAATATTATAACAACCTGGAAACACAGAAAAATAAGAAATACTTTTCCCAAAATGATAGCAAATAGATGAAAAACGAACAGAAATATCATCAGATAATTTAGATACTATAGAAATAAGATTTAAAGTATAAACACCAAAATTAACCTTTTCACATTTATTCATAAAACAAGAAACATTAAATAATGAATATAATTCCGGAAATAAAACATTCAATACACCACAATCATACAATATTTGAAAAAAAATATGAGGATTATTAGTCATTAATGCTTGCTCTGTTTCTTTCCAAATTCTCTCAGAAGATAGACATGTCAATTCAGATTTCATTGATTTCATTAACAATAATGTATCTGGATCTACAGAAAAACCTAAATGAAAAAAACGAGCAGCAAAACGTGCAACTCTCAATACACGTAACGGATCTTCACAAAATGCATTAGAAATATGTCGCAATTTTCGTAAAAAAATATCTCTAATTCCATTACAAGGATCAATAAAATGTCCGTATTTATCACAAGCAATAGCATTAATAGTTAAATCTCTTCTTACTAAATCTTCTTCTAAAGATACATTTCTAGAAAAACTACAAAAAAAACCAGTATGACCTATTCCAGATTTTCGTTCAATTCTAGCTAAAGCATACTCTTCATTATTATCTGGATGCAAAAAAACTGGAAAACCTTTACCAACCTGCCTATATCCTTTTTGCAACATTTCTTTAGGTGTTGATCCAATAACAACCCAATCACGTTCAATAACAGGAATCTTTAACAAAAAATCTCTTACAGCACCACCTACTAAATACACTTTCATATTTAAATATTTTTCATACATCAAAATAAAATAAATAACAATTAATATATAATAATTATAAATTCATATTAAGAAATAAATAAATCAATTTAATATAAATAAACATAATAACATATAAATAATAAAACAATTAAATTTATAATACATGTATTATAAAACATTATTAAAATATTTAAAATCCTATGAAACAAAATATAAAAATTAAAATCCAATAAACAAAGATAAAATTAATTTTTATAAAAATTATATTGAAATAAAAAAAATATATTTATTTATAATAAATATGTTAAAAATTAAAACTAATAAACTTCAAATAAACTAAAATTAAAAACTAAACAAAAAATTAATCAAACTATCTATACTAAATACAACATATTATATACAAAAATTTATATACCTTAACAATATAATATTTAATATCATTTAAATCAAAACAAAACATCATCACTATAATATGTAACAAAAATCACAAAATAACTCTTACTAATAACTTATTATTCGATATTTTATAAGTATAATAAAACAATAAACAATTTATTAAATACAATTTACAAATTATTAAATAAAAATTATTTTCAATCATTAATTAAATATTTCTCATTAAAAAAAATACATTATAATAATAAGTATAATTTATATTTTTTTTACAAAACTGTAATAAACAACTTATAACTATCAATGTACTTTTATAAACCTTCAACAAAATAATACAAATTTATTTATACAAACAAAATATAACATTAATAATATTAAATTCTTTACTATTAAAAAAATAAAAATCATTAACAATCTTATCAATAAAAAGTAATTTCTACCATTTTACATAAATATAAAAAATAAATATATAATATTAAATAAAATTTAAAATATATTAAAATATAATGTACATAATGTTATTAAAATATTAAAGTTAAAAATTAAATTATAAATAACTTTATCTAACACACTACTTATACCTAAAAACCAATGTAATAACAAAAAATTTACCAAAATTTACAAATACTTTTTATTAACATTGAAATTTTTAAATTTCTTCTCAAAAACATAAAATAACTTTTATTAATTTTAATTTTTTTAAAAATACTAGCTACAGAATTCAAACTACCAACCACAATTACAAAAATTAATTAAATATCAATAATATAATTAAACAATAAAACAAAAAAATTATTAATTATATATTAAAAATAATTTTAAAAACTTATACAAAAATATACATTATTCAAATTAAACACAAAAATATCATAAATAATAATAATTTAAATAGAAAACCAAAAAAATCATAAAATTTAATAAAACATCATAAATAAAAAACAAATATCATAATACTTACAATCAATATAATTTATACTACTCAACACAATTAATGAAATTATAATTCACACTACTAATTTAGCATAATGCTATAACATTATGATAATCAACTAATAATAAATATTATCAAACAAATAAATAATATTTTTAAAATAATAAAATCAACCATACTTGTAACACTTTAATATTATTTAAAATATAAATAAACTAAATAAACTATTTTTTATCATTATAAATATTAATTAACATAACAATATTTATTGTGTATATTACAATTAAATATTGTAAACAATATTACTAAATTCTCTAAACAAACTTAAAAAGAAAATACAATAAAATATTAAAAATTAAAATTAAAATTTAATAAGATTTTACAAAACATATTATAGTTAATATTGAAATTAAAAATACTAAAAAAATTTAAAAATACAAAAATTCTATAAATATAGAATAACTAAAACCTGTAATATTTATTTTTTTAAAAAAATAAAAAATTTAATTGCAATTAAACAAAATTATATTTTTCATTAAATAAAACACATGAAAAAAATAAAATCAAAATATGGAAAAATAAAAATAATTTCTGGAAAATGGAAAGGAACATTACTAAAAATAATAAAAAACAAAAAAAACTTACGACCAACAAAAAATTTAATACGAGAAACATTATTCAATTGGATAAACCCTATAATTCATAACAAAAACTGTTTAGATTGTTTTGCTGGAAGTGGAATATTAGGAATAGAGTCAGTATCAAGAGGAGCATATAAATCAATATTATTAGAACAAGATATTACAATTCAAAAAAAAATTATACAAAATATAAAACAATTAAAAACAAAACAAATAATTTCAATACACACAAATACAATAAAATGGTTAAAAAAAACAAAAAACAAATTTGATCTAATATTTATAGATCCTCCTTTCAAAAAATATATTTTATTAAATAAAACAATACAATTAATAGAAAAAAATAATATTCTTTCAAAAAATTCATGGATATATATTGAAACAAATATTTATTCTCCTAAAATATTTACTCCAAAATCTTGGAAAATATGTAAAAAAAAAATAACAGGAAAAGTCATATATCAACTATACAATAAAATATATTGAAAAACTAACTACAAAACAATAATACAAAATTTAAATCAACATAACTAACAATGTTAAAAATTATACAAACACAAAACAATTACAAAATAAATTATGTTATAATATATGATGTCATTTTAATTTTAACTTTATTAAAAAATTTAATAACATTAAAATTCATAAACTCATTTAATATCTCTTAATACTATTAAAACTAATAATAAATACAAACAAAAAATATTTTTATTTAAATGAAATTAAAATTAAAAAAAGAAAATCAAATATTTTACTAAAAACACAAAAAATAAAATTTTTTTAATATAAAACAACACATATATTATAAAGTCATATTTTACTTATCTACAAAAACAAATAAAATTGTATAAAAACTTTGAAAATATGAAAAATCCACTATTACAATCATTCTCATTACCACCATTTTCAAAAATAAAACCAAAACATACAATTCCAGCAATAAAATTTGCATTAAAAAATTTACGTAAAACTATTATAAAAATTACAAAAAAAAACAAAAAATTCACTTGGCAAAATCTATTCCAACCAATTGAAGAAAAAAAAAATTCATTAAAAAAAATATTTTCACCAATAAAACATTTAAATTCAGTACTAAATACTCCAGAAATACGAACATCATATAAAAAAGCATTATTACTTATTTCAAAAAACAACAATTGGATTCAACATAACACAAAACTATATACATCTTATCTTTCCTTAAAAACAAACAAAAAACATTATAATAAACTAAACAAACATCAAAAAACATCACTCAACAACATTTTAATAAATTTTGAATTATCTGGAATTAATTTATCAAAAAACAAAAAACAAAAATACAAAAAAATTACTGAAAAACTACTAAAACTAAGTTGTAAATATGAAAATAATATACTTGATTCTACAATACATTGGAAAAAAATAATTACAAATAAAAAAATGTTACAAGGAATACCAAAAAATATACTTAAACAAATAAAACATAAAAAACAACAAACATGGAAAATAACATTACAACCTAACATTTATACTAAAATATTAAAATATTGCGAAAATCCAAAAATAAGACAAGAGTGCTACTATGCACATAGTACACGTGCTTCAAATCAAGGACCCCATGCAAATAAATGGGACAATGAACCTATAATGAACAAAATTATAAAATTACGACATAATTTAGCAAAATTATTAGGATTTAAAACATATGCTCATAAATCACTTAAAACAAAAATAGCAAAAAATCCAAAACAAGTATTAACATTTCTAAAAACATTAATAAAATTAGCAAAAGAAAAAAGTAAAAAAGAAATGAAACAATTACAAAATTTTACAAAAAAGTTTTACAACACAACAACCATTCAACCATGGGATATAACATTCTATAGCGAAAAACAAAAACAATATTTGTTCAACATAAAAAATAACACAATAAGTACATATTTTCCAATAAAAACAGTTTTATATGGTCTATTTAAAGTGATAAAAAAAATATATAATGTAACCATAACACAACGAAAAAACGTTTCAACTTGGAATACAGAAGTACGTTTCTATGATTTATTTAACAATAAAAACCAATTACAAGGAGGAATATACCTAGACCTATATACAAGAACAAACAAACAAGAAGGAGCATGGATGGAAGAATATGTAGAACGATTTCGAACTTCTAAAAAAATACAAAAACCAATTGCATATATAACTTGTAATTTCAATCCACCAAAAAATAACATTCCAACATTGCTTACGCACAATGAAATAATTACATTATTCCATGAATTCGGACATGGCATGCACCATATATTAACATGTATAGATATACCAGGAATCTCAGGAACTAATGGAATACCATGGGACGCAATAGAATTTCCTAGTCAATTAATGGAAAATTTTTGCTGGAAAAAACAAGTAATTAAAATGTTATCTAAACATTACATAACAAAAAAACAAATAAATAATAAATTAATAAACAATATATTAAAAATGAAAAACTATCAATCAGGAATATTTTTACTTAATCAATTAAAATTAAGCTTATTTGATTTTGTTTTACATAACCAACAACAAAAAAAAATAAAAAAAATACATGAAATACTAAAAAAAATACATAAAACAACAGAAATACTTCCAAAAAATTCATGGAAACGTTTTCCAAATACATTCAGTCACATATTTTCTGGAGAATATGCCGCAGGATACTACAGTTATTTATGGTCAAAAATATTATCAACAGATGCATGGTCCAAATTTGAAAAAAACGGTATTTTTAATAAAAAAACTGGAAAATCTTTCATTAAACATATCTTATCTCAAGGAGGGTCAGAACATCCTATAAAATTATTCAAAAATTTTTTAGGAAGAAGTCCAAAATTAACAGCAATATTAAAACATTATGGTATATATAAAAAGAAAAATCAAATTAATCTAAATTTATATTAAAATATAAATTTACTACATTTAATAATATTTAAAAAACAAAATTTATGTACAATGAATATAAAATTTTAATTTTGATAATGAATATAAACATTGAAATATAAAATGTTTTTTATTTTTAAATAAATATTTAACTTTTTTAAAAATTAAAAATATAAAAACATTCAACTTAACTAAAACTAAAAAATAAAATATAAAAACACATAAAAAATAAACAAATTATCAATAATATTTCATAAATACTACTAAAAAAATTAAACATTATAAAATTATGAAAATATAAAAAAATACACATATCTTAAAATATCAACTTAAACCAAAAAATACTAAAACAAACAATAAAAACAAATATAATATACTAGACAATAACATTGAAGCTGGAAGAGTCAATATCCAAGCCATTAAGATATTTTTTACCGTTTTAAACCTAACACCATCACCTTCTACTAACATAGTACCAATAATTGCAGAAGACAAAACATGTGTTGTAGATACAGGTTTACCAACATAACTGGCAACTCCAATGGAAATAGCTGAAATTACTTGAGACAAAAACCCCTGTAAATAAGTTATATTCTTCTTACCAATTTTTTCTCCAATTGTAATAACAACACGCTTCCAACCTATCATTGTACCTAAAGACAGAGACAATGCAACAGAAACAACAATCCATATTGGAGCATACTCTATTGTATTTAGTAAATCTTTACGTAAATTAATTAAAAAATCTCTATCAAGAATAGACAAATTCTTAAATTTTAACAATTCTGTAATAACATCAGAAATATAAACTAGAAAATAACGAACTTGAATACGTTGATCAAAATTTAAATTATTATAATCTTCCAAATTTTTCAATAAAAACAAAACATAATTAACAACTAACATAATTTGAAATAAATTATCATATTCATTATTTTTTAACAAAACATTATCATATTTAAGTACAATAAAATTATTTTTACATATAAATTCAAAAACAAAAGAATCATTTACAAAATACTCAGATAATAAAAACAAATCACTATTATTAATAAAATATACATATGGATAAACATAAAAATATGAAAAAGACATTGGAAAAAAAGAAACACAATTTTTATTTGACATTAACATATATTTTTTACTACAAGAAAAAATATTAAAATCAATAGCATCATAATTACGTATACAATACTTATAAAAATCTACTACAGCACTACGAGTTTTATTAATATCATAAGTACTAGAATTCAAATTAATAATAAATTCTGCAGGTGCAACACTCATCAAAGCTAACATAATAAGACCAATACCTTTTTGTCCATCATTAGCACCATGCGAAAAACTAACACCAGCTGAAGAAATAATTAAACCAACACGTATTAAAAATGGCGGTGTAGAAATACCATCTTTCTTATACCTTTCATCTGCCGTAAGATTAATATAATTAAATTTTTTTTTTACAAAATAACAATAAATACGAACAAGTAAAAGAACAAAAACAGACAAAACAAATCCAATTAATGGAGAAATAATTAAAGATATAAATATATCAATCAACTGTGAGATATTTAATGACTGAACTAAAGCCTTCTTATTAACTAATGAATGAATAAATGTAATTCCAATAATAGAACCTATCAAAGTATGAGAACTAGATGAAGGTAATCCAAAATACCATGTACATAAATTCCATAAAATTGCAGATAACAACATGGAAAATATCATTATTAATTCATGGATAGAGTTAATTTTCATTAATAAAAAATCAATTGGTAATAAATGAACAATAGCATAAGCTACACTTAACCCACCCATAATAACACCAAAAAAATTACATAAACCAGAAATAAAAACAGCAAAATACGGATGTAAAGCCCTTGTATAAATAATAGTAGCTGTAGCATTAGCAGTATCATGAAATCCGTTTATAATTTCATAAATTAAAACAAAAATAAAAGTAATTACTAAAATACAAACAGTATATACACCTAAATTAGTAAATAAATGTAGCATAAAAAATTACGCCATATTCTATAATATTAAAATTATATATTACATGAACAATTAAAAAAATTAATAATATATAATATTTAAAATATTATATACCAAATAAAATATTTAAATTTAATACAATTATCAAAAAAAAATATTAAAAATACTAAAATTTTTAACATATAAAAATTAAAAATTTAATATAAATATAAATAAAAACAAAATAAAAAATTTTTAATATTAAAACTTAATAAATAAAACTAATTATAAAATAATAAAATCATTAAATAATAAAACGTAAAAATAATTAAAATACACCAAAATAAAAAATATATTACACTAATTATATAATGTTAAAAAATAAATTCCACAAATAAATTAAAATAAAATACATAAACAAATAAAACATTAAATAAATTTAAAATTACTACTAAGAAATACAAAAAAAACCAATTGCTTCCTTTACCTTTTCTAACATCATTTCAGATCTTATTTTTGCTTTCTCAGCACCATTTAATAATACAGAATACAAATAATCCTCATTATTTCTTAACAAATAATAACGAGACTGCACAGATTTAATATTGTCTATAAGAACATTAATAACTTCATTTTTAAAATCACTATACATCCTTCCAACAAACATATCTTCCAATAACGAAATTGGTGTATCACTAATAACAGATAAAATCTGCAACAAATTTGATATACCTGGCTTATTAATAGGGTCATAACGAATCAATGGTGGGGTATCAGAATCAGTTACAGAATACTTAATTTTTTTTATTATTGAATCAAAATTTTCCAATAAAGTAATAACATTATTACGATTAAAATCTGACTTTGACATCTTTTTTTTTGGTTCCAACAAAGACATTATACGAATACCATAACCAGAAAATATTTTAGGTATAACAAAAATATCTCCATAAATTGAATTAAACCTCCTAGCAATAGTACGAATAAACTCTAAATGTTGCTTTTGATCATCACCAATAATAACAAAATTTGAATTATACAACAAAACATCTGATGCCATTAAAATTGGATAAGTAAACAAACCAACATTATTATTAATATTATTTAATAATCTATTCTTAAATTGAACCATTCTTTTCAATTCTCCAAAATATGAATAACAACTAAGAATCCATGTTAATTGAACATGATGATATACATGGGATTGAATAAATATAATACATTTATCAGGATCTATACCACATGCCAAACACAAAGCAACACAATCTAAAGAAATTTTAGAAAAATAATTACAATCTTGACGAACAGTAATTGCATGCAAATCAGCTATAGAATAAACACAATCATAATTATCCTGAGCTTTAACCCAAGAACGCAACACACCTATATAATTACCTAACGTCAATTCACCTGTAGGTTGAATAGCACTAAACAAAACATTTTTTTTCATAAAACTTATTATACCAATATTTTACAAATAAAAATTTATTAATAAACATAAAACACAAAAATAAAATAAATATTTAATTCTTACAACAATTAAAAATCAACATTAATATCATTTTTAAAATAAATACAAATATTAAATAAAAACCAAAAAATAAATAAAACTGTAATATAAATACAAAATAAAAATTAAATTTTAAAATAAAAAAATATTTAATTTTTTATAATAAAAAATCATATACAAACAAAATATTTATTTAATTTACTTCGAAATTTATTAATAACACAAGAATAATCTTCCTCATCAAAAATAGCCGAACCAATTACAAACATATCAGCTCCGCAACTAGCAACTTTAACAACATTATCAATCTTAATTCCACCATCAACAATAACAGAAACATCTAAGTCATATTTATCTATTAATACCCTAGCTTTTTTTATTTTCTCAAACATAGAAACAATAAAAGACTGATTAGAAAATCCAGGATATACAGACAACAACAAAACAACATCCACGTCAAAAATAAACCTTTCTAAAACATCTAACGAAATATCAGGGTGAAAAGCTAAACCAGCTTTGCAAGAATGACTTTTAATAAACAATAAAGAATCTTTAATATTACTAGATACCTCTGGGTGAAAAATAATACAATTTGCACCTGCTTTAATAAAATCAAAAATTAAACGATGACATACAGGTCGTATCATTAAATGTACATCAATTGGAACTTTAATTCCATAATTTCTTAAAGAACTCAAAACCATTGGACCAAAAGTCAAATTAGAAACATAATGATTATCCATAACATCAAAATGTATCATATCTGCGCCAGCAAAAATTACACGAGAAACATCATCTCCTAACCTGGAAAAATCTGCAGATAACAAAGAAGGTAAAATATGAAATCTTTTCATTTTTCATAAAATCCATAAAATACAAAAATAAAAGTAAATCATAATATAAAAATAATTTAAATACATTAAATTAAAAATTAGAAAATATTATAACAAAATCACTGAAAATTTTAAAAATATAAAATATACAATACTTTCATAAATATCTTTACATAAAAAATGAAAAATCAAAATATAAATATTTTACTAATATAATAAATTAATTAATAATGCAACATTAATTACTACAACAATGAATTGAAGAAACAATAATATCATTATCTACATCTGAAAAAATCTTAGCACATCCCAAATATATTGGAAGAACCAATCTAATTTTATTAGAAACATTCTTTTTATCACGAACCATATAATCAAAATAATCCTTTGGTAACATATTATTAGGTCCACGAATAGGCAAATTTGCACGAACAAATAATTTTTTCACTCTATCAATATCATTTTTCGAAAAATAACCCAAAAAATTCGAAGTATGCATTGCAATCATCATTCCAACAGATATAGCCTCACCATGTAACCAATTACCATAACCCATAAAAGCTTCAATAGCATGACCATAAGTATGACCAAAATTTAACAAAGAACGTTTATCCTTCTTTTCAAATTCATCAAAAACAACAATATTCGATTTTAATTCACAACATTTACGAATACAATAAGTAATTGCAGAAACATCTAAATCAAATAATAAATCTAAATTATTCTCTAACCAATTAAAAAAACAAACATCAAAAACAACTGCATACTTAATAATTTCTGATAAACCAGAAGAAAACTCTCTTTTAGACAAAGTTTTTAAATAATTTAATTCAATTAAAACAGAACTTGGTTGATAAAATGAACCAATCATATTCTTTCCAAGTTTATGATTAACCGCAGTTTTACCTCCAATAGATGCATCAACTTGTGATAATAAAGTAGTAGGGATATGAATCAAACGCACACCCCTTTGATAAACAGAAGCAACAAAACCTGATATATCACCAATAACCCCACCACCAAAAGATAAAATAGTTGTATCTCTACCATGATTTTTTTTTAAAAGAGAAAAAAATATATTATCTAAAGTCTTAAAAGATTTATATCTTTCGCCATCAGGTAAAACAACATAATCTACATTAACACCATACTCAATCAACTTTTTACACAACCCTTTTAAATGCAAATTAGCAAGACATGTATTAGTAATAATCATAACTCTATCACCAAAAACTAATGGAAAAAAACACCCAACACAATCAAATAATCCAAAAAATATCATAATAGGATAATTTCTATTATCTTTAAACTTAACAAAAAATTTTTCCATAATATTCAATATTTACCTCACATACTTATAAAACAAAACTAATAAATACTTAAAATATTTTTATTAACTAAAAAATTAATAATTTTATCAGAAATAATTTTTACACTCTTCTTATCTACATTAATTATAAAATCAGAAATTTCACTATATAATAAATTTCTTTCAGAATATAAAGTTTTTAACACCTCATATCTAGATTTACCTTTATCTAATAATAAAGGACGTTTTTTATCAAATCTAGTACGAAATAATTGTTCTTCAATAGAAATATTTAAATAAATAATAATACCATTACTAGAAAGTAAATTCCTCACACGAGATGATAAAATTGAACCACCACCTGTAGATAATATAATATTACGTTTCAAAACTAACTCTTCAATTATTTTTTTTTCTCTATTTCTAAATCCAGACTCACCCTCTACATCAAAAATCCAATTAATATCAACACCACTACGTTTCTCAATTTCACTATCAGAATCAAAAAATTTAACATTAAGTTCTTCAGACAAATAACGACCAATAGTACTTTTACCAGAACCCATTGGACCAATTAAAAAAACATTTCTTTTCAACATATAAAATATATATTTTATACAACATTTTAATAAATATTAAAATTTAAATAAATATTATATAAAAATTATCCTCATAATTTATAAAAAATACAAAATATAATTATATAAAATTTTATTTTTTCATAAATTTTTATAAAATTAACATGTAAATAAAATAAACCGAAAATATAAAAATACAAATATTACAATATTTACAAAATCTTTAAAAATTTAATAAAATAAAATTTTATTATATAATAAATATCATAAATTATGATAACATATAAATATTATAAACTTAAAAATATTTATTTTAATAATAAAAATAAAAATATAATTTAATTATGAATTACATATTAAATATCTTTTATATTATAGATTTTATTTAACCATATTAAAAATCATAATATAATATTAAACAAAAACATAAAAAATTTTAATTTATAAAAAATAAAATATTTAAATAAAATAAAAAACAATATAAATAAATATTAAAATAATAATAAAACTTTACTTTTAAATTTTAATTAATTTATAATATATGTAATTTATATTGCATAAATTTAATAAAACTATTAAAAATGATAGACATAGACAAAAAAGCAGAAAATTATATTGAAAAATTAATTAATAAAACAAAAAATGAACAACAAATTAGAATAATTATTACAAACCCAGGAACACCATATGCAAAATGTATCTTCTCATATTTCAAAAAAGGAAAAATAAAAATAAATGAAATAGAATTAAAATTCAAAAAATTTTCTTTATATGTTAATGAATCCCTATTACCATACATACAAAATGCAAAAATAAAAATAATATCAGAAGAATTTAAATCACAACTAATATTAGAAACACCAAATATTACATACAATAATATAAAAAATAACCAAAAAAATATAAAAAATAATACAAATCACAAAGAAATATTATCAGCAACTTTAAAACAAATAAAAAAATTTATAAAATTGTACATAAACCCAACACTCATACATCATGGTGGTCAAATAAAAGTAATAAAAATAAATAATAATATGAAAGTTTTACTTAAATTTTATGGTGGTTGTAACGGATGTACAATGGCAAAATATACTTTAAAAGAACAAATAGAAAATAAATTATTACGACATTTTCCAGAATTAAATGGAGTAGAAGACATTACAAAACATCAACACAATAAATATTCATATTACTAAATTTATAATTTGAAAAAAACTTAAAATAAAAATAATAAACAAAAAAAAACATTAATACAATTAAAATAAAAAAATAAAAAATAAAATTGAAAAAATAAAATTACAATTACTATTTCATGATAAACTCATCAAATCAATTTCAAAAAAATAACATTATAATTTTAAAAAAACTCACTAATATTTTATTTAACAAAATAAAATATTAATAAAAAATCAAATTAATTTAATTTACACATGCTTAAAAAATAACAAAAATATAAATAAAAACCAACAAATATTCAATAGATAAAATAATATAAAATTTATGAAATATAACAAATATTATTCTTTATATACAACAAAAAAATCAGGTGAAATTTTAGAAACCAAACTACGTAATTCAGAATAACTCTCAAAAGATATTACCCAATCTATTAAATTTAATAAAGATAAAGACAACATTCTAGATTTCAATGAATTAACATTATTTAAATTCACACAAACATTTTTTTCAAAACTACAAATACTATCTTCTACAGCAACAATTACTCTATCCCCCATTTTTTTAACATTATTAAAAAAATTAATATGACCTGCATTTAAAATATTAAAAAAACCACTAACCATAACAACTGTTTCTCCACATTTACGTGCTATTTTAATACCTCTCTTTAACATTTTCTCACAAACAATACCAAAATTTATTTTATTACTTTTATAAAAACCAACATTAACATCATTATAACACATAGAAGACGTTCTCATTCTCTTAATCTGTATACCTGCAAAAATATTACTTAAAAAACAAGACTTCTCCAAATCATTACCAGAAGCTAAAGAAGCAGCCAATATAGCAATTACTACATCACCTGCACCAGTATCATCATACACTACTTCAGTATAAGAAGGAAAATGTAATGGACCTTTATCAACTTGCAATAAACTCATACCTTTATCAGAACGCGTAATCAATAATGCAGAAAGATTACAATCTCTAATAAGTTTCATTCCAGAATCAATTAACATTTTTTCACTCTTACACGAACCAACAACAGACTCAAATTCCAACAAATTCGGAGTCAATAAAGTAGCTCCACTATAACGTAAAAAATCATTTCCTTTAGGATCAACTAAAACTGGAATATTAAATTTCTTAGCTAACAAAATTAACTCTCGAACATTTTTCAATGTACCCTTCGAATAATCCGATAAAATCATAATATTAACTCTAGAAAAAAACAATTTCACATGATTTAACAATTCATCATGAACATCCAAATCAAAAAAATTTTTTTCAAAATCCAAACGAAAAATCTTTTTATTTTCAGAAATAACTCTCAATTTTAAAATAGTAGAATATTTAGGAACTTTAATAAAATCACAAGTAATATTATTAATACTCAATTTATTATTTAAAATATCAGATTCACAATCAATACCAGTAAAACCTACTAAATAAACAGAACTACCTAAAGAACCAGCATGCATAGCAACATTAGCCGCTCCTCCAGGGCATTCTGCAACAGAATCTATTTTCATTATAGGTATTGAATTTTCAAATACACCTCTATCAGGCAAAAAAGAACCGAACCAATATCGGTCCAACATAATATCACCAACTACAAGCAAATTAGCTTTACTAAAATCAGGTAACTCAATTTCCATTATTATCCAAAAAAAATAAAATTTTTAACAATATTTAACATTAAATAAATCAAATATAAAATAAAATATAAATAACACTTTTAAACAATAAAAAATAAAACTAAAATATTAAGATACAATACAAAATTTCAAAACACATAACATTTAAAACGAAACTAAAACATAAAACATTAAAATAAAATAATATTCAAAACTAAACAAAATTATAAAATAAAAATTTATAAAAATATATAAAATTTTATAAAATCATACAATTCAAATACTAAAATACAATAAAATATATAACAAATTAAAATAAAACAAAATTTCAATATGCAAAATTATAGTATAAAAATAATAAAAAAAAATTTTATAATATTTAATACATTAATTAAAAATATTTAAATTAAATTTTAAATATATATTTTAATAAAATAAAATATAAAAATTAAACAATAAAAATTACACAAAATACTTACTAAACAAAATTTAACAAAATAAAAAAATTAAACTTAATACAGTATATAATCGTCCCCTAGGGGATTTGAACCCCTGTTACCGCCGTGAAAGGGCGATGTCCTAACCTCTAGACGAAAGGGACAGATATTTTTATAAAATAAAAACAATAAAATTACCTGAAAATTTCTATTATATAACAAAATCAAAAATCATAATATAAAAATATTAAAAATGTAAAATATACAATTTAATAAAACACAAAAAACAATTAAAAATTAACATATCAAACAATACAAATTAATAAACAACAAAAAATAATTTATATACTTTAATAATATAATACATAAAATACAAATTACATATATAAAAATAACATATTACATATAAATTAAACAAAATTACTAAAAATCAACAACAAATAATTTTAATAAAATAAATAATAATTTACCAATTTACAAATAAATTCATTTTTAATAAAATTAAAAATGAAAATACTAATACTTATTTTTATTAATAAAAAATACGATTAATAATAACCAAAAAAAATTATAAAGATTTCATAAAAAATATGAAAAAAACAATTATTACAAATACATTTCAAAATATAATACTTTCACTACAAAAATATTGGGCAAAACAAGGATGTACTATTACACAACCAATAGATATTGAGATTGGAGCAGGAACATTTCATCCAATAACATATTTTAAAGTAATTGGTCCGGAACCAACTTCAATTGCTTATATACAATCTACAAGACGACCAACAGACGGAAGATATGGTAAAAACCCAAATAGATTACAACACTATTACCAATTTCAAGTAATACTAAAACCATCACCAAAAAATATACAAGATATATATTTAAACTCTCTAAAAGAAATAGGGTTAGATCCAACAAAACATGACATTAAATTCATGGAAGATAATTGGAAAAACCATACATTAGGAGCGTGGGGGGTAGGATGGGAAATTTGGGTAAACGGTATGGAAATAACACAATTTACATATTTTCAAAAAATGGGAGGAATAAAATGTCAACCAATATCAGGCGAAATAACATATGGTTTAGAAAGATTAAGTATGTGCCTACAATCTATAAATAACATTTATGATATAATATGGAACATAACTCCATATGGAAAAATAACATACGGGGACATATTCCATAAAAATGAATTAGAACAATCATATTACAATTTTGAATACGCACCTATAGAATTCTTATTACACTCTTTTAAAGAAAATGAAAAACATGCAAAAAATTTAATAAAATTGAAAAAATTATCACCAGCATACGAACAAATACTAAAAGCAATACACAATTTCAATTTACTAGACGCTAGAAAAGCAATTTCATGTACAGAAAGACAAAACTATATTTTACGTATTCAAAAAATAACAAAATCAATTGCAAACTCTTATTATACTTCAAGAAAAATACTTGGATTTCCAGTTTGCAGAAAAATTAAAACACAATCATGAAAAAATATACATTCCTAATGGAAATAGGAACAGAAGAAATTCCATATAAAATACTTCGTACCTTATCAGAAAATTTTTTTGAAAAATTTTCAACAGAAATAAAAAATAAAAAAATAAAATATAAAAAAATATCTTGGCTAGCTTCACCTAGAAGAATAGCAATTAAAATAAACAAATTACAATATAATAATACACAAAACAAAAATATCGAAAAATCAGAACAAATAAAAACAAAATTTAATAATAAAAAATATGAAAATATAATAAATAATAATAAAATTAATCAAAAAATATGCAATAAAAATATACAAAATAATTCAAAAAAATATGAAATAAATAATATACTTTTTAATATAACAAAAAAAATATTAACTAATATAAAAAAATTTAATTTAATGAGATGGGGAAATGGAGATAATCAATTTATCATACCAATACATACAATAACACTACTAATAAATAAAAAAATCATTTCTGGAGAAATATTAAAAATACAAACAAATAGAATAATACAAGGTCATAGATTTATGGGAAAAAATATTTTAACTGTAAATCATGCAAAAAATTATCAAAAAATACTATTTAAACACGGAAAAGTCATAGCAGATTTCAATTACAGAAAAAAAATTATACAAAACAACATAAACAAAAAAATAAAAAAATATGATGGAAAAATTGAAAAAAACAACAAACTACTTAATGAAGTAACATCAATAACAGAATGGCCGATAATATTAATAGCAAAATTCAAAAAAAAATTTTTAAAACTACCAAAGGAAATTTTAACTCATATAATACAAGATGTACAAAAATGCTTTTTAATATTTAATAAAAAAAAAATATTACCATACTTCATATTTATTTCAAATATCGAATCAAATGAAAAAAACAAAATAATCTCAGGGTATGAACAAACAATACATTCAAGATTACAAGACGCTAATTTCTTTTTTAAAGAAGATAGAAAATTAAAACTAATAGAATACCTGCCAAAACTAAACAATATAACATTCAAAACAAACTTAGGAAGTCTTCGTGAAAAAACAAACAGAATACAAATATTATCAGAAAATATCTCAAAAAAAATACAAATTAACACTGAAAACATACAACGTGCTGCAATATTATCAAAATGCGATTTAGTAACAAATATGGTAACTGAATTTCCAAAAACTCAAGGGATAATTGGAATGCACTATGCAAAATTAGATAACGAACCATTAGAAGTATATTTAGCACAAAAAGAACAATATCAACCAAAATTTTTTAACGATAATTTACCAACAAATATAATATCTAGTATAATATCTATAGCCGATAAAATAGACACATTAACTGGAACATTCATAGTAAATACAAAAACAACATACAAAAATGATCCATTTCACATAAGAAGAATATCAACAGGAATATTACAAATAATAATAGAAAAAAAAATTTCAATTGACTTAAAAAAAATAATAATAAAATCTATAAAATTATACAAAAACTATTCATTTCAAACATCAAAAATTGAAAATATTATAATGAAATTTATGTTTAATAGACTTTATTCATTATATAAAAGAAAAGGATATAAAAAAGACATAATAAAATCAGTATTATCACAAAATCCAACAAATCCAACAGATTTTAATTATAGAATACAAGCAATAAATTATTTAAAAACACTAAATATATCAAAAAAACTAATAACAATAAACAAAAGAATTATAAACATTCTAAAACAATCCAAAGAAACAATTCAAATAAATAATATAGAAAATATTACATTCAATACAAATGAAGAAATACAACTTGCAAAAATTTTAATACAATTAAAAAAAAATACTAAACCACTATTTTTATCATTTCAATACATAGAAATATTAAACAAACTTATAATATTATACGAACCAACAAATGCATTATTTAAAAATGTAAAAATATTTACAAAAAACAAACAAAGAAGAATAAATAGATTAACATTACTAAATAAAATTAGAAATCTATTTCTAAAAATATCAGATATTACACTATTACAATAAATTTTAAAAAATATTTTACTTAAATCTACACAAATATAACAACAAAACAATAAATATAATTTTCAAAAACAAATTTAATATATATTAAAATAATACAAATAAAATAACTTACTTTAATTCTAAAACATGAATACAAATAATACTTTTATCATATAAACAAAATAAAAAACAAATAAAACACAAAACATAATTTACATAAAAATAAACAAATACATTTAATGTAAAATATTTTAAATTTAATAAAATAAAACAAATAATTATTTATCAATAAAAAAATTAAATAAATCTAAATAATAAAAAATATTAAAATTTATACAAAACAAAATTAAAATAAATAATTTCAAAACATAAAAAACTACAATATAAAATAAAAAAAATAACTTTAACACATAAATATTATAAATAAAAACAATCAAAACTATTAATTTATATTTAATAAAAAAATATTTTATACATAAAACTATAAAAATAAAATATAAAAATAAATAACTTTATTTAACAATTCAAATATAATATTATAAATATAATGTTTTATATCATTCTTATATAAAATAAAAAAACAAATTAAAATTTAAAAAAATAATAAAATTCAAATAAATATCTAATAGAAGATCTAATTAAATCAATAAAAAACATAATAAAATTATAAATAAAACAAATAAAATTAATACTGAAAAATGAATTTTTATATCAATACACAAAATAAATTAAACAAAAACAATAATTTTAAATATAAACATTAACATAAAAATAAAAACAAATTTAAACAAAAACTATAAAAAAAATAACACAAATATTACTAATATATAATATTAAAACAAAAATAAAACATGAAATATGTAACATCAATATTTATAAAATCAACAATAAAATTAACTTTTTCCATATTACTTTTATTATACCTATCAATAATAAACACAAGTTTCTCTATTGAAAGAATAGAAGAAAAAAAAATCGAAAAAAATAGTTTAGCTCCTATGCTAAAAAAAGTACTACCAACAGTAGTAAATATTCATGTAGAAGGAACACAACAAATAAAAAAAAATTTATTTCCAAAAGAATATAAATATTTCTTTACTCCTGAAACACCTGGAGGAAAAAATAACACATTAAAACAATTTGAAGGTTTAGGATCAGGAGTAATAATAAACTCTGAAAAAGGATACATAATAACAAACAATCACGTAATATGTGGTGCAGATAAAATAAACATTCAACTAAATGATGGAAGAGAATTTAAAGCAAAACTAATAGGAAAAGACGAACAAACTGATCTAGCATTACTACAAATACCACAAACAAAAAATATTACATCAATAAAAATAGCAGACTCAGATTATCTAAAAGTTGGAGATTTTGCTGTAGCAATAGGAAATCCATTTGGATTAGGACAAACAGTAACTTCTGGAATAATATCAGCACTAGGAAGAAGTGGTTTAAATTTAGAAGGTTTAGAAAATTTTATTCAAACAGATGCATCCATAAACAGAGGTAACAGTGGAGGAGCGTTAGTCAATATGAATGGAGAACTTATTGGAATAAATACCGCCATCTTAGCACCAGGTGGTGGAAATATTGGAATTGGTTTTGCTATACCAAGCAACATAGTAAAAAATCTTAGTCAACAAATAATAGAATATGGTAAAGTGAAAAGAGGTCAACTTGGAATAAAAGGTACAGAACTTACATCCAATATAGCAAAAGCATTCAACATTGATAAACAAAAAGGAGCTTTTGTCAGCGAAGTAATACAAAATTCTGCCGCTGATAAAGCTGGAATTAAAGCAGGAGATATAATTCTATCTATAGAAGGTAAAAACATTCAAAGTTTTTCTGAATTAAGAGCCAAAATAGGAACAACAAACCCAGGAAAAAAAATAAAAATAGAATTATTAAGAAATGGAAAAACAAAAAATGTCTTAGTAATATTAGATGAACAACATAGTAACACAATAGAAACAAAAGATATATCAATAACAGAACTACAAGGAGCATATTTAAGTAATGGAGAATTAAAAAATGGAATAAGAGGGGTAAAAATTGATAAAGTAATTAAAGATTCACCAGCATACTCAATTGGACTACAAAAAGATGATATGATAGTTGGTATAAACAAAGAAAAAATACAAAATATAAACCAACTAAAAAAATTATTAAATAAAAAACAAAATATAATAGCTCTAAATATTATTAGAAATAATATGAATATATTTCTATTATTACATTAATACAATACAAATTACAGAATTATATAATTTTTAATAAAAATTAAAAACATCAAATAAAATTTACTAATATTTTTTTTCATAAAATCTTTCAATATTTGCACCTATCTTACATAATTTATATTCAAAATTATCATAACCACGATCAACATAATCAACACAATTTACTACTGTAGTTCCTTCAGAAATACAACCTGCCAATGTCAAACTAGCAGACGAACGTAAATCAGTAGCAAATACTGTATTACCAAAAAGAGAATCAACACCATAAAATATAACACTATTATTTAGTATATTTACACAAGCACCCATACGAATTAATTCAGAAACATACATAAATCTATTTTCAAAAACATTCTCAGTAATGACTCCAACTCCACTAGCTATACAATTTAATATACCAAATTGAGATTGCATATCTGTAGGAAAACCAGGGTAAGGAGATGTAGATATAATAACTGATTTTGGTCTATTTCCATGCATATCTAAACTAATCCAATCATTTCCAAAATCAATATCTGCACCGGCCTCACATAATTTATCTAAAACGGATTTTAAAATACTAGATTTAGTAGAATAACATACAATACATCCTCTAGAAATAGCAGCAGCAACTAAAAAAGTACCAGTTTCAATACGATCCGGCAATACACTATAAACACCACCACCTAAAAAATCAACTCCCTCTATAAAAATAATATTAGTTCCAACACCTCTAATCTTTGCTCCTAACATAACAAAAAATTTGCAACATCAACTACTTCAGGTTCACATGATGCATTTTCAATTATTGTAATACCAACAGCTAAAGTTGCAGCAGACATAATAGTAATTGTAGCTCCAACACTAATCTTTTTCATTTTTATATATGAACCATGTAATCTACCATGTACTGAAGCCTTTAAATAATCTCCGTTAAATAAAATAAATGCCCCTAACTTTTGCAAACCATATACATGAAGATCTATTGGCCTAACCCCAATAGAACAACCTCCGGGGCAAGCAATAACACAACTACCAAAACGTGACAACAATGGAGCCAATAACCAAATAGACGCTCTAATAGAACCTACTAACTTACGGGAAGGAATATAAGACACATCAACATCACTAGCATTAATAAACAAAGAATTTTTATAAGATATAATTTTAACTCCAAAACCCCGTAATAATTTCATAGAAATATCAACATCTTTTAATTTAGGAACATCTTTAATTTCTATTAATTCTTCTGATAATAATGTCAAAAATAAAATAGGCAATATAGAATTCTTAGCTCTAGAAATATTAACAGAACCACATAATTTAGTTGGTCCATGAATTCTAAATTTATACATACAAAATACCTCATAAAAAAATATTGAAAAATTTTTATTTTTATTATTAATTTACAAAATCTATACCTTTCCACTCATTTGGTGTATATACCTTTATAGATATAGCATGAATATCATTATTCAAAATAAATTTAGTTAAAGGAGCATAAACAATTTTATGTTTCATAACTCTACTAAGTCCTAAAAAACATGACCCAACAACAATAACATTAAAAATGTTATCATGTTTATATACATAAACTTCATCTACATCTAATCTATCAATTAATATTTTCTTCAACATTTCAGTTATATCCATAAAATATCCTAAATAATAACTAAAGATTAATAAATACAATGAATTTAAAAATACATAACATTAATACTATCCATACACAAAAATTATTCAATGTATTTTAAAATAAAATATACCTAAAAACAGAAACTCATAAAGATTAAAAAAAATATAAAATAAAATTTAACCTTATATAAATTTAACAAAATTTTTAAATAATCTCTAATATTTATAAAATAAATATGAAATTTTAAACAATTATAAATATAAAAAATTAAAAATATACAAATTAAAAATATTAACAAATTTTAATTAAAAAACTTAAATCTTCATTTCCTTTTCAATTAATAAAATTAAAATATGAATAATTTTAATATGAATTTCTTGAATACGATCAGAAAACCCACAATATGGAACACAAATATCAATATCAGATAAACCAAAAATTTTACCACTATTATTTCCAGTTAATGAAATTACTTTCATATCTTTAACCCGGGCAGAATTAATAGCATTCAAAATACTCAAAGAATTTCCAGAAGTAGTAAAACACATTAATATATCATTACATTTACCAAGTGTCTCAATATAACGAGAAAACACAAAATCATATCCAAAATCATTACTAACACAAGTAAGATAACTAGGATCAGAAATAACAATTGCAGGATAACCTATCCTGTTTAATCTATAACGACCAATTAACTCTTCAGAAAAATGCATTGCATCACAATTAGAACCACCATTACCACAAGAAAAAACCTTTCCTCCAATTTTGAAAGATTTAGAAATTAACTTTGCAGCATTCTCAATATTTTTTAAATTATTTTCATTACTTATAAAATCTTTTAAAATACAAATTGATTGATCAAGCTCATTAAGAATTAATTTTCTATACATAACTATACACAAAAAAATTAAAAATAATTTTAATACATTAACTACTTTAATAAAATTTTAAAATCACACAATATTTAAATTCTAAATAAAAATTACAATAAATAATATCACATGTTACATAACAATTACTACAATATACAAAATTAAATTAAATTTACAAAAATACAAATAAATAAAAAATAAAATCACTAAATATAAAATAAACAAACAAAAAAACCACTAAAAATAACATCATAACAATAAATTATGTAAAATTTTATATAATTCAATAAAATAAACATTAAACTACTTAACAAGTATTATTAAAATTAACAGATAAATTTATAAATAAAATATGTTTACTCATCCAACCACAAACAAAATCCACATTTATTCTTTATATCAAATAATTTCTTTTGATGTTCCAATAATTCTTCACTATTAACATCAATAACAAAAAATTTATAATCCTTATTATTAGAAGTAAATTTACTACCCTTTATAAAAGAATCACTAAATTTTTCTTTAATACCTGTAAAAAAATCAAATGAAATCTGGCAAGAAGTCATACGAAGAAAAACATTAGCCAAAAGTTCTGCATCAAGAAGAGCTCCATGTAATGTACGATGATCATTACTAATAAAATATCGTTCACACAATGCATTTAAATTATTTTTTTTACCAGGAAAAATTTTCCTTGCCATCTTTAACGTATCAATAACTTTATAAGATTCTTCAATATTTTTTATATAACAATTCAACATTGAAATTTCATAATTTATAAAACCAATATCAAAATTAGAATTATGTACAACTAACTCACTATCATAAATAAAATCTAAAAACTCGCTTAATTTATCTCTAAAACATGGTTTATCATGTAAAAAATTATCATTAATACCATGTACGTTAAAAGCTTCTACATCAATAATTCTATTTGGGTTAAGATATGTATGAAAATATCTACCAGTTATACGACGCCGTAAAATTTCTATAGCACCAATTTCAATAATTCTATGTCCCTTATAATGAATTCCTGATTTATTCATTCCTGTGGTTTCTATATCTAAAGCAACTTGTCTCATAATAATGTCTATTATATAATATTTTAAAAATATATATTTTACTAAATAAAATAATGTAAAAACTTAATCCACACAAAACAAAAAATTTTATCACAAATATGAAAAATAAACAAATCAAAATTTTTACTGATGGTTCTTGTATTAAAAATCCAGGACCTGGTGGTTATGCATCTATAATACAACACAAAAACTATACACAAATATTTAAAGCTGGTTACAAAATAACAACTAATAATAGAATGGAACTTATGGCAGCAATAATACCTCTAGAAAAAATAAAAAATAAATACAACATACAAATATATACTGATAGTAAATACATACAATTAGGAATAACAAAATGGATAAAAAATTGGAAACAACAAAATTGGAAAAATTCAAAAAAAATTGAAATTAAAAATATAGATTTATGGAAAAGATTAGACAAAATAACAAAAAATTACATTATACAATGGAATTGGATAAAATCACATAATGGTCAAAAAAATAATGAATATTGTGATAAATTAGCAAAAATGTCTGCTAAAAATCCTATATATATAGATATAGGTTACAAATAAAAAATAATTATTTAATTTAAAAATTAATTCACATTATTAAAACATTTAACAACACATATAACCATTATTTAAATTCACAAAAATAAAACGATATATTAAAATTGTTAATGTAATATCTTATACAAAAATTATAATATATTAATAAAAAATTAAAAAAAGAAAAAGTATATATCTATTTCTTAATTTTCACTTCATTATATAACACATGTCGTCTGACAAAAGGATCAAATTTTCTAAACACCATTTTTTTTAATTTCAACTTTTTACTTTTAGTAATAGTATAAAAATGACTACTAGCAGAAGATAATAACATAATTTTTTCTCTTGCCATAAATACTCCTAAGTAAATTAAAACAAAAATTTCTAAAAATAAATTTTTATATAATAATAAATAATTATTTACTTAAAAAATTCATATTTTTTACTAAAACCTTCTTTCTTATCAAGAATACGCATACCCCGAGTACTAATACGTAATTTAACAAAACGATTTTGACTATTTATCCAAATTTTACGAAACTGCAAATTAGGCAAAAAACGTCTCTTTGTTGCATTCATAGCATGAGAACGTCTATTTCCCTTCATTGGAATTTTATTAGTAATAAAACAAATTTTAGACATACAATTTTAAAAAATTTTAAATAAAACTATAACTTAACTTCATTTAATATTTTAATAATTAAAAAAACAAAAAATACAAACAAACACAAAAAAATAAAATAATTAAAAAAATAGATTATAAAAAATTATTATAACACAAATAAATCAATATATTTTAAAAAATATTTACAAAAATTAAAATATTACCATAATATTAAGGAATAAATATAATATATAAATATAATAAATAAAATTTAATAACAAACACAAAATTACATTATACAACAAAATAAAAAATTCAATAAAAAAATACAAAACAAAATTATACAAATAAAATATTAAAAAAACAAAATAAAATTTCAAAAATTTAGAAAATAAATCTTAATTTTATATATAACAAAACTTAAATAAAAATATAAAAAAATATAAAATAATATGATAAACAAACTTAAAAAAATACACACACATTAAACAAACATAATAAAATATGTAATAAAATTACAAACAAAACAAATACAAAAAATTAAATATTAAAACAAAAATCAAATATAAACATTACAAAATAAAATATAAATATGATATATTTCAGAAAATTATATAAATAAAATAAAATAAAATTTTAATAATAACACAAAACAAAACATAAATAATTTACTATATTAGGTTACTTAATAAGTATTATATGTACAAACATAATATATAACAATATAAATATATGAAAAAAATAAATATAAAATTTATAAAAAATAAAATACAAAAAAAACTACATTTACCAAAATATATAACTCCAGGATCTTCGGCGTTAGATCTAAGAGCTTGTATAAAACATCCTATAAAAATTCATAAAAATCAAACATTATTGATACCAACTGGAATAGCTATTCATATCTCTAACCCAAATATAACAGGAATAATTTTACCAAGATCAGGATTAGGACACTTTCATGGAATTATACTGGGAAATTCAATAGGAATATTGGACTCAGACTATCAAGGAGAAATAAAATTATCAATGTGGAATAAAAATAAAAAAACATTTACAATAAAACCAAACTCAAGAATTGCTCAAATAACATTTATTTCAATAATTAGAGCAAAATTTAACATTGTAAAATCCTTTAAATATAAAACAAAACGAAACAAACAAGGTTTCGGCCACACTGGAACAATATAAAAATATTCAAATAAAAATTATTAAAAAAATCAAATACAAAAATAAACCTGGCAGTTTCCTACTCTCACATGAAAGAAATCACACTACCATCGGCGCCACGATATTTCACTTCTGAGTTCGGTATGGAAAAAATCAGGTGTTTCCATCGCGCTATATCCACCAGGAATATTATATATAAACATAACTTCATAAAAAATAATACATATTAAATACACAAAAAAAATTAAAATATCTTAAGATGTTGCAAAGTTAAGTTCTCACGGGTCATTAGTATCGGTTAGCTCAACGCCTCACGGCGCTTACACACCCGACCTATCAACGTCATTATCTTTAACGTCCCTTTAGGAAGCTTTAATAACATATTAAAGCTTCTGGGAAGATTCATCTTGAGGCAAGTTTCCCACTTAGATGCTTTCAGCGGTTATCTCTCCCACACATAACTACCGGGCAATGCTATTGGCATAACAACCCGAACATCAGCGGTGTGTCCACTCCGGTCCTCTCGTACTAGGAGTAGCCCCTCTCAATCTTCCAACGCCCACGGTAGATAGGGACCGAACTGTCTCACGACGTTCTAAACCCAGCTCGCGTACCACTTTAAATGGCGAACAGCCATACCCTTGGGACCTGCTTCAGCCCCAGGATGTGATGAGCCGACATCGAGGTGCCAAACACCGCCGTCGATATGAACTCTTGGGCGGTATCAGCCTGTTATCCCCGGAGTACCTTTTATCCGTTGAGCGATGGCCCTTCCATACAGAACCACCGGATCACTAAGACCTGCTTTCGCACCTGCTCGGATTGTCATCCTCGCAGTCAAGCTAGCTTATGCCTTTACACTAAACTCACGATTTCTGACCGTGATTAGCTAACCTTTGTGCTCCTCCGTTACTCTTTAGGAGGAGACCGCCCCAGTCAAACTACCCACCAGACACTGTCTTCAACCCGGATAACGGGTCTAAATTAGAATATCAAAAATTAAAGGGTGGTATTTCAAGGTTGGCTCCATGCAAACTAGCGTTTACACTTCATAGCCTCCCACCTATCCTACACATCAAAATTTAATATTCAATATCAAGCTATAGTAAAGGTTCACGGGGTCTTTCCGTCTTACCGCGGGTACGCCGCATCTTCACGGCGAATTCAATTTCACTGAGTCTCGGGTGGAGACAGTCTGGCCATCATTACGCCATTCGTGCAGGTCGGAACTTACCCGACAAGGAATTTCGCTACCTTAGGACCGTTATAGTTACGGCCGCCGTTTACCGGGGCTTCTATCAAGAGCTACTTTTATCAATATGTTAAAATCAATAAAATCACACCATCAATTAACCTTCCGGCACCGGGCAGGCGTCACACTGTATACTTCCACTTACGTGTTTGCACAGTGCTGTGTTTTTAATAAACAGTTGCAGCCAGCTAAAATCTGCGACTGATCTCAGCTTAGAGAGACAAAAGTTCTCATACACCTACTATCAGCGTGCCTTCTCCCAAAGTTACGGCACCATTTTGCCTAGTTCCTTCACCCGAGTTCTCTCAAGCGCCTTAGTATACTCTACCTGACTACCTGTGTTGGTTTGTGGTACGATTTCAATATAATTATAACTTAGAGGATTTTCTTGGAAGCATAGCATAAATTCCTTCGCTGTAAACAGCTCGTCATAACGCCTCAATGTTTGAATAAAAAAGCGGATTTTCCTACTTTTTCCATCTATACGCTTAAACCAGGATAACCGACACCTGGCGAACCTAGCTTTCTCCGTCCCCCCATCGCAATTATATCAAAGTACGGGAATATTAACCCGTCTCCCATCGACTACGCCTTTCGGCCTCACCTTAGGGGTCGACTAACCCTGCTTCGATTAACGTTGAACAGGAAACCTTAGTCTTTCGGCGAGTGGGTTTTTCACCCACTTTATCGTTACTTATGTCAGCATTCGCACTTCTGATACCTCCAATACACTTCTCAATATATCTTCACAGGCTTACAGAACGCTCCCCTACCCAACAAAACAAAAATGACATATTCAATACTTATAAAAATTAAAAAATACAATCATGATTGTATTATTGCCGAAGCTTCGGTGCATAATTTAGCCCCGTTAAATCTTCCGCGCAGACTAACTCGACCAGTGAGCTATTACGCTTTCTTTAAATGATGGCTGCTTCTAAGCCAACATCCTGGTTGTCTATGCTATTCCACTTCGTTTCCCACTTAACTATGACTTAGGGACCTTAGCTGTCGGTCTGGGTTGTTTCCCTTTCCACGCCGGACGTTAGCACCCAACGTGTGTCTCCCATGATAACAATTATTTGGTATTCGCAGTTTGCATCGGGTTAGTAATCCGGTAAGATCCTTATCCGAAACAGTGCTCTACCCCCAAATATGAAACATGAGGCGCTACCTAAATAGCTTTCGGGGAGAACCAGCTATCTCCCGGTTTGATTGGCCTTTCACCCCTAACCACAAGTCATCCGCTAATTTTTCAACATTAGTCGGTTCGATCCTTCAATTAGTATTACCTAATCTTCAATCTGCCCATGGATAGATCACCGGGTTTCGGGTCTATATCCTGAAACTTAACGCCCAAATTTCAGACTCGGTTTCCCTACGGCTCCCTTAATAAGTTAACCTTGCTACAGAATATAAGTCGCTGACCCATTATACAAAAGGTACGCAGTTACATTTATATAATGCTCCTACTGCTTGTACGTATACGATTTCAGGTTCTATTTCACTCCCCTATCCGGGGTTCTTTTCACCTTTCCCTCACGGTACTAGTTCACTATCGGTCAGTCAAGAGTATTTAGCCTTAGAGGATGGTCCCCCCTTCTTCAAACAAGATAACACGTGTCCCGTTCTACTTCTCGAGTTTACAAAAATGAACATTTTCGAATACGGGGCTATCACCCTAATATTGCCGGACTTTCCAGACCGTTTTTCTAATTGAACATATTGCATATAACTCTAGGCTATTCCCATTTCGCTCGCCACTACTAAGAGAATCTCAATTGATTTCTTTTCCTCAGGATACTAAGATGTTTCAATTCTCCTGGTTTGCCTTACTAAGCTATGAATTCACTTAATAATAATATAACATTAATATATTAGGTTTCCCAATTCGGATATCATCGGATAATAACGCTTCATATCAGCTCACCGATGCTTTTCGCAGATTAGCACGTCCTTCATCGCCTTTGACTGCCAAGGCATCCACCGTACACGCTTAACATTACTTAACTTTACAACCTTAAGATATCTTTACAAAAACAAAATTCAAATTTTTGAAATTTATAAAAAATTTCAAACACTTTATTTAAAAAAAAGAGACTCGTAAAAATACTACAAATATATGAAAATTTAAAATCAATAAATTTTCTTAAATAAATTTTTAAAGAGCAAAATAAAAATAAAAATCCAAACATTTTTTATAAGACAAATAAAAACTTTAAATTAATAAATATTAACATAAAATAAATACTTAAAAACATAATATATAAAATTTAAATAAATAAATAACATTTTTAAAATATTATTTTATTAAAATACAACAAAACTATACTTAAAAACAACAAATAAATACAATATAAATACAACAAAAATATTAACTCTAAATAAACAAAACAAATTTTAATACCAAAAATGGATAATAATCAATATTATTTACATATGTCAATATAAAATACAAATTTATCTACTTAATATAATAAAATAATAATATATATCTAAAAAATAAAAAAAACATATATAATAAAATACAAATAAATATTAAATTAAAAATTAAAACAATAAAATTAAATCATAATACAAAAATTGCACAAATATATAAAATAATTAAATACATACAGTAAACTCAAATAAATAAAATTATTATATAAATAATTTATAACCAATTACAATATAAAATATTATTAAAAATAAAAACAAACTTTATATTACAAATAATTAAATTTCAATTTTTCTATAACCGGCAAAACAGAAGGAAAAATATTATGCCATAAATTAAAAGAATAAGCAGCTTGACTAACTAACATACCAATACCATCTGCGAATTTTACAACACCTTTTTTTCTACAATAAGAAATAAAAGACGTATCATAATTTCCACTTTTATAAAATAAATCATAACAAAAAATATTTGAATGAATAATTGATTGTGGAAAAACAAACATTTCATCTGAAACTCCAACAGAAGTTGCATTAACAATTAAATTAATATCATGAATATCTTCTAAAGAAGTAAACGAAACTACCTCAATTTCACCTAAATTCTGATAAAATTTTTTTAAATCCTTAGCACGAGACAAAGTTCTATTCGATAAAAAAATTTTACAATCATAATCTAATAAAGAAGGTATAATACCACGAGATGCACCACCTGCTCCAAATAACAAAACTCTACTACCTTTATTAATCATACAAAGCCTTTTCAAATCATAAATTAATCCAACACCATCAGTATTATCTCCTAACAAAGAACCATCTTCCATTTTTTTAATAGTATTCACAGTTTTAGACAACAAAGCTCTATCAGTACAAACATCACACAAAGAAAAAGCTCTTTCTTTAAAAGGCAAAGTAATATTTGCCCCTAAACCACCAGAAGAAAAAAAATATTTTAATTTTTCTTCAAATTCATGTAATAAAACCAAAACACGACCATACGAATAACAAACCCCAGTATCTAAAGAAAATAAAAAATAAATTTCTGGAGACAAACTATGCTTAATAGGATTTCCAAAAACATTAAACTTTTCCACTTTCACTAAATACCCCTCACAAATTAAAAATATAAATGATAAATTCTAATCTACAATATTAATATAATATTTTATAAATTATCTAATTATTTCTCCAGTTACAACATCAAAAATCCTAGAAGGAAATAATCTTCCTCCAATACTTTCATTCATAATTAAACAAGAATTACCTAAAAACTTACTAACCTCATAAGCAGTTTTAGCAGGAAATTTACCAGTAACATTAGCACTAGTAGAAACCAAAGGTTTACCAAACATTAAAGATAATTTCTTTATTGGTTGAAACGCACTAACCCTAATAGCTACAGAATTATTGTCACCAACTATCCACCATGGAACTGTAGACAAAGCTGGAAATAAAAAAGTAACATGACCAGGCCAAAAAGAAAAAACCCAAGATAAAATATTAGTACTTAACTTACTATCATCTACATAATTCCTAAATTGTTCATAACAATCAGCAACCAAAATCAAACCTTTTCTCCAAGACCTTTTCTTTAAATTTAATAATTTTCTAACAGCAATAATACTATCAGGATCACAACCTAAACTAAATACAGATTCCGAAGGATAAGCAATAACATTATTATTTTTTAATTCTCTAACTAAATTAATCAAAATATCCATAAAACAACATAATAAAATTTATGTAATAAAAAAAATTTAAAACAAATTTTAAAAACTATTAAATAAAAAATATTAATAATAAAAACTAAATATTAGTAATAACCATAAAAATTAATTTTAATTTATAAAAAATAAAATCTTTAATAATTTTAAAAATAAAATACAAAAATTTCTACTAATATTTTAAAAAAATATATTTAAAAAATAATATTTCATATATACTAAAACACTAAACAATTTTAAATAAACAAAAATTTTCGCATATTGAAACTATAATATCATATAAATAAAAATATATACAATAAATATAACAAATGTCATTACTGAATATAATACTTTATCCAGACAAAAGATTAAGAAAAATAGCCAAACCAGTTAAAAAAACCAATTATAAAACAAAAACAATCATAAAAAATATGTTTGAAACTATGTATTTCTTTTCAGGAATTGGATTGGCTGCAACTCAAGTCAATATTAATAAACAAATTATTGTTATTGATATATCAGAAAAAAAAAATCAAGGAATAGTATTAATTAACCCTATAATTTTACAAAAACAAGGAAAAACTGGAATACAAGAAGGATGCCTTTCAATTCCAAAAAAATATGGTTTTGTACAAAGATATAAAATATTAAAAATTAAAGCTTTAAATCAATATGGAAAATATTTCGAATTAAAAACACAAAATCTACTATCAATTTGTATTC
The DNA here is from genome assembly GCA_024648785.1 of Candidatus Westeberhardia cardiocondylae. Classification (GTDB taxonomy): domain Bacteria; phylum Pseudomonadota; class Gammaproteobacteria; order Enterobacterales; family Enterobacteriaceae; genus Westeberhardia; species Westeberhardia cardiocondylae_C. The sequence goes on along the minus strand of JABYQB010000001.1, from coordinate 43,626 downwards.
AACACGAAATTGATCATTTAATAGGTAAACTATTTATAGATTACTTAAACAAGAATAATTAATTTTAAAACATAAAAAACAAATATTTAAATTATAAAATTTAAAACACAAAACATAAAAATAAAATACTATGTTTAAAAAACTACGAATTATATTTGCAGGAACATCACAATTTTCATCATATCATTTAAATGAACTAATACATTCAAAACACAAAATAATTGGAACATTTACTAAACCAGATTGCAAATCAGGAAGAGGTAAAATATTAACTCAAAATATAATAAAAAAAATATCACAAAATAACAATATTCCAATATTTCAACCAAAATCATCACAAGATTTTAACAAATGGATAAACACAATTAAAATACTAAAACCAGATATAATGGTTGTAGCATCATACGGGATTATAATACCAAAAAAAATATTAATACTACCAAAATTTGGATGTATTAACGTACATGCATCATTACTACCTAAATGGAGAGGAGCAGCACCAATACAAAGATCTATATTAGAAGGAGATAAAAAAACAGGAATAACCATTATACAAATGAATTCTTTCTTAGATGAAGGAGATATTATATATCAAAAAACTTGCAATATACATAATAAAGATACAAGTGAAACATTAGAAAAAAAATTATCTAATATTGGAAAAAAAGCACTTATTGAAACACTAACAAAATTTAATAATAAAACAATACAACCAATAAAACAAAATAATAATTTTGCAACATATGCAAAAAAAATCAATAAAAAAGAATCTAAAATCAATTGGAAATTATCAGCAACTCAATTAGACAGATATGTTAAAGCATTTAATCCTTGGCCAATTTGTTATTTTACAACAAACAAAAAAAAAATAAAAATATGGGAATCAGAAGTAAACAACAAAACATCTTCAAAAACTCCAGGAACAATATTAAAAATAGATAAATCTGGAATACACATCTCTACAGGTCATAAAATATTAATAATAAAAACTTTACAAATAGAAAATAAACAATCAACATCATTCAAAAATATATTAAATTCACCAAAAAACAACTGGTTATATCAAGGAAATATAATGGAATAAATACCAAAAAAAATATTAACTAATATAAAAATAAAAAGAAAAAATAAACACTTTGAAAATTTAAAAATTATATAAACAAAAAATTATTAATATCACAAAACTGGAGCTGGCGGGATTCGAACCCGCGTCCGAAAATTTATAAATATCTGGAACTACATGCTTATTCTATAATAAAAAACATTCATTAAATAAAAATTATAGACAATTTCTAAAATAACTAACCTAATTTTCATAAAATATATGTTACAATCAGGCAAAATATACATATATCATCTCTTAAAATATAACTCTGAATTCTTAAATACAAGAGAAAAGATAATTAAGAACAGAGGAACCTTTAGTTTTTAACTAATTATGCAGCTAAAGCAACAGGTTCATATTTTGAAACATTTGCAACTTTTTATTTGAAGTATTTTACGAGTCCAACTTCACCTCGGCATGCCCAATAATATTATTTAAAATCCGTCGAATCCAAAAATCAGCCCCGAACATTATAAAAAATAAACATTAAAAAAATAAAATATCAAAAAATTAATTGCATATTCAAATAATATAATTTATTTATTAAATTTTTTCATTAACAAAGACCTATCAAACTTCCAAATACGATCTTTTTCAACAAAACGTTTGTCATATACACGTTTTTTTTTTCCAATACCAAGCTTAACCTTAATCCAAGATCTCTTCCAATACATTGACAAAACTAAAATAATATAATTTTTTCTACTCAAATAACCAATCAAATAATCTAATTCATATTTTTTCAATAACAATTTATTACGATTAATAGAAGAATAAAAAACAGAAACACCTTTATTTAAAGAAGGAAAACTTAAATTAAGTAAATACGCTTCTTTATCTCTAAAAGAAACATAACTATTTCTAATATCAACTTTAAAACATCGTAAATATTTAACTTCATACCCGAGTAACATAATACCAGATTCTATTTCCTTTTCCAAAATAAAATTTTTTCTAACATAATTATTATTATTTACAGAAACAACACAATAATTTTTATTATCAACCATATATTTTCCACAAACTTAAATATATAATAAAACTATTTAAAATACAAATAACAAAAATTAATAAATAATAAATTCAAAAATAGCAAAAATAAATCCAAAATTTCAATTTTAAAAAATAAATAAATAAAAACAATAAAATATTTTTTAAAAAATATATAAAATAAGTTATAATATTATAACATAATATTCATATTATTAAAAAATTAAAATACTCAAAACAAAATAAATAACAAAAAAATTAAAATATTCATAAATAAAATCATAAAATAATTTAATAAATAAAATTAACACATAAACATATAAACAAAACAAAATATACCAAAAATAAAATAAAATACAAATATTAAAAATCAAATAAACTATATAATATAATATACTAAATGAACATAAAATTCATATCATCTTATTCTTGAAACATAATAAATTTAATTTTATAATAATTAAAATTTAATACATCATAAAAATAAATTACAGAGAAAAATATGAAAAATAATCACAAAGATAATAACACAAACACAATACATCAAGAAAATAAAAATCAAAAAATACAACAAAACACAAAAAATCAAACAAATGATAAAGAAAATTCTAAAAATCTACAACATATACTTAAATTAGAAAAAAAAATAAAAAAAGAAAAAGAAAATCTACTACGTGCACAAGCTGAAATAGAAAACATACAAAAAAGAAATGAAAAAAAACTATCTGACACACGTAAATTTGCACTAGAAAATTTCATAACACATCTATTACCAGTAATTGACAATTTAGAAAGAGCACTAGAAACACTGAACAAATCCGCAAACAACAAAACAATTGACATAGAAGGTATTAAATTAACATTAAAATCTCTTTTAGATGTAGCAAAAAAATTCGGACTAGAAACTATTGATAAAATCAATATAACATTTAACCCAGAAATACACCAAGCAATGAACATATTAGAAACTAACGAACATGAACCAAATAAAGTAATTATGATGATGCAAAAAGGTTATATATTTAACGGAAGATTAATTAGACCTGCAATGGTAACTGTATCAAAAAACAAGTAATATAACAAAATATTTTTAGAAAACATTGAAAATTTTCCTTTTTTAAAGAAAAAAAATATATAAAAATTACAAAAATAAACTATAATATTATATTTGCCAATTTATTTCACTAAAACCATGACGTTTCAAAAAATAATTTGTTTTTGAAAAATGCCTACAACCAAAAAAACCATATCTTGCAGAATAAGGTGATGGATGAGAACTTTTTAAAACATAATGATTATTAAAATTAATAATTTTACATTTCTTCTTAGCATGTTCTCCCCATAATAAAAATACTATATTTTTTTTATTTAAATTAATAATCTTAATAATTTTATCAGTAAAAATCTCCCAACCTAAATTTGCATGAGAAAAAGATTTTCCCTTTTCCACAGTTAAAATAGAATTTAATAAAAGAACACCTTGTCTTGCCCAACTTTCCAAACATCCATGATTAGGAATATAAAAACCATCAATATCTTGACTTAACTCTTTATAAATATTTACTAAAGATGGTGGCAAAGAAACTCCTAACTGAACAGAAAAAGCAAGTCCATTAGCTTGATTCTCTTCATGATATGGATCTTGACCTACAATAACCACTTTAACATCATCAAATTTTGTTAATAAAAAAGATTTAAAAATATCTTTTTTTTTTGGATATATCACAACATTAGAATTATATGCTCTATTAAGAATAGAGAAAATATTCTGAAAATAAAATAACTTCTTTTCTAATAAAAAAACATCACGCCAACATTTCACTATATTCAAAATATTATAAACCTAAACATCAAAATTAAAAAAATACTAATATTATAAAAAAAATAATAAAAATATATTAAACAAAAACATAAAAAAATAAATACATCTTCTTACAAAACTATAAATATATAATTAATTATATACTAAAAATATTTAATATTATTAAATAATTTAATTATATAATAATCTCTTAATTGACATATAAAAAAATAAAAACAAAAAATTAAATAAACATAACAACAAAACAAAATAATCAACATACAATACTATAACAGACAAATAAAACATTTATGTTATAATGTAAAAAATAATTAAATAAAAATTTTAATACATATATACAATAAAATGTATTACAAAAAATTACAATCCTTAAATACATTTTCTATTAATGTAAAAGCAAAAAAAATAGTAACAGCACATTCAGAATTAGAATTACTAACATTATGGAATAATGCAAAAAAAATAAAACAACCAATCCTAATATTAGGAGGAGGAAGCAATATACTGTTTTTAGAAAATTATCCTGGTACAATTATATTAAATAGAATAAAAGGAATAAAAATATATGAAAATCAAAAATCATGGAAAATACAAGCCAAATCAGGAGAAATATGGCACAATATAGTGAAAAATAGTATAAAAAATAATATTCATGGATTAGAAAATATGGCAATGATACCTGGATACGCTGGATCTGCTCCTATACAAAATATAGGAGCATACGGAATAGAATTCAAAGAAATATGTGAATATGTCAATGTTCTAGAATTAAAAACTGGAAAACAACAAAAATTACTAGTTCACGAGTGTGAATTTGAATATAGAAACAGTATTTTTCAAACAAAACTAAAAAACAATTATGCAATAACAGAAATTGGATTACTACTAAAAAAAAACTGGAAACCAATACTAAAACATACATCATTAAAAAATTTAAATACAAAAAATATTACACCAAAAAAAATTTACAAGAAAATTTGCAAAATACGCAAAAAAAAACTACCAAATCCTAAATATCTTGGTAATGCCGGAAGTTTTTTCAAAAATCCTACTATTGATATAAAAAACGCAAAAAAACTATTAAAACAACATCCAAAAATACCAAAACAAATACAACCAAACAAAAAAATAAAAATTTCAGCATCTTGGTTAATTGAATTATGTGGATTAAAAGGATACAAATTGAAAAATACTGCAATATATAACAAGAATGCACTAATAATTATTAATAGAGGTAAAGCAAATGGTAAAGAAATTGCTAAACTTGCAAAACATATTCAAAAAAAAGTTATGAAAAAATTTTCAATAAAATTAATACCAGAAGTAAAATATATAAAACAAATGGATAAACAATAATCATAAAACATTACTAATTTAATATAAATATTTATAATATATGTCATTACAACTACTAAACAAAAAAATGATATTAAAAAATACATCAAAAGGAAAATTAATAATTTTTCAAACTATTAATTCCACTAATCAATATATTTTAGAAAAAATAAATATATTAAAATCAGGTGATGTTTGCATAGCTGAACAACAAACAAATGGAAGAGGAAAATATGGAAAAATATGGATTTCATCATTTGGAAAAGATCTATGTCTATCTATTTTTTGGAAATTTAAAAAAAAAATAAAAAAAATTATTAACTTATATATAATATTAAGCTTAATAATAAAAAAAATTTTATATAAATTAGGTATTCGTAATATACAAATAAAATTTCCAAATGACTTATATATAAACAACAAAAAATTTGCAGGTATATTAATAGAAAATTACTACAACATAACTCAAAATACAATAAACACTGTAATAGGAATTGGAATAAATGTAAATATAAAAAATAATTCAAAAAATTATTTTCAAAAAAATTGGATAAATTTACAAGATACAGGTGTTAACATTAATCGTAATATACTGACAATTCATCTAATTAATGCACTTCGAAAAACACTAAATAAATACTAAAAAATAATATTTTAAAACATTTAATTTTATTAAACTAAAACAATTTATTTAACTAATAAAAATAACAAAACACAAATATTACAAAAATACAAAAAAATAAAATATCTAATTATAAATTAAAAAAACAAAAACATAATTGAAATATTCATAAATAAAATTTTAAAAATTTATGAAAATTATAAAATCAAAAATACAAAATTAAACATAAAAATTAAATATTTCTTAAAAATACAAAAAATAATTTTAATATAAATAATTTTGTTAAAATAACATGTATTTATATTGCAAAAACTAATCATTTTAGTTTAGAATTTATCAACAAATTATATTTTGCCAACATAGCTCAATTGGTAGAGCAACTGATTTGTAATCAGTAGGTTGAAGGTTCAATTCCTTCTGTTGGCAAAATTTTTAAATAAATAATTTAAAATATACTATTGAAAGGTGGGGTTCCTGAGTGGACAAAAGGAGCAGACTGTAAATCTGATGTCATAAATGACTTCGAAGGTTCAAATCCTTCCCCCACCAAATAAATAGTATCTTAAAATAAAATATATCTAAAAATTAAAAATATAAATATTAAAAACGCGGGTATCGTATAAAGGAAATTACCTTAGCCTTCCAAGCTAATGATATGGGTTCAATTCCCATTACCCGCTATTAATTGTGCTGATATAGCTTAGTATAAGGATTAGAGCACACTCTTGGTAAGAGTGAAGGCGGCAGTTCAAACCTGCCTATCAGCAAAATATATCTAAAAACATTAAAAATTTTAAAATGTCAAAACATTATTTAGATTTCAAAATATAAAATTTTTAATAATCTAATTCAATAAATGAAAATATAAATCATAAAAACAAAAAAATTTAATATCAAAAATAAAAAAATATAAATAAAATAAAACAACTAAAAAATTCAAAAATTAAAATTACTAAAAAACAAAAATAATACATCAAAAACATTAAAGTAAAATCACAATAAATAAAAAACTATTCCAACAATGAAGATTGAACACATATTTTCCATTACAAATACACTGTTTTACCAATTAAACTATATAAGAATAATAACAAACAAAATATAAAACAAAACATAATAAAACAATAAATTCCTAAAATATAAATATAAAACAAAAAATAACTTAATAAACTAAATAAATATATTAAATGTTTTAAAATTAAAAATATAATAATATTTGTATTTCTAAAAAAATTTTGATAAAATTCTTATTAATTTATTTAATAAATAAAATTAAATATAAAATTTTAAAAAATAAAATAAATATTTTAGCCTTAAACAAATTACAAAACTTTAAGGAAAACGTAAAATGATATTCACATTGCCAAATCTACCATATAATTATGATGATTTAGAACCTTTCTTTGATAAAGAAACTATGAAAATACATCATACAAAACATCACCAAACTTATATTAATAACACAAATGAAGCTATAAAAAAATTAAACAAATTTAAAAATATTTCAATAGAAGAATTAATAATAAAATTAGATGAACTCCCACCAAAAACAAGAACTTTTATAAAAAATAATGCAGGCGGTCACTTAAATCACAGCTTATTTTGGAAATTTATTAAAAAAAATGTAAAAATAAACGATGAAATAAAAAAACAAATAGAAAAAAATTTTAATAGCTTTGAAAACTTTCAAAAATTATTTGAAAAAATTGCAATGAACCACTTTGGTTCCGGGTGGGTATGGCTTATTAAAAAAAATAATACATTATCAATTATATCAACAAAAAATCAAAACAATCCACTAATGGGTAAAAAACATTCTGAATATTCTGGATACCCAATTTTAGGATTAGATTTATGGGAACATGCATATTATCTAAAATATAAAAACAACAAAAAAAATTATATAAAATCATTTTGGAACATAATAAATTGGAATGAAGTAAATTTAAGATTTAATCTTAAAAATTAAATAATAAAATTTTCATTTACATATCAAACATACTAAATATGTTCACAAAATAAATTTAATAAACTAAAATATAAATAATAAAATAAAAAAACAAAAAAATATGCAAACATATTCAGCAAAATCAAAATCAGAAAAAAAAAGTTGGTACTATGTTGATGCAAAAGGAAAAATTTTAGGAAGACTTGCTTCAAAATTATCTTTATATTTACAAGGAAAACATAAAACACAATATACACCACACGTAGATACAGGGGATTATATTATTGTAATAAATGCATCAAAAATAATTTTAACTGGAAAGAAATACAAAAAAAAAACTTACTACAAACATTCTGGATATCCAGGTGGACTAAAAAAAATAACATTCAAAGATATGATAATAAAAAAACCAGAAAAAATAATTGAAATTGCAGTTAAAGGAATGTTACCAAAAGGACCACTAGGAAGAAAAATGTTTAAAAAACTTAAAGTTTTTTCTGGAATTGAACATAAACATACAACACAAAAACCAAAAAAAATTAACTTCAATAAAATTACAAATAATATTCAATATATCAATGAGTAATAATAAATATTATTATGGAACCGGAAGAAGAAAACGTTCTTCTGCTAGAGTTTTCATAAAAAATGGAAATGGAAAAGCAATAGTAAATAACAAAAAAATAAACGAATATTTTAAAAGAAAAACTTTAAACACAATAATTTACCAACCATTGAATGCTTTAAACATAAAAAAAAACTTTAATATGTATATTACAGTAAAAGGTGGAGGAACATCAGGTCAAGCTGGTGCAATACGACACGGTATAACAAGAGCATTAGTACAATATAATAAACAATTTTATCATGATCTAAAAAAAATGGGTTTCATAACAAGAGATTCTCGTCAAGTAGAAAGAAAAAAAATTGGACTACATAAAGCAAGAAGACATCCACAATTCTCAAAACGATAACAAAAAAATAACATATATTTATCTTTTATAAATAAATTATAAAATTATGTTATATTAAAACTTTAAAAAATAAAAAATATATAAAATTATAAAAAATACATAAACACAAAATAAAAAACAACATTACTACTAATATTAAAATTCCAATTTTTTTAAATAAACATACAAAAACAATAATTATTTCCTAAACATAAATAAAGGTAACAAATATCTATTAGATTCATCAATAATCATATCAATATAATCATCATTTAATGTATTTATTATTTTTCTCAAATAAATATCTGAATTTACACCAAACACACCACTTTTTTCTCTACCATACCAAGAACAAATAATAGAATCACGAGCCTTTCTTTGCTTATACTCACTCCAATCAATTTTTAAAGTTTTTTTATTAAAACAAGAAAATAACCAAGAACCCCCTAACTGATATATTAAAAACAATGGTTCAACTAAACCATATTTATACCCTAAAAGCAACGACAACAACAACTCTTTAGCATCCTGATATTCTATAAATTTAAAACACCAATTACTACCTACTCCAAATATTCTACTATCACCAATTCCACCAGAAACACAATAAATCAAATGTTCTAACCAAAACAAAAAAATATCACGCATAAATAACTTACCTGCTTTCCAACGAAGAAGACCATTATTATTACCATGTACACATGATAAATAACCACATATTTTAATATTATCAATTACAAAATTTATTTTTAAATTTTTTAAAGAAAACAAATAATATTTTTTAATTTTCCTAGATAAACTAAACATAATATTATATTGTTCATTAAAATATTCTTCACCAAAAGCATTATATGGTAATACTCCAATACCACTAAAAAATTTAAAAATACCTTTAATATCTTCACAATTAACAATACCAGATAACAAAAGAACATTTAATCTATAACGAACAAAATAATCAACAACAAAAGATTCATATTTTTTACAACATAAAAAATCTGAATAAAACACAGACAATTTTTTATTAAACCAAAAACGAATAGGATGAAAATAAAATTTTTTTAATAAATTAACAGAAACAATAAAATCCCTAGATAAAACACTATTATAATTAACTACCTTTTTATATACTCCTATTCTCATACAAGAAAACATATCAACATATTTTTTACAAGTTATCATATGAAATACCTTTTTACATAAATCATACAACCCATGAAAATGACATATATGACACTTAACACGATACATCATAGTTTCTTCATTTAAATATTCATCTCCAAAAAGATAAAAATTTCTAGAAATATAATCAATAATATTATCGACTAAAACAGAAGGATAACAAGATACATGCAAATTTTTTTTAATATAACTAATATATACAATATCTTCAGCTCCTAACAAAAAATTCAAAAATAAATAACAATCACTATCTCTTTTAACAATATCACCAATTTTAACATCATATTTCATCAAATCAAAATTAACAAAAAAAGACTTTCTTGGATATACTTTATAATCCATACCCAAAAAACAAACAACTCTAAAAGGTAAAAAACACATAGAAAACAAAGAACAAAAATTAACACCACTACACAAAAATCTTTTATTAACTTTATTTCTATTCAATCTAATTCTCAATTCACTTAATAATAAATCAACAGGTATAAATTCACTATATCTTACAAATAAACCAGAAAATAATAATCTTTTCCACTCTTTTTTCAAAATCAACAAACATTTCTCTAAATCAACATCAATAATACAAAAAAAATCACTAAAAATATTATCAATACAACTATTCCAATCTAATAATGATCGAGAAACAGAAAAATATTCACGCCAATAATCTAATTTATGTATAAACATTGATAAACTGCCAATTAAATCAAAATCTTGACCAAAATATTCATCACATGGATATATATCATTCCAATTATCATTATATTTAATCTTATTATTAACAGAATAACTAAATAACATTCTATCTAACCCAAACTCCCAAGTATTTTTACCAATAATTGGTAACATTAAATCATAATAAGTATTATTACCTAATCCCCAACGAATTCCAGAATTTACAATCCATCGATAAATCAAATTAATATCATCTTTATCAATAGAAAAATTAGAAGATACAAAAGAATACCCCAATAATTCTAAAACATCTTCAACAAAACATTGTTTTTTTGGTAATTCCAACAACATTAAAAAAATTGAAAATACCGGATGAATATCAATAATCTTACTATCAGAAAAAACATAAGGAATACCATTACCTTCAATATTATAACGAGAAAATACTTCCTGGATTAACGGACAATACAAATCCATATCTGAAACAATAACAACAATATTTTTAGGTTTCAACGTTAAATCATTCAATAATATTTTGAATAAAAAATTATACAAAACCTCAACTTCTCTACGTAAATCAGAACAAATATGAACACTAAAAGAAATATCTTTTAAATCCAAAACAAATTTATTAATAATATTATTTGTATTTTTCACATCAAAAAATATATTTTCAAAATCATAATTTTTGTTATATAATATATTATATTGAATTATAGAAAGAAGATTTTTTTTATTTTTTTTCAATTTTACAAATAAATCAATCTTATGATAATGTTTAAATATTGAATAAAATAAATAAAAAAAATTTTTTCTAATTTTACCCAACAAAAACAAAAGAAAATTATTTTTTTTTCTTTCAATATCAACATCAAAAGAAATCAAATTATTACTTTTACTACAAGAAACAAAAAAAACATTTCTATCTTTCAATTTATCAAAACTACAATTACATAAAAAATTATCACATAAATTATAATATTCTTTCTCAAAATCATCCCAAGAACAAAAAAAACAAGAATCAATAAAAAACAAATAAACATCAATATAATAACTAATATCCCTTAAATAACACAAAATTAATTTAGAAGGAATTCCAAAAACAAAAATTCTCTTTGGAATATTTAATAAAGTTACAGATTTCTCTAAATATACAGAAAATTCTTTATAAAAATTTGCAATATGTAAACATGAACCTCCAGATATTTTTATATCATGTAATAACGAACACCACAAAAAAGATTGCCAAATTTGACAAGTATCATTTAATTCATCAATTAAATTATTATTTTCCCAAGATATTAACCACCATGGTTTAAAAACCATATATTTATTAAATAACAAAGCCATTTTATACGAAAAATAAAAATTTCTACATTTATTCTGATCTATATAAACATAATTATTAAGAAATTTAAATTCTTCTTTAATAGATAAAGAAGGTAATATTTTCATAATTCTCCAAGAGATCATTAAATTTGAAAAAAAACGTCTAGAAATTATTTCTTTTGAAGAAACACAAGAAGAAAAATACCAAATAAAATCTTCTGCAAAAAAAAACTCTACATTACTAAAAATTCCAAAATTCAAAGACAATTCAACACTAATCCATTTTTCCATTTTTTTATTTTCTACTATAACAACCTCTGATTGCAAAGGATTTTCCAAAGGTTCATCTCTCATAACTTTTATCATAACATCCTTATGAGATTCTAAACTATTAGAACGATATACAAAAAACATTTAAATTCATTACCTATCATATTAAATTAATTTAATATTTAAACAAATATTAAAACAAAAATACCTAATAAATATCTAAAATTTTTATAAACACCATTTTATTAAAACTTATAATATCTTTAATATTATACAAATATTAAAAATTTAAAAACAAAAAAATAAAAATAAAATTTTAATTTTTAAATTTTAAAATAATAAAGTATAATAAAAATGAAAATTATTTTAAATAATATACAAACAATATTTTAACATACCAATATATAAATTATTTAAAATATACAAAGCAAATTTTTTTATTTACATAAAATAAATAAATATTCAAAAACAACAAACTACAAATAATTCAAATATAAACAAAACACAAAATTTAACAATAAAAATTCACTTATTAAAAATATAAGGAAATGACAACAATGAATACAATAAAAATGACAAATTTAAATCTGTCAAAAAAACGAGTTTTAATCAGATCTGATCTTAACGTCCCAATAACACAAAATGGAAAAATAATTTCTGACATGCGTATAATATACGCATTACCAACAATACAAGAAGCAATAAAACAAAAATCAAAACTCATTCTCATGTCACATCTAGGATCTCCTGAAGAAGGAATATATCAGGAAAAATATTCATTAAAACCAATTTACAAATGGATAAAAAATAAACTTATAAAACAAAACATAATAGTACATTTTGTAAAAAATTATTTAAATGAAGAATTAACACTAAAAGAAGGAGAACTAACTATATTAGAAAATGTTAGATTCAACAAAGGAGAAAAAAATAATGATGATTCTCTATCTAAAAAATATGCATCTTTATGCGATATATTTATAATGGATGCATTTGGTACGTCACATAGAAAACACAGTTCAACTTATGGCATTTCAAAATTCGCTCCCATCTCATGTTCAGGGTTATTATTAAATAAAGAATTAAAAAATTTAAACAAAGCCACTAAAAACGCAAAAAAACCAATAATTGCAATTATTGGAGGGTCTAAAATTTCTACAAAACTACATTTATTACATTATCTATCAAATATAGTAGATAAACTAATAGTTGGTGGAGGTATAGCTAACACATTCCTAATTGCAAAAGGTTACAACATTGGAAAATCTTTATTTGACATTAATTTAATAGAAGATGCAAAAAAATTAATGCAAAAAAATAACATTATAATTCCAATAGATATATGCACTTATAATAATATAACACAAAAAATAACACAAAAATTTATTTATAATGTTCAAAAAGAAGATAAAATTCTTGATATTGGCAAACATTCAATATCTCAAATAACAAATATTATAAAAGATGCAAAAACTATTATTTGGAGTGGACCAGTAGGTGCATTTGAATTAGAAAATTTTCAAAACGGCACAAAAATTTTATGTGATGTTATAGCAAACAGTAATGCATTTTCTATTGCTGGTGGTGGAGACACTATATCAGCAATTGAAATGTTTAAAATATCTAACAAAATATCTTATATATCTACAGGAGGTGGAGCATTCATACAATATCTATCTGGAAAAAAATTACCAGCAATACAATCAATACAAAAACAAAAATAATATTTTTTATTAAAAATTAGATTTAACAAATAACATTTTTTAAAAAAAATACAACAAAATATTAGAGAAAATTTAAACATATGAAAAAAAATAAAATTATAAAAAATATCCCATATGGTGTTATTACAGGAAAAAATGTATTAAAATTATTTAATATTGCAAAAAAACATAATTTTGCAATACCAGCTATAAATTGTATTGGAACAGATTCTATAAATGCCACATTAGAAGCCGCGTCAAAATTTCGATCACCTATAATTATACAATTTTCTAACAAAGGGTCTTCTTTTATAGCAGGAAACGAAATTACCAAAAATAACAACAATATATCTCCAATTATTGGAGCAATTTCTGGAGCAAAACACGTACACAATGTAGCAAAATACTACAAAATTCCAATAATTATACACACTGATCACTGTAATAAAAAATCTTTATCATGGATTGATGGGTTGTTATCAAATAATCAAAAACACTTTGATAATACTGGAACACCACTATTCTCATCACATATGATTGATCTATCAGAAGAAACATTAAAAAACAATATAAATATAAGTAAAAAATACTTAAAAAAAATGCACAAACTAAATATAATTTTAGAAATAGAATTAGGATGCACTGGAGGTGAAGAAGACGGCATAGATAATACTAAAATAAATAAATCTAAATTATATACACAACCAAAAGACATAGAATACGCTTACAAACAATTAAGTAAAATAAGTAAAAATTTCATTATTGCAGCTGCATTTGGAAATGTTCATGGGGTTTACAACAACAAAAATATAAAGCTAATACCTAAAATTCTAAAACAATCACAAGAACAAATTTCAAAAAAATTTAAACTTCCACAAAAATCTTTAAATTTCGTATTTCATGGAAGCTCAGGATCTACAAAACAAGAAATACAAGAAGCAATAAATTATGGAGTAATAAAAATGAACATTGACACAGATATACAATGGGCAACATGGAAAGGGATACTAAAATACTACAAAAAAAACAAATATTTTTTACAAAAACAATTAGGAAACCCAGAAGGAAAAGATAAGCCAAACAAAAATTTTTATGATCCTAGATCATGGATAAGATATTCACAACTTTCAATTATAGAAAGACTAAAAATAGCTTTCCAAGAAACAAATTCAATAAATAAATTATAAAATTTATATTATTGTAATAAACATCATTAAAAAAATGAAACAATTTTTTAAAAAAAACAAATTAAAAATCCAATAATAAATCTAACTTAATAACATTATTAAGTTAGATTTTTCTAAAATTAATTAAAAACATAACAATTTTACATGTAAACTAAAACTTTTTTCAAAATATTTTAAACAAATTAAAATATTTTAATATTTCACTTATATAATAAAATTAAATATTAAAATATAACATTAAATATAACGATATAATTGATATATTATAAAAAATATAAAAAAATATCAAATATATAAATATAAACAAATTATATATATAAATAAACAAAAATTTTCAAACAATACAAAAAAAATAATAAAATAAATACATTATTAATTTATAAAATTAAAAATTTAATATCAAAATAATAAAAAATTTTACAAAAATAGCATTTATAATATTTATTATTGAAAAATATAATATTTTAAATCAATAAAAAACTTATTACAAATTAAAAATAAAAATTTTTTTAAAAAAATTAAATATAAAAATGAAACATATAAATTTATATAACATAGGAAATAATATGGAAAAAAAGAAACAAATTTTTACCAATAAACAAATAAAAATAATTTCTTATATATTAGCATTCACAGCAATAAATTTAATAATACCATTACATTTATTATCATGCTTCATATCTGGATTTTTAATATACGAAATAATAATTTCTGTAACATTACGTTGCAAAAAATTCTTTGACACTAAATATACAAAATTCATTATTGTTATTCTTATCTTTACAATAATAATAACTATTATGATAACAGGTATTATAAATATAATACACTTTTTAAAAACAGATATTTACAATGGATCAAATATTTCATCAAAAACAAAACATATTTTCTTTAACATAAAAACACATGTTCCAAATTTTCTTTACTCATTTTTTCCTGAAAATGAAATAGATTTTAAAAATCAAATATTAAATTTAATCGAATCAAATTTAATAATAATACGAAATATGGGTGGAACATTTTTACATGAATTAATTATGATCTTCATAGGATTAATTATTGGAACTATTATTGCACTAAACAGACCAAAAAAACAACAAACATATTTCACTAAACAATTATTAAAACGTTTATACTACCTTTCAACAGCCTTTAGAAATATCGTATTCGCTCAAACAAAAATATCTCTAGTAAATACTTGCCTAACATCAATAATAATCCTAATATTATTTCCCATACTCAAAATATACTTACCTTTTCAAAAAACATTAATAACAATAACATTTATATTTGGACTTCTTCCTATTATTGGAAATTTAATTTCAAACTTTATTATTACTATATCGGCATTATCAATATCACTTAACACAGCAATAATAATTATTATATATCTTATTTTAATTCATAAATTAGAATATTTTTTAAATGCTAAAATAATTGGAAATAGAATACAAGCAAAATCATGGGAGATATTATTCACAATGTTATTATTTGATGCAATATTTGGATTAGAAGGATTAATAGCAGCCCCAATTTACTATGCTTATTTAAAAATAGAACTTAAAAAACAAAACTTAATTTAATTAAAAATAAAATTTTTAAAACATTAAAAAATATATTTAAATTATCAAATAAATCTAAATTAATTATTTATTAAAATAGTGTATATATTTAATATAAATATTATTATAAATAATATTTTTCATTTCTTAAAATTTCAGAAGATTCATAAACAATAATATAAAAATTAAAGTATTTTTAACAACATCAAAAACAATATCAATTAAAAATTATATTTTAAAAAAATACTAAAAACTACATAATATTACCTTTAATTCTATTAACTAAACCACTTATTCTATTAATTTTATTCTTTATACAATATTGCAAAATACTATCAGTACCATATATAGTTAAATATTTTTTAGAACGAGTAACAGCAGTATATAATAATTCTCTTGTCAACAATGAAGTAATACAATTAGGCAAAACCAATAATACATTAGAAAATTCCAAACCTTGTGATTTATGTATTGTCATAACAAATGATGTCTCATGTTTTGGTAAAAAACTATAAAGAACCTTTTTAAGTCGTTTATTAACAGAAGAATAAAAATAAACTTCATAATCATCATCTTTAGATGATATAGACAATATTATACCAATATCACCATTATACAAATCCAAAGAAGGTGTGTTTTTCAAAATCATTATTGGTCTACCTAAATAATTTTTATCATAGTTTTTATTATAAAAAATTAAACCTAAATCTTTTAAAATTTGTTCAAAAAAACAATTTAAAAAAATAACTCCAAATGGACCATCTCGCAAAACACACAAAATTCTAAATCTATTAAACATATTCAAAATAATATAAGGTTTTTCACGTCTATTAACTAAAGAAAAATATTTTTTATAAAAATTAACAAAATTCATTAACATATTTTTATACATTTCAAAATCTTCTAAAAAAAAATAACTAATATTTTTAAAAACACTACTTTTTAACAACATCAAAACATTAATATAATTTCCAGATTTAATTTCATTAGATAAACGATAAATATCAGAAGAAACATGAAAACGAAAACTCTTATTTAAAAAACAAATATTATCAGAAAAACCAATATTATTCTTAGCATCACAAAAATCAACTTTAAAACCAGTTAATTCAAAAATATTTTTATATTTTTTAAAACTACAACCAAAATTATATACTTCACAAATATCACTCAAAACAGAACCGGCTTCTATAGAAGGTAATTGATAATGATCACCTAAAAATACCACCCTTACATCAGAAGGCAAAAAAGAAATAATATCACTCATCATATTTAAATCAACCATAGAAACTTCATCAATAATTAATATATCAAAACCTGAAAAATAAATATCACAAAACAAATCTTTACAATAAAAATATTTATATTTATTTAATAAACTATGTATAGTTATACCAACTTTTGGTAAACATCTTCTTTGTTCAAGATTTAAACTAAGTATATCAACAGAAACATTCAAGGATTCAGTCATCTTCAATGCAGACTTTGCAGTAGGAGCTGCCATAACTATACGAAATGAAGAACCATAAAAATCTAACAATATTGATAATAATTTAGATATTATATAAGTTTTACCAGTACCTGGACCACCACAAATAATAGACACCTTATACATTAAAGATGTAAAAACCGCAATCTTTTGCCAATTAATATCATTATCAAACAAAAAACTATCTTCAGAAAAATATTTATTTAACAAAGAAAACAAACGTAATCTTTCTTCAACATTAAATGAAAAAATATTAGATTTACTAAAAAAATCTGCAACAATACATTCACATTTCCACATACGGTACAAATAAATGTTTTCATTATCAAAAACTAAAGGAGTAACATGTAAACCATAACCAACAATTGAAGAAACAAAAAATATTTCCTTCCAATCATAAATAGATAAATTACCAACTTTATTCCAAATTGCTTCTGATAAATCTAAAAATTTACCATCAAAAATATACAAAGGATCTAAAAAACGTATAGGCAAACAAACATGACCTTTACCATGATACATACTAACACAAAACGATACTAACATTAGTTTATCTTTATTAACAGAAGAAGATAAATTTTTTACTACCATTTTAGCAAAATAAATATCTAATAACCTACAAACACCCAACTTTTCCGCAGCATAAAATAAATTTTCCATAAAATACAAAATATTATACAAAAACTTACAATTTTGAAAATCATTATAAAACATTATAATGTTAAAATATATAACATACTTAACAAAATAATTTATCTAAATCACAAATTAACTCACTTTTAGGAAAACAATAATAAACACCATAACCAGGAAAACATATATCAACACCGCGTACAAATAAAAAATAAACACCACCAAAATCACGTTCATAATTATAATTTCTTAATCTAATTCGTAAAAAACGATGTAATGCTAAAGTATATATTTGATATTGTAAATCAAAACGATGATCAATAATTGCATCTTCCATATTCTTAACACAATAACAAGAATTATTATCACCCAACCAATTAGATTTATAATCTAATATATAATATTTATTATTCCAAAAAAAAACCAAATCAATAAAACCCTTTATAAATCCATAAAAATATTTAAAATTAAAATTTAAACAACGATTTGATAATTTATCATAACGTTTACAAATACATTCAAAATCCGAAACATCTACAACATTTTTTACAAAAATAGAAAATTCCATCTCAGTTTTTTTCGAATTTACAGAAATAGAAGATAAAGATAAATATTTTCCATCTAATGGATACAATAAAATACTTTTTATCCATTTTACTAACATTGGAAACCAAATAATATTAATTCCATATTTAACTAAATGATCATATAACCATACTTCATCCAACGGTTTCGTAAAATCTAACAATTCAAATATACTATGTATAAAAACACCAGTTAATACACCTTTAGGAAAAGTAAATGGATTTAAAGACATATTTTCTAAATTACTTAATTGACCATTTTTAAAATTATCCAAAACAAATTTTAATTTTTCAATACCACTCTTATAAAAAGAAGAATATTTATAACATAACTTAGAATAACTTGTAACATTCCAAATATCATAAGAAATATTAAAAACTTTATTTTTTTTTGTTTTTTCTATTACAAAAAATGACAAAATCTCCTTTGATTTTAATAAATCTATTTTAGAAATATTCTTTTCATCAGAAAAAACAATATCATAATTAGATCGTTTACTTAATAAGTATAAACAATTTCTAAGGAAAAAAAAATCACCAGGTTTTCCCTGTTGAATTAAATAACCTATTGAACTATAATGCATAATGCTAGATTTGTTTGTAATAGTATGATAATACAAAGCAGAAATACCAATATTACAACAATAAACAGCTCTTGTTATCGCAACATACAATAATCTAATATCTTCAGATAATCTTTCTTCATCTGAAAGTTTAAAATTAATATCACTAACACTTACAAAATCTAATTTTTCCATATAATTTTTACGATCATGAAAAAAAAAATACTTTCTAAAACAGAAATTTGCAATAAATGGTAAAAAAACTATAGGAAACTCTAATCCCTTAGAAGCATAAATCGTCATAATCTTTACTGATTTATTATCATTATCAATACGAATTTTCTGATCTTCAGATCTATCATCAGGATTACTAATATTAAAAAAGAGCCAATTAACTAAAGACATTTTTTCAAATAATTTTTTAGAAACAATACTTAATAATTCACCTATGTGCATAATATTATTAAATTTTTGTTTTCCATCAATAAAATTATGAAAATTTTTAATCATGTAATCTTTCATAAACATAATATTTAACATAGATAATATTCCATATTTTTCCCATATATTACGATAATAAATAAACTTTTTAATTAAATTATATTTTTTCATATTATTATCATGTAAAGAACTAATAAAAACAGAATCATATCCTAATATATCAGTAGATAATGCACGAAAAAACAATATATCATCTTCAGGTGATAATATAGCACGTAAAACCCAAAATAAATCTTTCGCTTCCATAGTTTTAAAAACACTACTATTATAACTAGAATAAAAAACTACAGGAATTTTAAATTCAGTTAAAACATCATACATAATTTTTGCTTCATATCTATTACGAACTAAAACAACAATATCAGATAATGTTAGTAACCTTCGTCCAAAACAATTTTCTAACCATGCATCTTTTTTTATAGAAGCAACAAGAAAACTATAAATTCTATGAGAACATTTATATGCCATAAATCTTTGATATTCATCTTTATTAACATAAAGAGAAGAATGTAAATAAAAATGCATAGCAGGTTGAATTTTACTATTTAAAATAAATCTAAATATTTTATTACAACAAGAAAATGAAGGAACAAAAGTAATATCACGAAAAACAAATGGATAATTCAAAGACAAAAATAATTTATTTACTGCATTAATTAAATTTTTAGAAGAACGATAATTAATATCTAATGTATATCTAAAAGATATCTCATTCCTTATATTAATATAAGAAAAAATATCAGACCCTCTAAAAGAATATATTAACTGTTTTGGATCACCAATAAAAAATAACATACAACTACAAATAAAATTATTAAAATATATTTTATAAAATATATCATATTGTTTTACATCAATATCTTGAAATTCATCAACTAAAACAATTGGATAACAAGAACGTATAAATTTTTTCAATCTTTCACCATGAAAAGACGATAAAGCATTATTTAAATAATATAATAAATCATCATAACCAAATTCATCACAAATTAATTTTTTTTGATAAACCTCATTTTTAATTTCTCTTATAGCTATATTTAATATTAATGCACGAAATGAAAAAATTTTATAATACAATCTTTTTATATCTTTAAATAATAAATAATATGGAATATCATTAATATTTACATTTTTCACATAAAAATTTTTTAATTTAAAATTATTAAAATATTTTAATTCTTTTGGAACTTCATAATCCAAAGTTTCTTTTTTAACCCATTTATCAATTTTTTTTAACCACAAAAATATTTCTTGTTGCACAAAAATTCGTAAATCAAAATAATAATATTTCAATATTATATTAATATCAAAAAACATTGATCTCCATTTACACTTAAATCTATTAATAAATAAAATTATTAATTTATATTTAACATCTAAAGATATTTCACAAATATTATAATTATAATAATTCTTTGGAATATCCCTTATTAAATAAGGATATAAATCCCTTAACAAGGCATTAGGATCTTTCCAATATATTTTGATAATTCTTATTATTTTTAAATCTAATACATAAAAATAACGACGCCAAAAATTAATACATGCTTGTTCATATAATTGATATTCATCATCCAATAATTTTTGTCTCAAAGATATATTACATTCTATAGGACACATTTTTAAAATGTTCAAACAAAAACTATGAATTGTAAAAACTGAAATATTATCTATATTTTCTTCAAAATATACCAACCTAGATATAACAACATTCAAATTATTAATTCCTGATAATAACGAAGAAAAAAAAAATTATCACTATATCCACGAATACAAGCTTCACGAAAATCACTAATCTTTTTTCGTATACGAAAACGAAGATTTTTTGTAGCTTCTTCAGTAAATGTAACAACCAAAATTTTTTCTATTTCGACATTATTTTTATAAAAATTATTTTTATCAAAATTTCCAATTAACAAACGTAAATATATTGTAGATAATGTATCAGTTTTCCCAGTTCCAGCAGAAGACTCAATTAAAAATACACCTGATTTTAAAGGAAAACTATATGAACTAAATGTTTTCTTTGTAATTAACATTAACATATTAAATTATCAAAACATTAAATAAATAAAAAATTCACTTTAATTTATTTTAAATATTAAAATACCATTAATTTAATTAAATACAAAATATTATAATTAATTGTTTTAATTAAACATAAAATACAATTTATATATAAATAATTTCTAACTCAAAAAAATATAAATATAGAATCATAAAATCAATTAATAGGTACAAAACATTTATAAAAAATACAAAAAAAACCATAAATATAAAAAAAATTAAAACTATATCAATATAATTCAAATTTTTAATTAAATATTTTAAATATATAAAACTATAAATAACAAAATAAATTTAAAATACATAACATAATTTTTAGTAAAATTATTATTTTAAAATATTTATTAAATGTAAATTTTAATATTTATTAACACTTAACAAATTAAAATATAACACAATAAATACATATTACAATAAATAAAATATTATATAAATATAATATTTTACAAAAAAATAAAAATATACCAAAATTTAATATACAATATTTATAAATAAACAATAAACACAAAAAATAATATAAAAAATATTATAAATATTAATTAACAAAACTTTAAAATAAAACAATAAAAAACAAAACAACTTTTTAAACCAAAAAAAATAATAAATATTTCACTAAAATAATTCAATGTACTAAAATTAATAACATAAAAATAAAAATAAAATGAAAAAAACAATTAAAATACCACTAATTTCACAATCCAAATTATATGTAGTAGCAACTCCTATTGGAAACATGCAAGATATTACAAAAAGAGCATTACATATTTTAAAAAATGCTAATCTTATAGCAGCAGAAAACATAAAACATACAAATATATTATTAAAAAATTTTTCAATCAAGAATAAAAAAATATTAATTTTACACAATCATAACGAAAAAACACAAACAAAAATATTACTTAAAAAACTTTCCGATGGTAAAAGTATAGCATTAGTTTCAAATGCTGGAACACCACTAATAAATGATCCAGGATATTTATTAGTAAAACAATGTCATAAAAATAAAATACCTGTTATTCCAGTTCCAGGAGCTTGTGCAGCAATATCTGCATTATCTGTATCTGGATTAAAAACAAATAAATTTTGTTATGAAGGTTTTTTACCAAAAAAACAACAATTAAGATTGAAATACTTAAAAAAACTAAAAGAAGAATCTAGAACTATTATTTTCTATGAATCATGTCATAGACTATTAAATACAATAAAAGATATTTTATTAATTTTTGGAACAAAACGAAAAATTACATTAGCAAAAGAACTAACAAAAAAATGGGAAAAAATATATAAAGAACCAAGCAAAATGATACTTCATAGAATAAAAAATGACAAAAATTTACAAAAAGGCGAAATAGTACTATTAATAGAAGGAAACAATTCAATACAAAAAAATAATAACATAATAAAAGCAATACAAACAATTTACATCTTAAAACAAGAAATATCTTTAAAGCAATCTACAAAATTGGTAGAAAAAATATTTAATATAAAAAAAAACATATTATACAAAGAATTTATAAAATCACAAAAAAAATCAATAAAACAAAATAAAAAGTTATATAATATTATCAAAAGAGTTAGCTAAGACAGTCGCTTCTTAATAATATTTACAGAAGAAGAGGAAAGTCCGGGCTCCAAAAAAAAATAGGACAAAATTGGTGCCAGGTAACACCTGGGAAGTGAAAACTTACGACAAGTGCCACAGAAAAAATACCGCCAAAATTTTTATAAAACTATATAATAAAAATATTAAAATATAAAAATGGTAAGGGTGAAAAGGTGTGGTAAGAGCACACCGTACATCTGGAAACAGATAGAAGCAAGGTAAACTCCACCTGGAGCAAGGCTAAATAGGAAAAATAATGTTGTCCTAATTTATTAAAATCCTGGTAAGCCGCTTGAATTAATATGCAAATATTAATCTAGATAAATGACTGTCCAAGACAGAACCCGGCTTAATAGCTAACTCTTAAAAAACATGTAAATTATATAAATAAAATAAAAACATCACAAATAATTTACAAAATATTTAAACAAAAATTAATAAAATAAAAAATAGACTTAATATTCAAAAATATAAAATTCAATATTAATACAAAAATATATTAAAATATTAAATAATATACCAAAATTAACATCTTAAATAGATTAAACAAATTAATTAACATAAATAAAATGAATAAATTTAAACAATTAAAAATCTATACATTTAACAAATATTAATTTACCAAAACATGTAAAATGTAATATACAAACAAATAAATAAAATATATTATAAACATTATTAAATTTTATAATACATCAAATTAATATAAAATATTCATTCTTACATAAATATAATCAATTGAGATATATAATTAATATTATATAAAAATACAATATATAAAATTAATACACCAACAAAAATATAAAAACATACTAATTAAAAACAAAAATTATTAATAATTATTAAATTTAATATAAAAATTTAATATATAAATTTATTCAAAATTGAATTATCCTAATAAAATAAAATTAAATATTTTTTATAAATGAAAATGGAGATTAAACAGTATGAAAAATTACATTCTAGTTGGTGATATTGGTGGAACAAATACCAGATTAGCATTATGTAACATACATACAGGAAAAATTTCTGCAATACACATTTACACTGTTAAAAATCACGAAAATATTGAAAATATTATTTCTAATTATATAAATAATCAAAAAAATAAAATAAAAAAAGCATGTATAGCTATTGCTTGCCCAGTTACAAAAGACAAAATTTCTATGACAAATCACACTTGGGAATTTTCCATAAAAAAAATGAAATTTAATCTTAAATTAGAACAACTAGAAATAATCAACGACTTTACAGCAATAGCTATGTCAATACCTGTATTAAAAAAAAAAGATATAATACAATTTGGAGGTAAAAAACCAATACAAGGAAAACCTATAGTAATTTATGGAGCTGGGACAGGATTAGGAGTAAGCCATTTAATAAAAATTAACAAAAATTGGGTAAATTTACCAGGAGAAGGTGGACATGTAGATTTCGCGTCAAATAGTAAAGAAGAAGATAATATACTATCAGTACTACGAGAAGAACTAGGACATGTTTCAGCTGAAAAAATCTTATCAGGTCCAGGACTAGTCAATTTATATAAAGCAATTGTAAAATCTAAAGGGAAAATACCAAAAAATCTTCTACCAAAACAAATTACAAAAAAAGCTATAAAAAAAACATGCCCGTATAGTCAAAAAACATTATCATTATTTTGTACACTAATGGGAAGTTTTGGAGGAAATTTAGCATTAAATATGGGAACATTTGGAGGAGTATATATAGCTGGTGGAATAATTCCAAAATTTTTAAAATTTTTCTTTAAATCAAATTTTAGATATGCATTCGAAGATAAAGGACGATTTAAAGAATATCTTAAAAATATACCAGTTTATTTAATTAAACATAAACAACCAGGATTACTAGGAGCTGGAACATACATAAGACAAAATATGGGATACAAAATTTAAAATATAAACAAAATTTATATTTATATTATATAAATATAATATTTTAAAAACAAATTTATAATTAGTTTCAAATAAAAATTTACAATATTTAATATAAAATAAAAATTTTATAAATAAATATAAAATAAACAAAATAAATATTTTAAAATACTAAAAAAAATATGAACAAAATAAAATATACAATCCAAATAAAACCATAAAAAAAGATAAAATTTGACCAATACTACAAGAAAATAAACACAATTTACAATCTTCTTCTCTAAAAAACTCAGAAAATATACGAAAAATACCATAAAAAATTAAAAATAAACCTGAAACACTTCCTAATGGTCTAAATTTTTTAACAAAAATATTAAGAATAAAAAACAACAAAATACCTTCCAAAAAAAATTCATACATCTGAACTGGATGCCTAGGTAATAATCCGTATTCATCAAATATTTCTTGATATTCTAAATTAGAATTTAACAAATTTATATCTTTAAAAAAAGAACCAGGAAAAAACATTAATAAAGGAAAATTAATACCAACTTTCCCCCATAATTCTCCATTAATAAAATTAGCAAGCCTACCCATACCTAAACAAAACGGTATAATTTGAACTAATAAATCAGTTAAACAAAAAAAACAATTTTTTTTTCTACATAAAAATAATATAGCGAAAACTACACCTAATAACCCACCATGAAATGACATACCACCATTCCATATCTTAAATATATCTAAAGGATATAAACAAAAAAAGGAAAATTGATAAAATAATACATAACCAATTCTTCCAAAAATTATCATAAAAAAAAAACAAAAATATAATAAATTTATAATTTCTTCCTTAGAAATTTTACAATAAAAAAAATGTCTCATATTCTTAATCACAAACCATTTTGTAACCAAAAAAGAAAAAAAATACATAAAACCATACCAACTAAAAGAAAAGAAACCGAAAGAAAAAAATATTGGATCATATTGAGGAAAAAATAAATAATACATCATTAAACTTCACCAATAAAATACATTTAAATAATAAATAAAAATAATTTAAAAAACATACAATAAAAATAAACAAAACATAAAATAATCACAAAAACTTATAAAATAATTTTACTAAAATAAATATATACAAGTAATTATATATTATTAAATAAAATAAAAACAATAAAAATTAAAATCAATAATTTAATAATATATTTAAAATTAATAAAGAATATTAAAAATATAAAATATAAGAAATATTAATTAATATATTTAACAAATTAAAAATTTAATATATTCAATAATACAAAATATATCAAATATTATATAAAAATAAAAACTAAAATAACAAACTCATAAAAAAATTAAACAAAACATTAAAAAAATCTTCTAAAACTTTACGATAAACATGACGTTTAAAAAACACAATTTTTTTCATTGGATACCAAAAATTTACCCAACACCACTTATCAAATTCAGATATACAATTACAATTTAAATTAATATTTTTATCTGATACCATAAGTTTTAATAAAAACCATTTCTGTTTTTGTCCAATATATAAAGGAATACTATTTAATCTTATTAAATTTTTTGGAATATTATATTTAATCCAATATTTTGTATATGCTAAAATACGAACATCATCCTTTTTTAAACCAACTTCTTCAAATAATTCCCTATACATTGCTTCATTTACAGTTTCAGTATCATCAATACCTCCTTGAGGAAATTGCCAAGAATTTTTTTTTCCATATCTTCTAGCTAATAATAATTTACCATGATAATTACAAATTATTATACCTACATTAGGTCTATATTTACCAATAATTTTCATAATTCTTATTACTTAATTTTATTATAAATAATTAAAAATAAAAACTTAAACATTAAAACATATTTACATATAAAATAAAAAAAATATCTAAAATATACATAATAAACAAAAAATAAAAAATATTTTAAAATTAAAATTTATTAAATTATTCCATATAGATAAAATATTAAAAATATATAAATATTATAAATATAAAATAATAAATATAAAATTTATACAAATTTTAATAAGATATATAAACAAAAAAATACATATAAAACATAAAAATTAAAATTCATTTCAAATATTTTTATAAATTTAAAAATTAATCATCAAAAAAACAAACATTTTTTACAAAAACAATATGAAATATTTAATATTATTAAAAAAACAAAAAAACAAAAAAAATAATAAAATTTAAATGAAATAATAAAATTTCTATATTCCTTATTTTATTCCAAAACAGTCCTAATAAACAAATAAATATTTAATTTAATAACAACAACTACAATAATCCAACCTAAAACTTTAATTAAACAAGTATTAACCATATCTTTCATCAAAATACGATTACTAGTAAACATAAGCAATGGAATTAAAACTAAAGCAATACCAAAACTCAATAGCATTTGACTAACAATAAGAATTCTGGTTGGATTTAAACCAAAAAAAATCACCATAAAAGATGGAAATATTGTAATTATCCTTCTTAAAAATAAAGGAATACTAAAACGAATAAATCCCTGCATAACTACCTGACCAGCCATAGTTCCAACAACAGTAGAAGAAATACCAGATGCTATTAAACTTAATCCAAAAACCGTAGCAGCAGTATTATTCAATAACGGAGATAAAGTTAGATAAGCTTCATCTAAATCCATAATCTTGGTATGACCATTAAAATGAAATGTTGAAGCGGAAGTTG
Organism: Candidatus Westeberhardia cardiocondylae; assembly: GCA_024648785.1. Taxonomy (GTDB): domain Bacteria; phylum Pseudomonadota; class Gammaproteobacteria; order Enterobacterales; family Enterobacteriaceae; genus Westeberhardia; species Westeberhardia cardiocondylae_C. The sequence goes on along the minus strand of JABYQB010000001.1, from coordinate 14,876 downwards.
CCAACATTGCTAAATTAACAAAACTAGCAATAGTCATAGCAATAGCAACATCTAATTTAGTCGAAGAATATTGCTCAAAACGAGTTCCTATATGATTTTTTTGAGTTAATGAAGAATGTAAATAAATTACATGAGGCATAATAGTAGCACCTAAAATACCAGATGATAAAAAAACTGCTTCACTATTTGGTAAAGTTGGCACAATAATACCAACACTTAATTTATAAAAGTCTGGTTTAGAATAAAATAATTCAATAACATATGCAAGAGCAACAAACAATAACAGACCTCCAACAACTAATTCTAATGGTTTTTGACCATAATTTTGTAACATTAAAATTAAAAATGTAAAAATACCAGTAATTACTGCCCCTTGTAATAAGGATATACCCAATAACATTTTAAAACCAATAGCAGCACCAATAAATTCAGCTAAATCAGTTGCCATAGCAATAATTTCTGCCTGCACCCAATACGCCCAAACAACATATTTAGGAAAACTATCTCGTATATGTTCAGCTAAATTCTTTTTTGTTGCAATACCCAATTTTGCAGATAGCAATTGAATAACAGTAGCCATAATATTAGCCCAAGTAACTACCCATAATAACTTATATTCAAAATTAGCTCCAGCTTGAATATTAGTAGCAAAATTACCGGGGTCAATATAACCAATTGCTGCAATAAAAGCAGGACCTAATAGAGAAAATCTTATTCTTTTTTTCATATTATAAATATTAAAATATCTTCATTAAATTTAATACAATTAACTAATATATAATTAATAAAATTTTAAAAAATAAAATTTTTAATAATATATTTATACCTATTATTAAAATATAAATAAAAAACAAACACAAATTATTTTTTAATACTACCAAATATTATTTAAATAATTTAAAATATCTAAATAAATATTAATTTTATCAATTCCTTAAAATTAAATAAAATAATAAATAAAAATTTATTATTTTACAAAATCTTTTTTATATTACTACTCACAAATATTTCATCAAAAACATATATTTTTATAAAGATTTAATAACAAAAGGAAAAAATTATGTATAATATTTATCATTTTATATTATCAATTATTTTAATAATAATATTAACAATGCTTATTAGCAAAAACTACAAAAAAATAAAAATTCGTTTTATAATACAAATTTTATTCATAGAAATTTTTATAGCTCATTTTTTATTAAATTCACAAATTGGATTACATATTATAAAAAACTTTTCTATTTTCTTCGATAAAATATTATCATTTTCCTCAGAAGGAACAAATTTCGTATTCGGAAACATGAAAAATAATAATTTAGCTTACTTTTTCCTAAATGTCCTTTGTCCAATAATTTTTATATCTTCTCTAATTGGTATTCTACAATATATAAGAATACTTCCATTATTAATTTATATCATAGGTACAATATTATCAAAAATTAATGGAATGGGAAAATTAGAATCATTTAATGCAATTAGTACATTACTTCTTGGACAATCAGAAAATTTCATTATATATAAAGACATAATAAAAAAAATATCAAAAGAACAATTATTTAATATCTCCGTAACATCAATGTCTACAGCTTCCATGTCTATTATTAATTCTTATATACTAATACTATCACCAAAATATGTTATAACTGCATTAATATTAAACATGTTCAGTACATTTATAATACTTTCAATAATTAACCCACATCAACAAACATATAAAAAAGACAAAATATTTAAAATATACAAAATAAAATACACAAAAAAAAGTTTTTTCGAAATATTATGCGAACATATATTAACAGGCGCTAAAGTTGCAATGATTGTTGCAGCTATGTTAATTGGTTTTATTCCATTAATCTCTGTAGCTAATACAATATGTCAGATAACATTAGGAACAAATTTTCAAAATATTATTGGATATATATTTTTACCATTTGCTTGGATAATAGGTATACCAAAACAAGAAATATTCCAAATAAGCAGTATAATGGCAACAAAATTAATATCTAATGAATTTATAGCTATGATAGATTTACAAAAAATATCACATACATTATCATCTAGATCAATAACTATTTTATCAGTATTTTTAGTTTCATTTACCAATTTTTCATCAATAGGTATAATTACAGGAGCAATTAAAAGCCTAAACAAAAAACAAGGAAAAAAAATCTCAAAAAATGGATTTAAATTAATTTACAGTGCAACATTAATTAATGCATTATCATCAGCAATTACTGGGTTAGTTACATAACGATAACTATATAAAATTAAAAAATATAAATGATAAATTTTGCAATAATATTTAAATATAAATACAAATAAATCATTATAAATTATTAAAAAAATTAAAAATATATCCTTAAATAAGGATAAACACAATTTTTTTAAATATTCTTTTAAAAAAATAAATATTAATAATTAAATTTATCTTTTAATATGATCTAAAACAGACGAAATTCTTGAAATAGACATTTTTTTCCCTAAAATATAAATCATTAATGCAAGATTTGGAGATTTATCTGAACCCGTAATTGCAACACGAATAGGCATATTAACGTCACTAACATTCAAATTTAATTTTTTCGCAATATCTCTCAATAAAAAACTTATATTTTCTAACGTCCAAATATTTATAGAATATAATTCATCACGAAAAATATATAATAATTCTTTAGACTTTTTATTTAAAAAAAATTTTTTAATTAAATTAGAATTAATATTATTAAAATTGTTAAAAAAATTATCAAAATTAACTACTATATCTTTAAGGGTATTACATCTATTCCTAAAAACACAAATTAATTGTGTTAACATAGAATAAGAATATTTAGTAAATAAATATTTATTTTTCATGTATGAAGTTAAATATTTATAAATAATTTCTACCGGGAGTTTATTAATATAATATTTATTTAACCATAAAAGTTTACCTTCATTTAAAATACTAGAAGATTTATTAATATTATTAATATTAAACAACTCTACCATCTCATTTAAATCAAAAATTTCTTTATTTTTATGAGACCATCCTAATCTAACAACATAATTTAACAAAGCTTCAGGTAAAAAACCCATTTCACGATATTGAATAATTCCACTTGAATTATCACGCTTAGAAAGTTTTTTTTTATCACAACCAAATATCATAGATAAATGTACATATTTCGGCTCTTTTGCTTTTAAAAATTTAAAAATATTAATTTGTTTAGGAGTATTGTTAATATGTTCTTCACCTCTAAAAATATGTGTAATACCCATATCTATATCATCAATAACAGAACAAAAATTATATGTTAATGAACCATCACTTTTCTTAATAATAAAATCATCTAATTCTAAATTATTGAATTCAATAAAACCACGAATTAAATCAAAAAAAACAGTTTTTCCTTGTTCAGGACTACACAATCTAACTACAAAATAATTTTTATCAAAATTATTTTTATTTATATAATTACGACAATAACCATCATAACGTGGTTTTTGTCCATGAATAATTTGAAAATTTCGTAAAATATTCAATCGTTCTTTAGAACAATAACATTTATACGCATAACCATCTAATAACATTTTATTTAAAACTTCGTTATAACGATCAAAACGTTTTCTCTGAAAATAAGGACCCTCATCCCAATACAATCCCAACCATTTTAAACTTTCTAAAACATCTGAAATTGATTCTTCCTTTACACAATTTAAATTTGTATCATCTATACGTAAAATAAATTTTCCACCTTGATTTTTAGAAAACAACCACGAATACAAAGCTGTTCTAATATTTCCTAAATGTAAAAATCCACTTGGGCTAGGAGAAAAACGAGTTTTAACATTACATTTCATGATATTTAAACTTAATATTTTATTTATTATTTATATATCAAATTTATAAAAAAACTAAAAACAAAATAATATTTATTTTAAAATAAAATCAATATTATTTTATAAATAATACATAATACGTAATATATAATTTATTATGTTTAATTTATACATAATTTATTGACTCATTAAATAAGTCAACTATAATTATAAATTATGTAAGTTATTTTTTTAAAATCTAAGGTGATTAGCTCAGTTGGTTAGAGCGCCTCCCTTACAAGGAGGAGGTCGTTGGTTCGAATCCAACATCACCTAAATTTTTCAAAAAATCATAACATAAATAAAGGGTCGTTAGCTCAGTTGGTAGAGCAGTTGACTTTTAATCAATTGGTCGCAGGTTCGAATCCTGCACGACCCATATAATAAAATAAAATAATATTTTTTTATAAATTATTGTAAAAAACATTATAACTTAATTAATAATTAAATATTTTATAAATTTAATAAAATTAAATATTTTTTATAAATGAAAATTTAATAAATTAAAATATAATAAAATATATTTTAAAAAATATATAAAACCTTACATATTATACAAAAATTTTAATATTCAAAAATATTTAAAAATTTTATATATTAAATTAATATTTAATATAGAAAATCACTACTAAATATACTAAAATAATAGAATAAATAAAAATTATTTAAGAAATAAAATTAATACGATAAATATAATTTAATTAAATATTTCATATGATATAATATAATAGATTGTAAAATAATTACTTCACACGAAAATAAATTACTAAATGTTTTTTTTAATAAAATAAAAAGATCAATATATCTAATTATAAACATAATAACATATTTATTTTTTATAAAAACAAAAAATTCAATTATTTCTAATATACAATTTATTCTAAACATTAAAAATTCATAATACATAATTAAAAACATAATATGATTGATGAAGAATATATTCAAATTAATTCAATTTTAAGTATTGAATGTACCAAAGGTAATATCTATTGTCAAAATAAAAAAAAAGCATTTGAAACAATTAGCAAATTAGCTGCAAAAAAATTACAAATAACTCCATCAACAATATTCCAAGCAGTACTACAAAGAGAAAAAATGGGAAGTACTGGAATTGGAAATGGAATAGCAATTCCGCATGGAATAATTAAAAAAAACACATCACATGAAATTATAGGAGTATTTATTAGACTTACGCAACCTATTTCATTTGATTCTATTGACAATCAACCAGTAGACTTACTATTTTCATTATTAATGTCAAAAAACAAATGCAACAAAAATTTATATATTTTATCACTAGTAGCAAAAAAATTAAGTAACAAAAAATTATATCAAAGATTAAGAAGTACACAAAACAATGAAAAATTATATAAAATAATTACTAAATAAAATTAAACTATTAATTTTAATATTTTACTAAAAAATTAAAAACTCTCATATATAAATAAAACATTACAAACATAATTTTAATATATTCAAAAACAATAAATATACAAATAAAATTTTAATAATAAATAAATATTATACAAAATAACTTTAAATTTTACATATTATAGTTAAAATAATATTTTAAATTTGCAAACAATAAAAAATCAAACTTAAAAATTAAAAATATAAATATACGAAATTTTTTTATTTATAACGATTTTTAATCATTTTAACAACACGCAATTTAGCTATTTCTTCATAAAATTTAACAGAAGCATTCATATAATATTTAGAACCCATAACAAACTTTTTCATATTTTCTTTTGCTAAAATTTTAGATTTTATTGCCCTATTTTCATCAATATCTTCACCTCTAATAGCAACATCAGCTAAAATTGTTACTACATTACAATATATTTCTAAAATACCACCAGATAAATATATATACTCATTTCCACTATTACCTTTTTTCATAATAGAAACCATACCAGGTTTTATAGAAGTAAGAAATGAAATATGTTTTGGAAGAATTTCTAAACCACCCTCGCTACCTGTAACATGAATTTTTTTAACAAAATCGGAAAAAATATTTCCATTAATGTTAACAATATCTAAATAAAAACAACTAATCATTTATAATGAACCTCATATAATAATTATCTAAATATAAATATTCAAAAAATAAAACTACTTATATAGATCCATTTTTTTCTTAACATCCTCAATAGACCCGGACATATAAAAAAATTGTTCTGGAATACTATCACATTCACCATTAACTATACATCTAAAACCATAAATTGTATCTTTTAAACTAACATACTTACCTACAACTGATGTAAAAATTTCTGAAACAAAAAATGGTTGAGATAAAAATTTTTGAATTTTTCTAGCTCTAGAAACTAATAATTTATCATCCTCGGATAATTCATCAATACCAAGAATTGCAATAATATCTTTCAATTCTTGATAACGTTGTAATATAAATTTAACACTTTTAGCTACATCATAATGATCGTTACCAACAACCATTGGGTTTAACTGACGACTTGAAGATCCTAACGGGTCAACAGCTGGATATATTCCTAATGAAGCAATTTGCCTATTTAAAACAATAACAGAATCAAGATGAGTAAACGTTGTTGATGGAGACGGATCTGTTAAATCATCAGCAGGAACATAAACAGCCTGAACTGAAGTGATTGATCCATCAATTGTAGAAGAAATTCGCTCTTGTAACATCCCCATTTCTTCAGAAAGAGTTGGTTGATACCCAACAGCAGAAGGTATTCGTCCTAATAATGCAGAAACTTCAGTTCCAGCCAATGTATATCTATAAATATTATCAATAAAAAATAAAACATCCTTACCATCATCACGAAATTTTTCAGCCATAGTTAAAGCAGAAAGTACTACACGCAATCTATTACCTGGAGGTTCATTCATTTGACCATAAACCAAAGCAACCTTGTCAATTACACCAGAATTTACAATTTCATGATAAAAATCACTTCCTTCGCGAGTACGTTCACCTACACCAACAAAAACAGAATAACCTGAATGTTCTACTGAAATATTTCTAATTAACTCCATCATATTTACAGTTTTACCAACACCAGCACCACCAAATAAACCAATTTTACCTCCTTTAACAAAGGGACAAATCAAATCAATAACTTTAATACCAGTTTCTAATAATAATTGTGAATCACTTAAATCCTTAAAATTCGGAGGATATCTATGAATTGAACGTTTTTCCAATGAATTTATTTTACCTTTCATATCAATAGGGTCTCCCAATACATTCATAACTCTACCTAAAACAACTTTACCAACAGGAACTTCAATCATTCGACCAAGATCTTTAACTTTTAATCCCCGATATAAACCATCTGTAGAACCCATAGCAATACAACGAACAACACAACTACCTATTTGCTGCTCAACTTCCAAAATTAATTTAACAGAAAAATTCTGAACTTCTAAAGCATTAAAAATTCTTGGAATAGAACCATATGGAAATTCAACATCAATTACACTACCAATAATTTGAATTATATTTCCAATAGCCATGAAATAAAATCCTCTCTTTAAATTTAAATAATTTAATATATAAAAAATTAAATAAAAGATGAACCAATAACAACTTCAAAAATTTCTTTAGTTATAGAATTTTGACGAAACTTATTATAAATTAATTCTAACTCATTTATTAAATTATCTCCGTTTTCTGTAGCAGATTTCATTGTTATCATACGAGCTGCTTGTTCACTTACTAAACTTTCAACCATGCTATAATAAATATTAGTTTCTATATACCTTCGTATTAAAATATCCAATAAAATTTTAGGTTCAGGTTCATATAAATAATCTAAAAAATAACTAGAATTTTTTCTATTTATTTTTCTATTATCTTTAGATAAAGGCAAAATCTTCTTAATATTTGGAATCTGAGAAACAACGTTAATAAATTTATTATATACAATATAAATTCTACTTAAAACATTTTCATCATATTTTGACAACATAATCCTTATAGGACCAATTAATTCAGAAAACATTATATTATTAATATTAATTTTAAATTCTATAGGAATAATATTAACACCATTTAATTCTTCAAATGAAGAATTAAATTTCTTTCCAAATAACATCAACTCGACATTAATATTTTTATCACGCCATTTTTTAATATCACAAATTAACTTATTAATCAAATTAATATTTAAACTACCAACTAGACCTCGACTAGTCAAAAATACAAAATAACCAACAGAATTCAAATTACGATCACATATATATTCATGATTATATTCCAAATTTCCAGATAAAAGATGACAAATAATTTCAGAAATCTTGTTTTTATATGGCTTAATAGATAACAAAACTTTTTGTAATTTCTTTAATTTAGAAGCAGAAATCATCTCCATTACTTTAGTAATTTTTTTAGTTTTCTTAAAACTAATAATTTTAGAACGTATATCTTTTAAAAACACCATATAAATACAAACCTGTAAATTTTTTTATAAAAATAAAAATTATTGAAAAATATTTTTTTTAAACGTTTCACAAATTAATTTAAATTTACTACTAATTTCATCATTATAAAATCCATTTTTATCAATTTCTTTCATAAATACATAATGTTTACACAATGTATAATTAATTAATTCTTGTTCAAAATTTTTAATTTTATCTAAATTAATATCATCTAAATAACCATACTCTAATGCAAATAAAATTAATGCTTGCTGAGAAACCGATATAGGATAATACTGTTGTTGTTTTAACAATTCTGTAACTTTTCTACCATACAATAACTGTTTTTGAGAATTATCATCCAAATCAGATGCAAATTGAGAAAATGTTTCTAACTCTCTATATTGAGCTAATGCGGATCGAATTCCAGCAGATAATTTTTTAATAATATCAGTCTGTGCAGCACTACCAACACGAGAAACAGAAATACCAGGATTAATAGCAGGGTAAATACCTGAATGAAATAAACTAGATTCCAAAAAAATTTGACCATCAGTAATGGAAATAACATTAGTAGGAATAAAAGAAGAAACATCCCCAGATTGTGTTTCAACAATTGGAATAGCTGTTAAAGATCCAGATTTATTTATAACTTTACCATGAGTAAATTTCTTAACATATTCCTTATTAACACAAGATGCCCTTTCAAGCAATCTAGAATGCAAATAAAAAATATCACCAGGATATGCTTCTCGACCTGGAGGTCTTCTTAAAAGTAAAGAAATTTGACGATATGATATAGCTTGTTTAGAAAGATCATCATAAACAATTAATGCATCTTCTCCTATATCTCTAAAATATTCACCCATAGAACAACCAGAATAAGGAGCTAAATATTGTAATACAGCTGAATCTGCAGAAGAAGCAACAACAACAATTGTATGTTCTAAAGATTTATATTCTTGTAACTTACTAATTACATTAACAACTGCAGAAGATTTTTGTCCAATAGCTACATAAACACATTTAATATTGGTATCTCTCTGATTAATAATCATATCAATAGCTAAAGATGACTTTCCAGTTTGTCTATCACCAATTATTAACTCCCTTTGACCTTTACCAATAGGTATCATAGAATCAATAGATTTATACCCGGTTTGTAATGGTTGATTAATAGATTTACGCTCAATAACATTTGGAGCTGAATTTTCAATAGGATAATAATCCTCGTTGTTTAATTTACCTTTTCCATCTATTGGTATACCAAGAGTATTAACTACTCTACCTAATAAACCATAACCAACAGGAACTTCCAATACTTTACCAGTACATTTTACTTTCATTCCTTCATATAAATCTAAATAATAACCCATAACAACAGCACCAACACAATTAATTTCCAAATTTAATGCCAAAGCAAAACATCCATTCGGAAGAGAAATCATCTCATTTTGCATAACTTTAGTTATTCCGTGAATTCTAATAATTCCATCATTAACTGAAACAATAGTTCCTTCATTATAAAAATTAGTCTTAATATCAAATTTAGAAATGCGATCTTTTATTAATTTACTAATTTCAGCAGAATTTAATTCCATACCAATATCATTACTCCTTAAATAAATAATAAATATAAAAACATCAAATTTTTAAAAATTTTTTTAAACAAAAAATAGAATTATACACACTATAATTTAGTACCATATCTCCTACACGAATAATAATACCAGATATGATGGATTTATCAATTTTACAATTCAATATAACATTAGAAGAAAGATAATTTTTCATAAAAAAAACAATAGAACTTTTTTGAGTTTTAGTCAAAAAATAAGAAGAAACAACTTCAACTACATTAATACCTTCATGAAATAAACGTAATGCAACAAAAACCTTAAAGATATCAGGAAATAGATGTAACCTTTCATATTTAGACATACAATAAATTAATCTTTTACCAAACTTATTTAACACATCACCACAAAGATAAATGAAAATATTAGCAATCTTTTTATTTCCCAAAAACCTTGAATACAAAATAGAATTAACTTTACTATTTTTACTAACAATAGAAGATACAAATAACATTTTTTGCCATTCCTGTATACTGTTTTGTTCAACAGAAAGATCAAAAATAGCATTCGCGTACGATGTAACAGTAGAATTATACATTATATTCTCATTATTTCATAATTTTATAATTTAGAAATAATTTTATTAACAATATCTATATTCTTATTTATATCAATAGAACAAATAGTAATTTTTTCAGTAGCTAAAATAATAAAATTTATAATTTCTTTACGTAATTCTTCTTCTACAAGTTTTCTTTTTAAATCAATCTTAACATAGGCTTCATTAATTATCTTATTTTTCTCAATTTCTGATTCAGACCTAACACTATTAAGTATACTAATCTTATATTTATTAGCTTCATCAATAATAATATCAGCTTTAGATTTAGCATTTAAAATTAAATTATCAATTTCCAACTTAGACTGTTTTAAATTATTCTTAGCTATTTCAATAGAAGAAAAACTGTCTGCTATACTTTTTCTTCTTTTTTCAATTAAATCTATAAAAGAAGGCCATATATATTTCATACACAAAAAAACAAATATTATAAACGAAATCAATTGTCCAAAAATTGTAGAATTAATACTCATAAAATACTAATAATAAATCATGTTAAATAAAATAAATTAAATAATATTATAAATGATAATATAAAAAAAGTAAAATTTAACATAATAAAAATTAAAGATAAATAATTTTTTAATACAAATTTAAATATTAACATTCAAATATAACTATGCAACAGCAAATATTATATATAAAGCAATTGCAACAGAAATCATAGGTATAGCATCTATCAAACCCATAATAATAAAAAATTGAGTTCTTAATATTGGTATCAAATCAGGTTGTCTAGCAGCCCCTTCTAAAAATTTACTACCTAATATACCAATTCCAATAGCAGCACCTATTGATGATAAACCCAAAATAATAGCAGAAGCTATATATAAAATATCAATATTAAAATTTTCCATAAATTCTCCATTTTATTAAATTCATTATATAAAAAATATTATTTTATATTTTTTTTAAATTTAAAAACATAGAACAATACACAATAGTTAATATCATAAAAATAAAGGACTGTAATAAAATAATAAAAACATGAAACATAGCCCAAGGTACATATAAAACCCATTGAAACCACCAAGGCAACAAACCAGAAATCAAAAGAAAAATCAATTCACCTGCATACATATTTCCAAATAATCTAAGTGATAAAGACATAAGTTTAGATAGCAAATTAATTATTTCAAAAATAAAATTAATAGGAAAAAAAACAACATGACGAAATGGATTCAAAAAAAACTCAATAAAAAATGTAAAAAAACCTTTTTCTTTTATTGTATAAAATATAATTAAGAAAAAAATACCAATAGACATTGCAATTGTAACATTAATATCAGCAGAAGGAACAATACGAAATTCAGAAAAATTAAATAATTTTTTTATAAAATAATATAAAAAATCTACAGGAAATAAATCCATAGAATTCATTAAAAATATCCAAACAAAAACAGTTAAAGACAATGAAGAAACTAATTTATTTCTTTCACAACATATTTCTTTTACATTATTATCTACAAATATTATAATCAACTCAATTAAAGCTTGTAACTTACCAGGAACTTTTCTTTTACAATCAAAAGCACGAATAGAAACAATATAAAAAACTAAAAAAAACAACAATCCCAAAAATAAAGAAAAAAACATTGAATCAATATTAATTAATATAATAGAAAATATTGGACCAAAATCTACAAATTCTAAATTACTAACATTCAACTTTAAATGATTTAAATGATGATGTATATAATCCTTTAAACTAAAAATTTCATTAAACAAAACAAATTAACCTCATATTAAATAAAATATGGTTTTTAAATTTATTATTTTTAATAAAAATATAAATTATCTATATAAATCAATAAAAACTAACAACACAAGGATAATTTAACATAAAAACTAAAAAAAACAACAAATTTTTAAAATATATAAAACTAAAATAAACACAAAAATAAAACATGTACTTAAACAACTAAATATTTAAAAACTAAACAAAATTTTTCCTTAACCAAATTAGTAAAATAGAAATGGCAACAGGGGTAATTCCTGAAATACGAGATGCTTGTCCTAATGAATATGGTTTAAACTTATTTAATTTATAAATAACTTCATTAGATAAACCTGGAATAATAGAAAAATCTATATCATCTGGAAACAATATATATTCATTTTGCAAAAAACGAAAAATTTCTCTCTTCTGTCGAACTATATAACCATGATATTTAATATCTATTTCTACTTGATCAGAAACTTGTTTATCTAAAACAGAAGGTGCAAAATGAGTCAAACTAGTCAAAAAATCATATGAAATTTCTGGACGACGTATAAGATCTTCACCATTCATTTTACCCTTTAAAGGAGAACTTAATGACTTATTAAGTATCCTTAAATCTTCATGCATAAAATTACAATTTATCCAAGTATTTCTCAACCTTTGACGTTCTCTATCTATATTTTCAACTTTTTTACAAAAAAATTCCCAACGAATATCATCTACCATACCTAATTTTCTTCCAATTTCTGTAAGACGAATATCTGCATTATCCTCTCTTAATGAAAGCCTATATTCAGCTCTGGACGTAAGCATACGATATGGTTCTTCTGTTCCTAAAGAACATAAATCGTCCACTAAAACCCCCAAATATGCCTCACTCCTCAAAGGAAACCAACAATCCTTCTCCATACTTAATAAAGCTGCATTTAACCCAGCTAACATACCTTGAGCAGCAGCCTCTTCATAACCACTAGTACCATTAATTTGACCTGCAAAAAATAAACCTTTAATTAATTTACTTTCTAAAGTTGGACGTAAACCACTAGGATCAAAAAAACTATATTCAATAACATAACCAGGTCGAATTATTCTTGAAAATTCTAACCCAGGTATAGAATGTATCATTTCTATTTGAACACAAAATGGCAAGCTAGTAGAAATACCACTAGGATAAATTTCATCACTATCTAATCCTTCAGGTTCTAAAAAAATTTGATGAGAAAGTTTATTACTAAATCGAAATATTTTATCTTCTATAGATGGACAATAACGAGGACCAGCACAATTAACAATTCCAGAATATATTGGACTATGAATTAAATTCTTAGTAATAATATCATGAGTTTTTTCATTAGTATAAGTAATATGACAAGGGACCTGAGTAGGATGTAAAGAAGATGAACCTAAGAAAGAAAATACTGGTACTGGATCATCTCCATTCTGAATTAAAGTTTTAGAAAAATCAATGCTTTTTGCAGAGAGTCTTGGAGGTGTTCCAGTTTTCAACCTCATAGGATTAAACGATAAATCTTGCAAACATAAAGACAAAGAATCTGATAATGAATTATATTCATTAATAGATTTATTAACTTTTAATCCAACATATATATTTGAACATAAAAAAGTTCCAATAGTCAATACTATTGAGAATGAATAAAACTTCAACCCCATTGCAGTATTTATACCGACAACTTTATTATTACAAATAATTAAATCTTTAACTGATTCTTGTAACAAAACCAAATTATTTTGTTTTTCTAATGCATTACGAACAACCTTTTTATACAACTTTTTATCTGCTTGAGCTCGAGTTGATCTAACGGCATATCCTTTACTAGAATTTAAAATTTTAAATTGAATTCCTGACAAATCTATAGCTTTAGCCATTAAACCACCCATGGCATCAATTTCTTTAACTAATTGACTTTTACCAACACCACCAATGGCTGGATTACATGGCATATGACCTATCATATCAAGATTATGTGTAATCAATAAAGTACTGCAACCCATTCTAGATGAAGCCATAGCTGCTTCAACACCAGCATGCCCACCACCAACAACAATAACATCAAATTTTTCTGAATATGACATAATATATTTAAACCAAAACTAAAAAATGAAAAAATTATTAATATTTAAGATACAAAATATTATTAAATATAAATAACTTATAATTATTTTATATACAACAATTTATATGTTTAATATTAATAAAATATTCAAAATTAATAACTAAAATATATTTATTTTTAAAATAAAACTGCCGAAGACCGGATTCGAACCGGTACACCAAAATAGGTGGTTGATTTTGAATCAACTGCGTCTTCCAATTTCGCCACTTCGGCTCAAATATAATTGACAAATTAATAAAATTAAAAATTTGTTAAACATATTATTTTTATATAACATAAGAAATTTGATATATAAATAAAATTATAACATAAAAGTAATTCATCTAATTCAATTTCAAAAAGTTACAAAATATCATATATACGTATCATAATTTTATTATATAAACAATTATATTTTATATTAATTAAATAAATAGTTTTTAATATCAGAATAATTTAAATAAATAAATACAATAACAAGAATTATGAAAATAAAAAATATAAATTATAAATTTTATATAAAATATTATGTATTCATAAAATATTAAAAATATTATGTAAATAAATTAACAACA